>NZ_JBISEO010000013.1:0-95359 GCF_044383795.1 Paenibacillus sp. JSM ZJ436
ACATCATTAAACAAAATAGTGATAAATACTCGGTATCAGCAATGTGTAACGTCCTACAAATCCCTAAAAGCACCTTTTACTATGACGTAAGCGAGAAAGAAAGCGAAGACGAGAGCATCCTTACGAAGGCGATCGTAGCGATCTTTCAAAGCAACCGCAAAGTCTATGGGACACGGAAGATTAAAACGAAACTCCAGGAGCAAGGATACACGGTTTCCAGACGCCGTATTGGGCGGATTATGAAAGAGCAAGGTCTTGTGTCCACGTACACGATGGCTCAGTATAAGCCGCATAGAACGGCTTGTAATGATGCAAACACAGCCAATGTATTGAAACGTGAGTTCAACCAAACAGAAGCAAAACGCTTTGTCGTCAGCGATCTGACGTATGTTAAAGTCGGGCACAAGTGGCATTACATTTGTGTACTGGTCGACTTATTCAACAGAGAAATTATTGGGCACAGTGCAGGTCCGCGTAAGGACGCTGCTCTAGTTTCCCGCGCCTTTGCCACAGTAGAAGGCGATTTGAGCGACATTCAGTGGTTCCACACGGATCGTGGAAGTGAGTTTAAAAACCAGGCCATGGATACGTTGTTAAAGACCTTTGACATCGGTCGTTCGCTCAGCATGAAGGGCTGTCCTTACGACAACGCCGTTGCTGAAGCGACTTACAAAGTAATGAAAACCGAATTCATTAACCAGATGTCGTTCCAGAGTCTCCACCATCTAAAGCTAGAATTATATGATTATGTGAACTGGTTTAACAAACACCGGGTTCATGGTTCACTAGGTTACATGACACCCGTTCAGTATAAAGCTGCGGCCCTTAAAAAAGTTGTCTGATTTACTGTTGACAGTCCACAATTTTGGTTGATTCAGTTTTTGCTCTTACAACTCTCCCCGCTATCAAAGCCCTTCCTTCAATGTTTATATGAGTTATATCCATGAAACTCCATAAGGAATTGTATAACTCCAAAAAGATGCCGGTTGTAACAATCCCCTCATAGAATAGAGGCTTAAGTTCTTCCAGCGGTCTGGTAAAGAGATTTTCATTAATGCTAAATTTCGCAACATATAAATGATGCTTTCTCATTATTCCCACCCCATTTATATTTCATAAATGAGGTAATTCGACGTATTTCTATTATTTCCTTCTTATTCCAACAAAATTGTAATAAGTTGATTTCATCTAACGTTCTTGCATACACGAACCCTCACTGCCTTGACCAAAGGAAACGGCCGCGACGCGGTTAGGCTGTGCAGGGTTGTCCGGCTGATTACACTTCATGCATTGAGTTTACTTCTTGAAATCCACTTCTTCTACTTCGGCTGGAACAAGGAGCGACAGCGACGCAGCTTGAATGTGGTGTTAGGTGGAGTTATCAACCTTCTCTGAGTTGCTTACGAGAAGTGCTGTTCAAATATATCTTTAATTATGTCTTCGGATTCATATGATAATTTTTTATTTTTGTCTAAACAAAGTATTAACGGCTTAACGATACGGTTATCAATTAATGTCCTTCTCATTATGTGTACTATCTCTAAAGCTTTCTGACAATCCTGAAGAGAAATATCTGAAAAGTTATTAGAGAATCCTGTTAACCGAAATTCTCCTACTTGTCTCTGTGAAGTTGAAGACTCGCCAATAAGCTCTCCTGACCAATTACTTTCTCTTATATCCGTAATTTCAATGTGTGTAGTCGTATATGTGCTTTCAGGGTGGACTAGCATATTACGAAATCGAACAAATTCTTCAAATAAAACATAAGGTTGTTCAGTTTGATTAAATGTAAAATCAAACAACTCTTTCAATAGTGTTTTATATTTCTCTTCTATACTCATGTTCTTGAATGTTTGTCTACGAGTAACCAAATTCCTTCGTAATACCGGTTTAAATTGATAATCGGTCTGTAGGTCTTTATTTAATCCATCAAAGTAAATTGACCAAATTGTAGATTCTAAAACCATAAACGAAAAGATACAGCAAGAAAGATTATTCCTAAAAGAGTGATAATTATCGGATGACTCTAAGTCTGAACTTGCAAAATAGTTGTTTAATGCAATTGAATAGTAATATGCAGTTGGGTCTTTTTTTGTATTGAAATTAATTTTGTCTCCAATGTGCATGCATCATCGGCTCATTTCTTTTTAAATGTTTGCTGATAATTTCACCTAACTTCTTACTTCACGAACTTCACGAATACGTTAATAATACGTGGTTTAATGAACTTCGTAAATACCCGTTTGGGAGGATGTTATGCGATGTGACTAAGCATCGACCTTTATTCCTTCTACAGATTTTTCTATATCACTAATGAAACAAAATTAGAAGTCCAATGGACTCTTGATCCGTCTCGCATCTTTTACCGTCACATGGGTGTAGCGCTCGGTTGTACGGCTGCTGGCATAACCGGGCAGCTCCTGAATATAACGAAGATCTGTGCCCGCTTCAAGCAAATGAGCTGCAAATGAATGCCTCAGTACGTGAACGCTCACTTTTTTAGCCACATTTATTTCCAGCACGGCGAAAGGATCTTGTGGTGACTTACAGATTTCTAACAATGAAAAAACACTTCCTATACTCCATGCCTGCTCAAAAGCTCACAAAAAGCCTGCAGGCCATCATGATGACCTACAGGCTTCGTGCTTCGCTGCCTACATACATAGGATAAAGCTTCTCCCGCTTAACAAACAAGCCGCTTTTAGTTCCGCCACGTGCCTCACGAGCAGCGGCTGTAGCCGCAGCTGCTGCACGTTTTGCAGCCCTCGATGTTGATCAATGTTGCACTGCCGCAGGAGGGGCATAAATCCCGCGAGCCGGCGATCTGCTCATCAGCCCCGTCCGTCTCAGCCCTAGCGGCAGCGCTCATCTCTGCATGAGTCTCGACTGCACCATCTCCAAGCTCTATGCTCATCTTAGCACCGCCTTCACCGCCTCCAGCCAGCCCCGTCCCTGCTGCGCAAGTCTCTCCTTGACCGCTGGCACTGACTGCATGCAGCTCCAGCGCCTTGGCCACGGCATCGGCAATAGATTCTACGCGGTTAACACCAAAGCCAATAGCCCCGGAACCGCCGATGCCTTTAAGATGCTTGATGAGCAGCTCCACCTTGTTGCCATGATCCCCATAGCGCAGGAACAGAGAGCATACGCGCCCCAGAGCTTCCGCCATGGCAAATACATCAGAGCCTGCTTTGCCGACATTCAGGAAAATTTCTCCCGGGATACCATTCAAATCATTGATGGTAATATACGCCATGCCGAAAGGCGTGTTCATCTTGTAAGTAGCACCGCGCAGTACGGCAGGACGTCTCTTATACTGCTGATCCAGACTGCTTTTTCCACCGGCTGTTCCTGCCCCAGTCATTTCTTCCGCTGCCCTCTGCTCATGAGGATGCTGAATGCCGAAATCACCGGCTGTTCCTGCCCCTGCTGATCCACCATGGTCCTCCTCCGTCCCCCTTGAGGCCCCCGGCTCCGGAGAAACCACCTGCTCCCTCAATTCCGCATCCGGTCCGTCCCCTGCGGACTGTGCCGATGTTTCCTTCACAGACAGGTCCTGCTCCTTCTTCTCTGTTTGCAGCACCTGCACATCCCGGCTGCCGTCCCGATAAATGGTCACACCCTTGCAGCCCAGGTCAAAGGCAAGCTCATACAACCGCTTCGTATCCTCGATCGTAAAATCTGCCGGACAGTTCGCCGTTTTGGAGATTGAGCTGTCCACCCATCGCTGAATGGCGGCCTGTGCTACAATATGATCCTCCGCCGACAGCTCCATCGCCGTCACGTAATAGCTCGGCAGCTCTTCCCCCGGATGGCTGTCCAGATATTCCTGAGCTATGGGCACGAGCTGCTCATCATAGCCTAGGCGGCTTTGGCGAAAATACTTGAATGCAAAGTAGGGCTCAATGCCTGTCGAGGTACCCACCATCGTGCCGGTGCTGCCCGTCGGCGCCTGTGTAATGACCGTTACGTTTCGGATGCCTTTGCTGCGAACGGCTTCGCCTACCTCCGGATAGACCTCAACGATATTTTTCATAAAGCCGCTCTGCAGATACAGCTCTGCATCAAAAGCCTTAAACGAGCCTTTCTCCATCGCAATATCTGCGGATGCCAGATAAGCCTCACGGGCGATAAAGCCATATAGCTTGTCCAGGAATTCCAGCGATTCCGGGCTGCCATAACGAATTTTCAGCTTGATCATCAGCTCCGCCAAGCCCATCGTGCCCAGGCCGATCCGACGTTCCTTTTTTTGATTCTCTTCATTTTCCGGGAAATGATACGGCGTCGTATCGATTACATTATCAAGAAAACGTACCGACCAGCGGGTCGTCTCCGCCAGCTCCTCCCAGGCAACGTCCTGCTTGCAGTCATCGTAAAACCTGGATAAGTTTATGGCCGATAGATTGCATACACCCCAGCCTGGCAGCCCCTGCTCTCCGCACGGATTAGTACAGATAATAGGGTTAAAATACCAGCTGTTCGACATCTGGTTGTAATATTCCATAAACACGACACCCGGCTCTGCCGATTTCCATGCCGATTCCACAATCGTATGCCAGATTTCGCGAGCCTTGACGGTTTTGTAAGGAATGACCTTATGACCGGCTGATTTCCAGGCATCCAGATCTCCGTTCCAGCTCTCGTCGTACGCCGCGTCGCGGGTGTCCGGAAATACCAGCTCCCACGATGCATCCTCCTTGACCGCCTTCATAAAGGCATTACTGACACAGACCGAAAGATTCGCATTGGTCACTTCGCCCATCTTCTGCTTAACCGTAATAAAATCCAGCACATCGGGATGCCAGTCATTCATCATCAGCATCAGGGCCCCCCGGCGGCTCCCGCCCTGCTCAATCAGGCCCGTGGTGTAGCTGAACAGCCCACCCCAAGACACGGCACCACTAGAGGCGCCGTTTACGCCGCGAACAAGAGCGCGGCGGGGACGAAGGGAAGACAGATTGATGCCAACCCCGCCGCCACGGGACATGATCTCCGTCATTTCGCCCAGCGTTTTCATAATGCCGCCCCGGCTGTCCTGCGGGGAAGGGATCACATAGCAGTTAAAGAGCGTCAACTCATCGCTTGCACCCGCCCCGGCTGCAATACGCCCCCCTGGAACCAGCTTCCAGTCATCCAGAATATGCCGGAATCTACGCCTCCATTCCTGCTGCAGCGCCGCTGTAGGCTCTGCTGACGCCATCGCGCCCGCCAGCCGATCCCACATTTCTTCCGGTGTACTCTCCACCGTCAAGGTCAGCTTTTCTACCTCTGTAGTGACAAGCTCTCCCGAGCGAGTCTTCACCGTAACGTGATCTCCTTCCCGCTCAACAATCTCACCGACCTCCTTGGCGGGAAATTTAGGGTCGTCCTTCGTCAGCACGAGAACCACATCCCCCACCTTGGCCTGCTGGACATCGCTATTTTTCCAGGCGTATCGGTCCAGAAAAATCTTCTCGCTAAGCCCCTCCAGCCTGTGCACCCTTTTACCCGTCATTCTCAACGACCTCCTTCATCAATGAATGGATCAGCACCTTATAATGACAGTCTCTGGTTATGAAGCTTCTTTTTTTCGTCCATACTACTTTTACACCGCATGCCCGGACACTTAAATCAGAGGAGGAGATTCACCTGAACTCATCGTCATCGGACTCCAGCCATATTATTACGGATCAGCGCATCCCTGTTCCCCTTCACCTAGACCGAACCTGGCTTCATGACCTGCAAAGCCGCTTGGACAAAGGCGGTCCCTGGGGAGATTACGCACTGTCCCGCTTAGCGCTGCAGGGTGAAGAGGCCTCCCTGGTCACGAGCTTTGAGGAATTGCAGTGCCTGAAGCAGATCGGGAGCCTGTCTCCTCTTCCCCACCAGATCGATACAGCTCAAAAGGTATTGTTCCAAATGTCCGGACGGGCCATTCTTGCCGATGAGGTAGGACTGGGCAAGACGATCGAAGCCGGCCTGATTCTAAAAGAATATATGATCCGCGGCCTCGTCTCCAAGGTGCTCATTCTCGTCCCGGCCTCCCTCGTGCTGCAATGGGTGCGGGAGCTCAACTCCAAGTTCGGCATTCCGGCCATCGCCCAAAAAAAAGCCTACTCCTGGGGCAATGACATCATCGTCGCCTCTATGGACACTGCCAAGCGGGAGCCCCATCAGAACCTGTTACTCAATGAGGAATATGACATGCTGATCATTGATGAGGCCCACAAGCTGAAGAACAAGAAGACGACCAACTATCAATTCATTCAGAAGCTGCGTAAAAAATATTGCCTGCTCCTCACCGCTACACCCGTGCAAAATGATCTCAGCGAGCTGTTTAACCTGATTACCCTGCTCAAGCCGGGCCAGCTCGGCCGCCAGGGCGAATTCTCGGCCAACTTTGTCGTGGATAAGCGCCGACCGAAAAATCAGGAGCAGCTGAAGGACGAGCTGGCCAAGGTCATGATCCGCAATCGCCGGGGAGAGGGGCCGGTACAATTCACCAAACGATCGGTGCGTAATGCACTGCTCCAGCTCTCTGATGACGAGCAAACACTCTATGACGGAGTTACGTCATTTGTGAAGGATCAGTATCAGGCAGCCGGGGGTAATATGAGCAGCATGCTGTCACTCGTCACCCTGCAGCGGGAGGTGTGCAGCAGCCGCGATGCCGTCTTTGTCACCCTCGTGAACCTGGCCAAGAAGCTGCCCGAGGATTCTCCTGTCCGCGACCGGATCTGGGATCTGGTTCATTTGATTAAAGCCGTTAAAGCCAACACCAAAGCAGAGAAAGCGATCGAGCTCATCCAGGGCATGAATGAAAAAGTAATCGTCTTTACCGAATACCGGGCAACACAGGAGTATTTACTGAACTATTTCCGCGATCACGGTCTGACCTCCGTTCCTTATCGGGGAGGCATGAACCGCGGTAAAAAAGACTGGATGATGGACCTGTTCCGGGGTAAGGCCCAGGTTATGATCGCCACAGAAGCCGGCGGTGAAGGCATCAACCTGCAATTTTGCCACCATATGATTAATTTTGATCTGCCGTGGAATCCCATGCGGGTGGAGCAGCGGATCGGACGCGTCCACCGCCTCGGTCAGCAGAACGATGTTCACATTCATAACCTGTCCACCAAGGGCACGATTGAAGAGCATATCCTGAGCCTGCTGCATGAGAAGATCAACATGTTTGAGCTGGTCATCGGCGGACTGGATGTGATCCTGGAGCGGCTGGAGAAGAAGGAATCTATCGAGAAAAGCCTGTACAAAATCATGCTGGAATCAAGCAGCGATGACGAAATCCGCCATAAGCTAGGCTCTTTGGGAGATTCACTGCATCAGCTCAAGGAAGAGCTGGAATTACAGACACCCACGAACATCCTACGAGAAGAGGAGGCCTGAATATGAGCCTGTCCCCGCAGCAGATTCAGCAGCATGTTTCCGTATATTTAGATGCTACACAGTGTCAGGTGCTGGAGCGGTCTCCCCAGCATGTAACCGTAAAGCTGTCCCCTCAGGCGGATAAAATGCTGACGAACCGCCCCTATTATTGGGGCTTTATCGAGCGAACCGGTGCGCCGGCCGAGACATTATCCTTCACGTTTGTGTTTGATCCCCACGCTTACGATGCACAGCTTGAAGCCAAAGCCCGCGCTGATCAGACTTCTGGCTCTGGAGCCTCTGCTGCTCTTGCTCAAGACCCTTTGCTGTCCCGCTATTACGGCAGTGCTCCTGTTCCTATGCTTCCCGTGCTGGGGCCGGGGCGAATCCAGCGGGAGGATGTGACCTTCGGCAGCCGCCGTCTGCAGCAAATCTGGCAGGCTGCGCGCGAGGAAGGGCAGTATCTGTATCTGTTTGAGGAGCCGGAGCCGGAGGCCAGGCCCAAGACCAGATCCGCGGCATTGGAGCAATGGCTGGGCGTCTGCTTCAAGGTAGAGTTCAGCTGTGACCTCAAGCGGGAAGAGCTGCACTATGTGGCCATTTCTTTATCCCGAAAACAGATTGTCTCCCAGTTTGACACGCAACTGCAGGAGCGAAGCTTATCTCCACGGCTGCCGGAGTATGTGCATATACGTCCAGCGGTGCTGTCCCTCGCTCAAGGAGCGGAGCTGCTGGAGCAGCATCTGCTGGAGCAGCTGAGCGAGCGGGATTACAGCTGGGCCTCCCAGGCGGAGGTCAGGCTTGCAGAGGAGCTGCGGATCGTGGACAGCTATTACGAGGAGCTCCTGAAGGAGCCGGACGAGGAGAAGCAAAGACTCATTCAGGAGCAGCATGAGGCTCGGCGCAGTGAAATGCAGTGGCAGTATGAGCCCAAAATCTCGCTGTCCGCCATCACCTGCGGTTTGTTTCATCTGCATTCGCCGGTTCATGCGCCCTCCTGAGCCTTCTCGCTACATTTAGCCAAAATCACACCTGCTTTTGCCGCATGTCCACCGACACGATGCAGCAGTCTTTTCAGGGCTTGTCCCCTACAATGAACCGTATATTGAAAAAGGCGGTGTAGCCCGTGCCCATCCTTTCGTTTCTATTACAAAGCTCTGTCATCAGAGCCATATGCGCCCTGCTCTCCCTCAGCTTGTGCGCGGCACCTGCAGGATATGCCAAGGAAGCCCCGGCTGTCATTAAGCCCGGGCTTCAACCGTGTGCTGGCACACAAGTCCCTTCACCTAAGAGACTCAGCACCTTCATCAATCAGGCCGCCCTTTCCCTCGGCGTGCCTTCTGCCGTGGAGAGCTTCGCTCGCGAAAGCATTGAGCAGCTCTCGCAGCATCCGCCGTTCACAGGCTGGACAGAAGCCAGCGCTGATTACGTTCCGCTGGGGCCTGGCACCCATAGCTGGCTAGTCATGCTTCAGGAAGCGCAGGTGCCGATTGGATATCTTATCATTACCGCAGACGAAGAAGGCGGCTACATGCTGAGTGAATACGGCATCGGAAGTGATCTGCCCTACAGCCTGAACCGACTGGAAGATGCATTGGCTGCTCTCGGACTCAGCCTGCCCATGGATCCCAGGATGAATCAAGGAACATCTCTTACCGTGGAAACCTTTTATGATCCCTCCAGCCCTTTCTGGAGAATCTCTTCAGCCAACAGCCCTTCACTGTATATCCACGGCATTACAGGCGATCTGCTGCCTAATACGGCATTCACCAGTAAGGCTCTTACTGGAGCCACAAACGAAGACGTTCATACCTCCATCGCCGCAGGCTTAGTCTCTTCCGCCTCGTCATGGGCTCCGGCAGCAGCTGCACTGGGCAAGGGCTCACCTGATCCCTATAGTAATTTGCTATGGAAGCTAGGTACACCAAGACGCATAGTGACCGCAGAGTCGCTCCAGCCGCTGCTAATTGCACAAAGCCGCAGCGCCGTTATCTTTGACGCCGGGAAGCTGAATCCTCTTCTCGCTGGGCCGCTGTCATTGACGGGCTCACAGCTATGGTCCCGTGACAATCAAGTGATGATGTACGTAGCTGCTTCTCATCATGGCATCCGGCTTCAACGCTATTTGCCTTCTGAAATTCTGATCAGACATGGACAATTCTATGTTCAGGCTCAAGAGACCGTACGTTCACTAAGCTTGGGCAGTCCCTGACTAGCCATCTCAAAGCGCCAACTCCGGCAGCAGATCACTTTAGCCTGGACGTTAGCGACGCCGTCGCTTGCGGGTTTTTTCCACCACATCCTCTTTCCAAAGAGACATTGAAAATGGCAGCATCCCGAACCAGCGGGTGCTCCAGGGCTCCTTCGCCATCCTTCTGCGCCGTTCTTCTTTGGGCGTTCCCATATAGCTGACGACGCGCTGTGTAATATATTTTATTAAATCATCACTACTGGCCATTATGACACCTCCTCCTTGAGTATAAAGCGTGTTCTTTCTTCTACAGGATGCACGGAACGCCTCCATTCTAGACCTTTAAGGCATGATATACCGGATAATGCGCATCCTAGGAGCAGATGATTATGAAGGAAGGCAGGTGCTCCTTGAATGCGTAAATTCAATCTAAAAGCTCTTCTGAGCCTGTGGGCGGCTCTTGTTGTAACGCTGGGACTGCTGCCGTCAGACTGCTGGGCTTCATCGCCTCAAACTTCAAAGCAGCTTCATTCTTCCGAAGACAGCAGCAGTCAAATACAGCAGCATCCGTTCATGCACCGTGCGGTGCTTATTGATGTCGGACACGGAGGGATCGACGGCGGCACCTCATTCCAAGGCTTATTGGAAAAAGATATCAATCTCGCCATCTCCCGAAGATTGTATATGCTGCTACGCAGTGAGGGGATTCCTGCGGTACTGAACCGGGATCAGGATTATGCGCTTAGCGACGATAATCGCTGGCATGCCAGCCGCTCCAGGCATCAACGGGATCTGTCCCAGCGAAAGCAGCTGAGCCATGAAATTCCGACCGCGATGATTGTCAGCATCCATGTGAATTGGGCCAAGAACAGCTCCAGAAGCGGCGGGATCGTTCTCCATCAGCCTGAGGGCCGCAGCACGCTGCTAGCCGGCTGTATTCAGCGGCAATTCAATGAGCTCTACCAGCTTCAGCACACCTTTACAGTCGGCAAGCCCTTTTACCTGCTGAAGCTGTCCGAGGTTCCCGCTGTCATTGTCGAAACCGGATTTATCAGCCATCCATCAGACCGCCAAAAGCTGACCAGCCGGAAAGGGCAGGTTGAAATTTCGGAGGCGATAGTTAAAGGCATTATCAGCTATCTAACCATGTATGAATAATTGGTTATTCATACATGGTTTTGTTATACAAATCCATTATGTGTGCCTAAAAATGATTTTATGTGATTTATTATGACATTTTATAATGAAATTCGTGATTTTTCCCTGAATTCTCTCTTTTATTTCCCAAAATTTATGGTAGTATAACTAACATATAGGATCATAAAAAGTATCATCGGGATCAGGGGGAGATCACCATGTTTGAGGGACTGAGAGTAAAGGAAGGCTTTCCGTTATGGAGATCCTGGCGCTTAAACCGCCACATGCAGAAGGATGTCGAGCACATTTTTGAGGGCATTGCGGAGAACCGCAAGGATTTGCTGATGTCGTGGTCGACAGAGTACTGGGGGCATCTGGAGCGTCTGCAGCATGTGATGCAAGAAGCCTTTACGGCTTCCAATGCAATCGCGAATGCCAGGAGCGGTCATAGCAAGCCCGAGCACTGGAGCTCTCTATTGGGACAGGTCTATACCCGGGCGGCCGATTTTACAGAGCTGTTTATACTGGACCCTCAGGGACAAGTGCAATACTCCACGCATGCAGATCATATTGGCACTTGTTATGCTGCAGGAAGCTTCATCGGGGATGCTGTTCAGTATGCGCAGAATAAGGCTGAAGGCCGGATGCTGCTAGGTCCTTACGCAGACTCCAGGACGCAGGAGCTGGGAGCGAGAAGCTCTTCTTTTCACGACGCCATGACGCTGCTGTTCATTCAGGTCATGCTGCATGAAGGGACATGTATCGGAATTTTATGCGGCAGAGTACCAAATGACGTCATCGGAGACCTGATCCAGCGTGAATCGGGTCATGTCTATCCTGACTCCGGAGATAATTACATATTTATGGCGAAGCCCAGCTATCATAAGCAGATTCTTCCTGGCACCGCATTATCACGCAGCCGCTTCGAGGATCGGACCTTTACACACGGAGAGAACCTGAAGGACGGTGTTCACACGGAATACGGGACGGTCACAGTCAAGCACCATACAGAGCTGGAGCTTATATTCAGTGATCCCGCCACAGGCAGTCTGCATCCCGGTGTGGCCGGAACGATACAGAACGGGAGTAATTTATTTGTGGCTTATCCCGGATATCCCGACTATCGGCATATTCCCGTGATCGGCAAGGGAGTCACCTTTCAGCTCCCGCATTGTCCGGATGTATGGGGCATGATGTGTGAAGGAGACTTCGAAGAGGTATACCGGATTCGCAGCCTTGGCTTTCGGATGTTCAAGTCCCAGCTTATGTCATCTCTTGTCCTTGCGACACTAGCGTTCGGCATATTGTTTGCGGCTGCCTCCTTTACTTCTCCTCTCATCACGGCCTTCAGCGGCGGAGCCCTTTGCCTGATCTTCGGATTGGTAAGCTTCTTATGGCTCCGATCCCGTGAAATTAGCCGCGTAAGTGACCAAATGTCTGATTTGACCCGCTTCATTCGTATGAACGCCGAAGGACGGGGTGATCTGACTCAGCGGCTGGACCCCGGGCATTTTCAAGATGAAACACGGGAGCTGGCCAAATGGATCAATAATATGATCGACTCGCTGGAAGGAATTATGATGCAGGTCAAATGGACAGCCAGCGACGTTTCCGCCAGCCAGCAGACGATGCAGGATACTACTTCACTGACCGTTACCTCCGCAGAAAGGGTAAGCGGGAATGTACATGAGATGATTCGCAGCATGCGGATGCAGCTGCAGGACATTGATATTGCCCGAGAGAGCACCGAGAATATGAAGGAAGTTTTGCTGGAGCTGGAACGTCAGGCTCACGAGCAGATCGAAGTGGCACGCAGCGAGGTTCGGGGCATCGGCGACAAGATGTCTCATATCTCCACCCGAGTGGAAGAGAGCAATCAGAGCATTCGTGCTTTCGTGGAAACGGTTCAGGAAATTCGAAATGTACTGCATGCCATTGAGCAAATCTCTTCACAGACGCAGCTCCTTGCGCTAAATGCATCCATTGAAGCTGCACGGGTAGGCGAGCATGGACAGGGCTTTGCTGTCGTCGCCTCGGAAATACGCAAGCTGGCCGAGCTCACGAGCAAATCCACGGACGAGGTGAATGAGATTATCCGGCATATTTACCAGGACACTGAGAAAGCCTTCCGCTCTATGGAAGACGGAAGCCGTGTCATCCATGAAGGGACACGCCTGGTTGCCGCAGCCTCTGAGCTGCTCTCTTCAGCGGCGGCCGAGGATCAACGGAAGCACCAGGCGGTGGACGAAGTGGTCAGCCTGATGGAGAAAATCGCTCTAGTCAGCAAAGAGAACCGTAAGATCTCCAAGGATGTCGAGCACAAAATGCAGGCTTTAACCTCCGACATTCAGAGTGTCCGGCACACCTCGGGCAGCGTGGAGGCCATCGCCCATTCCATGCAGCAGCTGGTGAGCCAGTTCAAGCTGACAGAGTCACGCATCCGCTAATCCATGCAGCAGCGCAGATTTCATTCTGTGCTGCTGCTTTCTTTTGTTCTCTTTCCTACCTTACCGGCAATACATCTCTGCTCCAGCCGGTGCTCTCCAGCACGAGCTGTGAGATGCCGATAAATTCGACTCCTTGCCGCTGAAGCTCTGCAACGCTGTCACTCAGCCCCTGGGCCGTAATGAGCCCGTCAATCCCGACATGTCCGATGGTGACACAGTACTGATGCTTAGCACCATATTCAGAAGCCAGCTTGAGCTGCTTGACAACATGCGCTTTGGTATGGATATTATCCAGAAAAAGATGGTTGCTTATATCCGGCAGCCCCTTTTCAACAGCCAGCCGTCCGGCAACCGAGCGGTAATTCGTTTTACTGTCCACAAAAAACAACCCATGCTCCCGGCAAACCTCCAGCACCACCGACATGATCCGTTCATCTCCGGTAATCCTGGAGCCCATATGATTGTTCATGCCGACAGCATGCGGAACCTCCTGAATGGCCGCCTCCAGCGTCTCACGAATCTCCTGATGACTCATGCTGCTCGTGATGGCTCCCGGACCTAGCCAGCTTGCCTTGCCTTGCCTGGGCTCCATCGGCATATGAATGATGACATCATGACCCGCTGCATGGGCGCGTTCCGCATCTTCACGGCTTGTGCTCAGAAACGGCATCACCGCTGCCGTGATCTTGACCGGAAGCTGCAGCATCTCCTCGGTCCCCTTCTGGCCGCTGCCAAAATCGTCGATAATAATGGACACCTTTCCAGGACGAAGCATTTCTTCCTCACCCTGCAAGAAGCCCTCCGCACTCACCCCCACAGTACCTGTCCAGCTTAACACTCCAAGAATCCATAACCACAATATAAGCTTGTTCATCACCTGCATCTCCTTCCACGTGCACCCATCCGGATTTGAATTAACATGTCCAATGGAAAGACCCTTTATGTACCTGGCGGTGAAGAAACGCAGGCTACGTTTTGAACAGCTTTACGGCAAAAAGAATCATCTACTCAGAGAGTAGATGATTCTTTAAGGATGCGGTCGAGAGGACTCGAACCTCCACGGGGGTTAGCCCACACGGACCTGAACCGTGCGCGTCTGCCAATTCCGCCACGACCGCAAATTGTGTTTGTCGCACCATCATGATCCATATCGCGGCGACAAGATATATCTTATCATGCTAGCTATATCGTGTCAACACTTTTTTAAAAGCTTGATTAAATCTCAGACTTTCGGTTAAAATAAGAACATAAGTTCGTACTTTAATTCTACATTTGAGGTGATCGTCATGGCTGTATCGGGAATGAGTACTGAAGACCGTTCACTGATCAGGAGCTATATGCTGCTTCGATTCACGCACCGCGTGTTTGAACGGGACTGCCGGATTATTCAGGAGAGCGGCGTCTTTAAGACCCCCGAGCTTTATGTGGAGCTCGTCGGCAATGGCGCTAAGAAGACCGCTCTAATGCTAAAGGAAATCAAGCTCCAATTTGCCACCCGTACAATCAAGATCATCGAAATCACCCGAGATGCTGACGGCGTTCAGGCCCGTTATGCTTGCCGGGGATATATCGGTACTCTTCAAATTCTGTGGCCCTGTTTCCAGCAGGAGGTCATGTCCCGTATGCGGGCTTACCTGGGCCTGCATCTTCCTAAAGCGCCGCAGGCGGAAACCGAAATTTCTGCTGCGCCTGCCTGTCCCTTGCCTTGAAGTGCATTAGCATATAGATATACGTAAAGAACCGCCTGACAGGCAGCAGGGCTGCAATACAGACGGTTCCTTAGCGTGCTTGCACCTTGAGAAGATTGGTCACTCTGTGCTAATGCAGATTGGCCTGAACTCTCATCAAGCCCTGTGACATAGCATGTCCTGCACTGGCAGCCGAGGCCACGGCAGCAGCCTCCATAATCTGGGCATCACTAGCCCCTTTCGACCTCGCCTCTTCCATATGGTAATACGTACAAAGCTCGTTGTTCGCGAACATGGCGATCCCCAGCGCGATCAGCTGCTTTGTTTTTTCATCCAGCTCCCCAACCTGAAAGCAGGCCCCGGTGAAGTGATGATAAGACTCTGCAATGGCCGGCATGGCTGTTTTCAGATTGTGGATTTCATGTTTGTAGGCATTGACCTTATCACTGTGAAATTCCATCGATTTATTCCACCTCACTGTAGCTTAACTTCTCCCGTCTAGGTTGTCCCGATGGCAGAAATCTATGCTAGGCATCCAGTGGACTAATGCGCGGTTCGCTATGAAGCTGATAGCTGTAGCCGCGGCTAAGCTTGACCACCCGGCGGTTCCTGCGGCGGATAATAACATGCTCTTCATCCCAGGCGACTACAATCCCGCTCACATCATTGCTTTCCAGACCATCTCGAACGACACGCACTCGTTCCCCGGACAAACGCAGCTCATTTAACTGCTCGTCGTTAATCATACAGGCCCTCCTTTCTCATGATTAAAAAGGCCCCCGCAGGATGAATGTCATCCCGCAGGCAGCCTTCAACAATAAAGCATCATATGGAAACATCAGCCTTGTGCGGAGCATTCACTCCCGCACGCACATACGCCTTAACGCTGAGCAGGCTCGATGCTGTCATTCTTCTCAAACCAGAAATCAAGGACTGTGGATGACATAACCCGCTTCTCTACATATTCCACCTGCTGCTCTGTAAACTGCTCTCTCCAGTTATAAGAAAGCTCTTCACACATGCCAGCAATCGTCAGAAGCTCAGACCAGGCTACATAACGCTTATACCAAAAGAACTGAGGATGTTCGATCATATAGGGATAAAGGTCATCGAATTCGGTGTGCTTGCAATCCAGCGCCCGTTCAAAGTGAACCTTCGCTCCGCTCAGCTTCTCGATCAAGTAAGTTTCAGTTACCGGCTCTTTCCCCATGTTGTTGCCTCCTCTCTCTTTCCTGCTCCTACATTATAAAATAAAAACCCCGCACAGGAAAGGCATAGTTGCTATTTTAGGCACAGGTTTCACAAAATTTCCATAAAGTTTATTCATCCACGAAGGTGATTCTGCCGCCTTCCAGAGACTTGATCTGAAGCAGCGGCTCCACTTGAATGCCCTGCTCTCTCAAGGTTCTCGCCCCTGCCTGAAAGCTCTTCTCGATGACAACGCCTAATCCGACCAGCTCTGCTCCTGCCCGCTCAATAATCTTGATCAGGCCGCGGGCGGCATCCCCATTCGCGATAATATCATCAATAAATAATACCCGGTCTTCCTTACTAATAAACTGGCGGGACATCATAATGTCTGTCACAATGCCTTTCGTGAAGGAAGGCACTCGTTCGCACAGCGCATCAGGGTCCGCCAGCAGCGTCTTCTTCCGCCGGGCAAACACCATGGGAACTTCCAACGCAAGCGCTGCTGCAAAGGCAACGGAGATTCCGGAGGACTCCAAGGTCACAACCCGGGTCACACCCTGATCCCGAAACCGGGCAGCAAAAGCCTTACCCATCTCCATAATCAGGGAAGGATCCACCTGATGCGTCAATAATGCGTCCAGCTTAATCACCTGATCTGATAATACGACAGCTTCCTGTAGAACCCGCTGCTTCAACCACTCCATATCCTGACCTCCCACGCCAATAACCTTTGTCGTAAAATTACCACATTTCAAGAGCATCCGGCAAGTCTGTAAATCCCGATAGCCTGCTGAGCCCTCCATAGTCATGTCCTGCCGGGGACGGGCATACCCTGTACTAAAGCTGTATTGACAGGAAACGGAGGGCTGGCAACGTGAACAAACAGGTGCGTGTGCTTCAAATCGCTTTTACATATATCGGAACCATCGTCGGAGCAGGCTTTGCCACAGGACGGGAGATTCTTCAGTTCTTTACGCAGTACGGCTATCTCGCCGTCTTTACGATCCTTCTGTCGACCGTGCTGTTTATCTTTCTCGGCTCCAAAATGATGACCCTCTCCAGAGCCATCGGAGCCGCCTCTTATGAGGACCTTAATCGGCATTTATTCGGAGAGCGCTTCGGAAGCATAATCAGTCTCATCATGCTCATCATCCTCATTGGCGTGAACAGCATCATGCTTGCGGGTGCAGGCTCTGTGTTTATGGAGAACCTTCACTTCCATTACCAGACCGGACTGCTCATCACCATTGCCGGGTCCTTCCTTATTCTGCGCCGGGGCATGTCATCCATCCTGTACATGAACAGCCTGGTCGTACCGATGATGCTTATGATGTCGCTTCTGATCGTTACGAAGACAGCCACACTGCCGGGTGCGGACCGCTTTATAACGATGACAGGTGACCACAGCCTGCCCAGCGTCTGGCTGGCGCCACTGCTGTATACCGCGTTCAACCTGGTTATGGCTATGCCCGTGCTCGTTCCTTTGGGCAGCCAGACGGGCAGCACGAAGGTAGTACGCTTTGGAGGCATACTCGGCGGAACTGGCATCGGCCTGATGCTGATCTCGGCACATTTTGCGTTATCTGCCCGAATGCCGGGCATCAGCCAATTCGAAATTCCGATGGGAAGCATTGCCCAGCAGCTGGGCTGGTACGTACAAATCGTGTATGTGATCCTGATCTTCCTTGAAATATTCAGCACATTTGTCGCTAATATATATGGCATTACGCTGCAGCTTCAGCAGCGCACGACGCTGCACCCAAGGCTGATCACACTCACCATTATGATTATTTGTTATCTGATGAGTCAGTTTGGCTTTAGCTCGCTGCTCTCCATCCTGTACCCGCTCTTCGGTATCCTCTGTCTGTTCTGGGCAGCGCGTCTATCCCTCTTTGGGCTGTCTGCCAGCCGGAAGCTGTAGCTTACAGCGTAGCACCGTGCTTCAAATAGAGCTTTTTCAGCTCATTGACGGATTTGGACAGAGAATAATGATTCTTGGCCTTATCCCAGGCTGAACGGGCGAGCTCATATCGAAACAGCGGGTCAGAAATTACCTTTTCCAGCGCAATACTGAGTGCGGCAGCATCCCCCGGAGGCACGAGCAGACCGTTTACACCGTCCTCAATCTGCTCTGCAATCCCTCCTACATCGCTTCCGATTAGTGCCAGGCAGCTGAGCGCTGCCTCCGCAAATACAGATCCAAAGGCCTCTGCCCGCGATGGAAGCACGAAAATATCGAAGAAGGGCATAAACTCCTCCGGATGCAGCGTATATCCGTAAAAAATCGTCTCCTGATAGATGTCCAGCTCCTTAGCCAGGTGCTCCAGCTCCTGCCGGCAGGGGCCATCCCCTATAATATGGAGCACATAATCATAGCCCTTGCGCTTGAGCTCAGCACAGGCGTACAGCAAAGTATCCAGCCCCTTCGCCGGAACGAGCCGGCATACCGTGATCAGCTGCGGGACAATATTTTCATGCGGGACAGGCTTGAAGCGCTTCTCATCAAATCCGTTATAGATGACGCCAATGCGCTCCGGCTCCTGCACATATGGCGCCATGTAGTGAGCAAAGGAACGGGAAACCGTCAGCACCTGTTCGCTGACAACCTCCAACTCCCGATACAGTGACGTTAGAAACCGGTGCTCCAGTCCATTTTCCTGAATCCGCCCGTTTAGAATAAGCTCCCGTTCATAGCTGGAATGCACCGTCTGCACCAGGGGCACGTCGGGAAAAACGGTCTTCATGGCCATTCCGGCAATGGGATGATGTGCATGAATCAGGTCGTACGGCTTGTGAATCCGCAGGCGGGCCCACCATATGTAATCCATGTAGGTCTGAATATATTTCTGGACAATGAGGCTCTCACCAAACTCACGCCAGTCAAAGGTGCGAAACACGGGCTCCTCCTGCCCTTTATTGCGGATTCTCTTGGGAAGCCAGAACAATTCCATCTCCCATCTGGCGGAATGAAAGCGCTCCTGAAGATATGGGATCATGGAGGAGACGCCTCCTGGCTGTTCAGGAGGGAAGAATAACGCTTGTAGCAATTTCATGGAGCATGCTCCCCTTTCTGCAAATCTCTCTCTTTTAGGCAGCCGCAGGTTGTGATACGATGAATACGAATGATTTCAGGAAAAATATCCCTTCAGGAGTGTTTCGTATTGATGGATCCTTCGGCTTTCTGGAGTAACCTTCCGTTCTCCGGCCTCACCACATTCTGCATTGCCTACGCTTCGCTCATGGTGCTGATCATGTGTACACTGATGTACCTAAGACAGCGAAAGCAGGCTTATTTGCTGATGGCGGCGGCTTTCTTTTTTATTATGACATATGAAGGACTGAACATCCATCTGTTATTATCCGGCGAGCCGCTGTTACATACACAGGATGTCTATCGCCCGCTGCAGCTGTTTTCCCTGGTTCTGCTGAACCTCGCCGTGCTGCTTCTTTACCATCGGATGCGCCGTCTGTACTACGGATTTATTTTTATATGCGGTACACTGCTGCTAATTCCGGTGCTGCTGCAGGCCTCCCCTGATACATTCGCTTCAGTCCTGTTCTATGATGTATTGGAATGGGCTGTCATTGCTGGCTCCTTCCTATTTGTCGCCCCTTACATTCGCCAGCGGCGCAGATACATACTCGGGCTCAGCGGGTACGCCGTCTGGGCTGGAGTCCACGGATTTCACTCTTACATCGACGCTAACCCGGACATGCTGCCTCTGCTGGATCTGCTGTCCGGGCTTCCGTTGCTATTTTATAGTGTCATCTTCTTGATGCTGTTTCAGCGAATGATTGAACAGATGCAGTCAATCTACCGCTCCTCTATTACAGATGGCTTGACGGGTCTGTACAATCGGCGATACTTCATGAAGCACCTCGAGCGCTATGTATCTCAGGGAGTGAAGGTGGCGGCGATCTTCTGCGATATTGACAACTTCAAGAAGCTGAATGATACGCAGGGCCATGCCCGCGCGGATGAAGTATTGAAGCAGGCGGCCTGTATTTTGGAGGAAGAGCTTGAAGGACGCGGCTTGGCCGGCAGGTATGGAGGCGAGGAGCTCGTAGCCCTGGTGGTGAGCCGCGGCAGTAAAGCTTCTCTCGTTGCGGAAAAGATCCGCCGGCGCATCGAAGAAGAGACGATCGTCACCGTCAGCGTCGGATACAGCTCTCTTCGCAAGGGAGTAACCGGTGAAGCGCTGATGAAGCAGGCGGACCAGGCTATGTATCACTCTAAAGCCTCCGGTAAGAATCAGGTCACGGATTTCCGCACGCTCCACAGCCGTTCGCGGACGGCGGGCGGTGCTCCCCTGGAGTTAGAAGGGTAAGCCTGGCTCCCGGAGTAGAGGCAGCGACATGGCTTAATCATACGTTCACATGAAACACAAAGAGACCGTTCTTGGGGGCGATGAGGGGTCTGGCATTCTCCCGTATACTGCCGACAGGCGGTCTCTTTGTGTTTCTATTTATACTTTGTCCATACTATACGAGACAATGCTTAAGAAGCGCGGCATGAACCCCATCCTCATTGTTGGACAGAGTGATCTCATCTGCCGCAGCCTTGACATCCACCGGCGAATTATCCATGGCAATGCCCAAGCCGGCATAGCTCAGCATCGTCACATCGTTATAATAATTTCCGATCGCGAGAATTTCCTCCCGTTTGTAGCCTCTTTGCTCCGCGAGCAGCTTGAGCGCGTTTCCTTTAGAGGCTTCCTCCTGCATCAAATCAATGAAATACTCACCGCTGCGCAGCATATTGTACACCGGTGTCCACTGGCTCCACGCCTGGAACAGGGCATCCATATCCTTGCTTTCTCCGAACGCAGTGAACTTTACAACAGGTCCATCCAGCTCTTCCCAGGCGGGCAGATTGGAAGGCATCATCAGATATTTCTCATACATATAGCGGACAGGACCTGCCAAAGCCTCCACCTGGTCCACGTACATGCCAAATGGCGTATTAATATCAAAGTGTATTCCCTGCTGACGGCAGTGCTCCATGTATGGCTTCAGGGCGTGATGATCCAGGGCGAACTGATGGACAACCTTCCGACTCTCTACCTCCACCGTTGCCGCACCGTTGTGACTGATTACATATCCCTTCAAGCCCATCTCTTCCAAAAAAGGGATCGTGTTCTGCGGTCCGCGGCCGGTGCAGAGTACAATTTCTATCCCCTGCCGGGACGCCTCCATGACCGTCTGCATGGTCTGCTCGGTCATCACATGGTTATCGTTTAACAGCGTACCGTCCACGTCCAGTGCCACTAGCTTGTATGCCATACTCTCATCCCATCCTTTTTCACGTCATAATATCTCTCTTTACGTTCCATGTTATAGGGAAGCCGCCGGTTTGCCAAGAGCTTTGCAGACCGTACTGCGAAACGCAGGCTTAGTCCTGAGCTCGTCCCAGCAGCTCCAGCTCTGCAGAGGTCAGCTCCCGGTAGGTGCCAAGGGCAAGCGCTTCGTCCAGACGGAGGCTGCCCATAGAAATTCGCTTCAAGTACACGACCTTCTTGCCGACGGCCTCAAACATGCGCTTGACCTGGTGGAACTTCCCTTCATGAATAGTCAGGGAAATATGGCTTTTCACCCCATCAGCCTCATCTTCCCGGGACAGAATCTTCAGCTCTGCCGGCAGCGTGGTATACCCGTCATCCAGCGTAACACCTTCTCTGAACCGGATCACATCCTCTTCATCCACATTCCCCTGTACATAGGCCTCGTAGGTCTTGGGCACATGCTTCTTGGGTGACAGCAGCTCATGAGCGAGCTGCCCATCATTCGTAATCAGCAGCAGTCCCTCTGTATCCTTATCCAGCCTTCCTACCGGGAACGGCTGCAGCCACCGGTCATCCTGGCTCAAGAGGTCGATGACGGTCTTGTCACGCTTGTCCTCCGTTGCAGAGATTACACCCTGCGGCTTGTTCATCATCAGATACACGTACTCGCGGTATAGAACCCGTTCGCCCTGTACTTCAATAATATCCCTATGCGGATCGACCTGCATGCCAGAGTCCTTGACCGCAGCGTTGTTGACGACAATCATGCCTTGCTTGACCATTTTCTTGATGTCGGCTCGGGAGCCCCAGCCCATATTGGACAATACCTTGTCCAGGCGCTGCGTTGATTTGCCCTTGCCCGTGCCTTTGCCTTTGCTGTTCTGCTTGGAGCTCATGCAGATGTCCACCTCCATGCTGCCGGATATTCGTTCTTCAGGATGCCGGACTGCCATTTTCCCCAGCCGGCCGAGCAGCCGTCAATCGTGACCAGGACATATCCCTTCGGCTCATCTGACGAGAAGTCACGGCTGTGCACGCGGCCGGCTTCTATTTCCAGCGTTTCCCCCTTCAAATACCTTACCGCTTCTCCGCTGTCTGAGGACAGGTTAATAACTCGGCGTGCTTCCTCCGGCTGCAAAGCCGCAGCCAACGGGTGGGATGGCTGAAACCGTCCATGCTTGACACTGCCCACATACCAGCCGGCGCGCACCACCTTCAGTCCCTGCAGCCGCTCCTCAGGGAGCGGGGAGAGGTACAGATGCTGTCCGTGAAGCCTTAAATAACCGTGATATTCCTCCCAGCTGAGGTTGTCGGAAATAAAGTGCTGCAGCAGACCCTCGGCCTCGTTCCGCCCGATCTCCGTTCCCGTGTCCTGCCTCAGCACTCGCTCTGACCCGCGTCCACCTTTGGAGCCTCGTCTTCCTCCTGGGTCCATGCCTGCGCTTGCCCCGCGCCGATGCTTAGCCTCCGGCCTGGTATTAGACTCCAGCCGTTTCTGGCGGCGCTCTCCTCCAGCCTGAAGCGCCATGGATAGCTGCCCCTTAGAGACCCCTGTCACTGGCAAGGAAAGACGGTATTCTTCCTCACGGTGCGAAGCTCCCGTCATCTCCGGTACCTCCTTGCATAGCACAGCCATAAAATGTCCCTCGCCTTTGACACGGTGCGGCCACAGCCGCAAGGTCTTCGAGACTTCTGCCATCCATGCAGCATCGCCCGCCGCATCGGGACCGGTTTCTTCCAGGCCATGCTCTGAAAGCCACTGACTTTCTCCCGCGGAGAACCAGGGGGCTTCTGTCCCTGCTTTGGAGAGGAGCGAAAATTCAGGGTGGTGCTTCAGAAAGACGGCAATCATTCCTTCATTCTCTTCGGGAGAAAAGGTGCAGGTAGAGTATACCATCGTTCCGCCCGGAGCCAGTATACGGGCTGCCGATTCCAGAATCTCCTTCTGCATGGCGGCATACTTCCGTGGAGAATCCTCCGTCCAATGCCTCAGCATATCCTCATCCTTGCGGAACATGCCTTCGCCGGAGCAGGGAGCGTCGATCAGTATTTTGTTAAAATATTCAGGAAATGAAGCCGCAATGGCCTCTGGCGCTTCATTCAGTACAACCGCATTGCGCACGCCATAGAGCTCTATATTTTTGGCCAGCGCTTTCGTTCGTTCGGGGTGCAGATCATTGGTGACCAGATGTCCCCTCCCTGCCAGCTTGGCTGCAATCTGCGTAGACTTTCCGCCAGGCGCGGCGCATAAATCCAGCACGCGGTCACCAGGCTCTACATCCAACAGCTCAACCGGCGCCATGGCGCTCGGCTCCTGAATGTAATACATCCCGGCATGGTAATAGGGATGCAGGCCTGGACGCACGCCTTCCCCTGTATAAAAGCCGGTCTCACACCACGGAATCGGGGTCAGGGCGAATGGAGACTGCTTCTGAAATGCCTCCCGGCTAATCTTCAATGTATTGACACGTAGGCCCCCAAGGGGCGTATCGTTATACGAGCTCTGAAATTGTTCGAAGTCATCTCCCAGCAGACTTTTCATTTTTGCATCGAAAGCGCTCGGTCGTTGTGGAGCCATAGCATTACCTGCCTGTTCGTTAGTTTTGTATTCATTGGCTGCAGCTTTACCTCGTTCATGAAATTGTCGAAGCCAAACAGCTTTAAATTGTACCGCAGTCCTCTTGATTATTGTATAATAAATTACGTTTCTAGGGGACATGCCCTAATTGCATGTCGATCATATAGGGGGGTGAGTGTTTGAAGCGCAAGAAGAACTATTTCGGCCTGTACGTATTTGCAGGCATATTGATTGCATTAATCGGTTTATTGGCTTTCCTGAACACTCAAGGCGAAGCAAGCGCGCTGTATGGCGGCAAGAAGGTAGCGGAGCTTAATCCGGCAACGAAAGCCCAGCTGGAGGATCCCAATTACCAGCAGATCATTCTACCAGATCAGCTTAGCAAGAAGGAAGCCGCAGCAGAGAGCTATTATGTATACTTCTTCTCCTCGACCTGCCCTGCCTGCAAAGCCACAACACCGGAGCTGATGCCGCTCGCGCAAGATCTTGGCGTAACGCTGCATCAATATAATCTCCAGGAATTTCAGGAGGGCTTCAGACAGTATAATATCGAATATACGCCAACCCTTGTCTTTTTCGAGAATGGCAAAGAGAAGGATCGCCTGGTCGGGGGCATCACCACAGAGAATCTGGCCGAAGGCAACAGCGCGGAAAACTTCAAAGATTTTCTGCAGAAGCACAAAGGGAGCGTAAAGGAATAATGGCCCCTCGATCCTGGCTCGCCGCCAGTGTTCTAGCTGCGTTGCTGCTGTCCGGATGCGCCGGGGCCGGGAAGGATAATCACGAATCCCATAGCCATGGTGCCCATTCGGAGAACTATGAAATCACGGCTTCCTATGACATCATGCCGCAACTCATTTCAGTATATACGGATAACACGCAGGCTGCCTACGGAGACGTTGGTGCTTTGAAAGAGATCCTGAAGGAAATGAAGTGCTATTGCGGCTGTATGGAGGATAATGACCATGATTCGCTGCTCCGCTGCTTCGTCGCGGACGAGCGTGAAGAAGGCATTCAATGGAGTGATCATGGTGCACTATGCGGAATTTGCCTCAGTGAGCTTCAAGATGTCAAGCGCCTGCACGGAGAAGGAAAGACCGTGGAGGAGATCCGTTCCTCCATCGATAAGAAGTACCACGGCAGTATCTAAGCATTCACCATAGAGTCTGATTCAGACTGTCCCGGATCGAATAAGACCGGGGCAGTTTTTGTGTTGGCAACAAAAACAGCAGCGTCCGCTCCTTCCCCGGCCGCTGCTGCCCTCGCGCTCTTCTATTCAGCTCCATGCTGCTTATGCTTCAGCTCATGCTTCGCAGAACGTTGAGGTCCTCTTCGCTGCGGTACATTGGGCTGGATCTCCGGCGCAGTCCTCTCAACCTGCTCCTGCAGGAGCGGATCGGCGATCAGAATGGTCAAATCTCGATATGGAAACGGCTGCTCTCTGTATCGCTCCAGCTGAGCGGCATAGTGCTCAATCTCCTTATAGAGCATATCCATCCGGATGCCGAGCTCCCGATCAGCCAGCCCTGTGAGCCGGCTGACCGCGTAGCGCATCATCTTGGACGCCCCCGGGATGTTCCCATTTCGGAAATGATACAGGCTGACGGCAACCTGCAGCAGCCCCTTGTATCTGGGATCCTTATCTTTAGCCAGCCAAAGCTCCTCAAGAACCTCGTGGCATTCAAAATAATCCCGGTCCCGGTTGAAATAAATCAGATACGCAGCATACAGCGAATCATACATCCTGCTCCTCCACACCCCGCTTCGCCAGGGAGAGCAGTGCTTTCACTTCTCCAAGCAGCTCCTTGATCGCTTCTGCATCCTGATCCGGATTTTGCCAGATCTCATTGAACCGCTCCTGATATTCAATCGCCTCATTCACCAGATGATAGAAATACAGCTGATGAATTGCCTTGAGAAGCTGAGAAGTAATATTGGAATTGTCTTCAAACTGCTTCTGGGCCTCCAGAATCTCTTCCCGGATGCTGGACATTTCATTATCCAGGGTATTCGCTGCTTCTGCCGCCTTCTTCAGGCGCAGCCGAATCTCCTCAGGCAGACTCTCCCGGTATTTATAGCTCAAGGAGTGCTCAATGGTCGCCCAGAAATTCATTGCGAGCGTCCGGATCTGGATTTCAGCCAGCACATTTTTCTGTCCCAGCGCCGTCTGCACAGGATATTCCACGATCATATGGAAGCTGCGATATCCGCTTTCCTTATAGTTCGTAATGTAATCCTTCTCAAACAGCACCTTGAGATCCTTTCTTGCACGTATATAAACAGCAACCCGGCGGATATCCTCTACGAACTGACACATAATCCGGATTCCTGCGATATCCTCAATGCCGGTCTCCAGCTGATCCATAGGTACTTGCAGGCGCTTGGCCTTTTCCAGAATGCTTGAAATTTTCTTGATACGCCCTGTTACAAACTCAATCGGCGCATATTCTTCACGCTTTTTCAGCTCCGAGCGCATGGTCTTGAATTTGACCTTCAATTCCTCAACTGCCTGCTCATAAGGCTGTAAAAATGTTCCCCAGTCTCTGCCGTCCATCGCCTAGCCTCCTGTCTTTGCCCTTAGCTTAGCGGTGCTTCGCTCCGACTGCCTCGGAAATATGCGTGTAACCATCACGCTTTAAGAGCTGCTGCAGTCCAGCATGAAGCCTCCGGTTCACCTCGGGCCCTTCGTAGATGAGCGCAGTGTAAATTTCCACCAGGCTCGCGCCCGCTTTGATCTTGTCATACGCGTCCTCCGCCGTAAATATACCGCCGGAGCCAATAATAGGCAGCTTGCCTTCTGTCTGCTGATAAATCAAAGAAATGATTTCCGTAGACCGCTCCTTCAGCGGCTTGCCGCTCAAGCCTCCGGTCTCCTTCGCATTGGGATGTGACAGACCTTCCCTTGACAGCGTCGTATTACTCGCGATAATTCCGGATACCCCGCTGCGGGAGATTGTGTCTACCATAAATTCCAGTTCATCCTGACTGACGTCCGGAGCGATCTTCACGAGCACGGGCTTGCTTGTGCCATAAACCTCAGCCTGACGCCCCATCTCCTGCTTGACCGCCTCCAGAAGCGAGGAGAGCTCACTGCCATGCTGCAGACTGCGAAGGTCCGGCGTATTCGGCGAGCTGATATTAACCACAAAAAAATCTCCGTAAGGATACAGCTCACGGATACAAGTCTCATAATCCCGGTTGGCCTCTTCATTCGGCGTTGCCTTATTCTTTCCGATATTGACGGCAATCGGAATTCGTCGCTCCTGAAGCTGCTTCAGCCTGCCGGCCATAGCCGCCGCTCCCTCATTGTTGAACCCCATCCGGTTAATGAGTGCTTCATCCTCCGGAAGCCGGAACAACCGAGGCAGCTCATTGCCGCTCTGTCCCTTCGGGGTCACCGTGCCGACCTCCATAAAGCCGAAGCCGATGGAAGAGAAGCCTCTCACGGCCTTAGCATTCTTATCCAGGCCAGCAGCGAGCCCCACCGGTGTCGGAAAGTGAATTCCCCATAAATCAACCGCCAGCTCAGATGTTTCACGCACTCCGTACATGGTCCTCATCGCAGCTTCCGCTCCCGGCAGCGCCATACTCTTGGCGAGCCCGTCCACGACGAGATGATGAGCCTTTTCAGGGTCCATCTTGAAAAAAATCGGTTTGCCTACGTTGCGGTACAGCACATCCATTCTTCCTCTCCAGGCTTTCTGTTCTCTACCCACCAGTTTATCGCTTTCTGCATAAAAAAGAAAGTTCTTTACGCCCTGCTCTGCTCCTTCCAGCGCCTGACCAGCATGGCATTTCCAATGCGAATCCTTTACAATGTAAAGACAATCCTTCATGAATCATGATTAGAAAGAGAGGAATAGACATGTCCGTTAAACGCAGCAAGCCCACCCTGAAGCAGAAGAAAGAAGAAGTGAACAAAAAAGCCGTTCTATGGATCGGAGTCAGCCTTACTCTGCTCATTGTGCTTATCGTATTTCTGATTATCCTGCTCTGATGCTTGCACTCATCATCTCATGAATCAATCCAGCCACACATAAGTCTTGCTGGGATTGCCCTGCCCGGAGGAGCGCTTCAGCGCGAAGCGCTCCTCTGAGGTGAGATCAAGATCCGGGAGCAGTCCCTCTCCAATCTTCACCTCTGTCCCCATCGGTACGAGATCAAACAGCTCTTCAACATCCTCTGTGAGCATCCGGATACAGCCCTCGGACACATTGGCCCCGATGCTGTTGACGTCCGCCGTCCCGTGAATGGCATAATTCGTATCCGACAGCTGCATCCCCCGTGTTCCATACACTCCATTGCCCGTGCCGTTCGGGTTAATCACCTTATCCGCAATACGGAACGTCCCTAAAGGTGTCTTGTTGCTCTCGCCAAGCCCCACCTTATAGCTGCGAAGAATGATATCCCCGCTGACTACAGCAAGCCGGTGCTGCTTGCGGTCGATGACAACCCTAAGCTTCTCTCTAAAAAAAGGAGCGCCATCCGGCGATGAGCCCAGCAGCCCTGGCATCTTCTCCAGCATGGCCAGCTCAGTGGATCCGTTCTCTCCCTCCGCTCTTGCTTTAGTCACGGAACCGGTTACACTTGCATACACTTCATATAGCTCTTCCAGCTTATCGGACGAGCCTGCGAGCCAATTGTCGGGAAAAGGACCACTCAGCTCCTTCAATTCCTGCGGCAGTCTGCCTTTTGCAGCATAGAAGCTGTCCAGCGCACTGGCCAGCACCGCCTGGTTCAGCTGGTTCTCACTCCATTTTGCTGCCATCTCCTTCAGCGTACCGCCCTCCAGAGGGCCACAGTCACAGTTTGCACCATCTCCCTGCAGCGGTGTCACTGTAATTCCGCCTCCCTCCATCACCTTCACACCGTACAACAGAGGCATCTGATCCGACCACAGCTTCCACGTCCCGGCCTGCCTCATACCAAGAACGACGCTGCTTTCCGGCAGCTCGGAGGGCTTCTGAAACAGAGAGGACAGTCCTCCTTGTCCCTCAGCATCACTTCCGGCAGCAGTAAACAGAGGGCCTTCAGCTTCAGGTTTCTCTTCGCCCGCTCGAGACTCTGCTTCCGCTAACGCAGAAAGCTTCTCCCCCGAATCCAGCTCCTCCTTCGCCCAGCTGTCCATGCTCCATTCCGGGGCCGCCGCTGACGGGACCAGAAACAGCAGAAACAAGGCTAGTGCGAGCGCCGCCCGTCTGATGCTGCCCACCCGCTTTTCTCTCTGCTGCTCCTCTTGCAGCAGCTTTTGCTGATAATTTTTCCAAATGTCAGCCGGCACTTTACTGTGCTCGAAGGCCTCGTAAACCTCTTCAGCCCGGTTAAAGCAGAAGTTGGCTTTTCCATGCTCCCCATGACGCTCATAGTCCTTGCCCAGCAGATACCATGCCATCTTATTATCGGGATGACTTTCGACATATCGCTTGAGATGTACCGATTCACTCATAAAATTCCTCCGTCAATCGAAGTTGCGTTAATCGCTATTGCGACTTATATACTCTCTATATCGGCAGCTTGAAACCATCTCTTCAGAAAAATAAAGAAACGTCCTCTGCCCCTGGGGCAAAAGACGTCTCCACAATGATCGTTATGATTGCTCTTCTAGCAGCCGTTCAGGTCAAGAGCTTATTCCGCGTTGAATGGCTCGTCCGCGATTCGGATGGAATCTGTCGGGCAGCCGTCACATGCATCTTCCATATCCTCATACATGTCTTCAGGAATTTCTTTCAGACCGCGGTTGTTGTCACCCTCGTAAATCACTTCAGCCAGACCCTCATCATCATAATCGTAAATGTCGGGTGCTGTGGCTCCACAAGCGCCGCATGCAATGCAGGTATCTTTATCTACCCATGTAAACTTCGCCATAGTTCTCTGCCTCCTGTATATCTAAAACGTACTCCGGTGCTTGCAAGCATCAGATCTTGAGCACCAACTATATAGTATAGTAATACAAATGATTCGATAACACAAATGGTTTTCCGGCTTTTCCGGAGTTTTCCGACAAAAATAGTTGTATTAATCTGGATCGTGCCATTTCTTCATTTCAGTCTCGTTCCGGGCTGACTTTTCATGATCCCGCTTCCTGTCCGCAAAATCCATTTGCAGGGAGGTTCCCCGAAGCTTGTGATTCCGGATCAAAGAGGACGGATCATCTCCCAGCATCCCGGCGGTAAGCACCGCGCTCTCCCCGAATTTGTCTCGCAGCTCATCCATGACCCGGGTTAACGATTCCTTGCGCGGCTGCTGTTCATAATCAAACAGATCCAGCTGAATGGCAGAGTGTATGCGCGGTGCAAGCTGCTGCAGCGTAATGCCGAGCAGCCTCAGCGGACGGCCATCCTGCCAATGCCTATCGTACAATGTACAGGCTTCCCGGTAGATGTCTTCTGTATTCTCCGTGGGACCTGGAAACAGCTTGGAGCGGGTGAGTGTCTTCATATCCGGTGTGCGCAGTGTAATCTGGATGCCGGAGGCCATCAGCTCCTGCCGGCGAAGCCGCCTTGCGACCTGATCTGCCAGATTGAGAAACACCTTACGGGCTTGTTCAGGGGTCGTAATATCCGCCGGCAGCGTTGTCGTATGACCGATGGATTTGCTCTGCTCCCGCTCTCCCTGGACCGGGGAATGATCCAGCCCGTTCGCAGCCTGCTTCATCCAGCGTCCGTTCACACCAAACGCTCCTGTCAAGAGCTCTTCCTTCGCTGCCGCCAGCTGACCGATGGTCCGGATATTCAGCTTTGCCAGCTTCTCGGCCGTCTTCACGCCAATGCCAAACAGATCAGCGCAGGGCCGTCCCCACAGCATTTTCGGAACATCCCGGATTCTCAACACGGTTATGCCGTTCGGCTTCTTGATGTCCGACCCCATCTTGGCCAGCAGCTTATTCGGAGCCACTCCAATAGAGCAGGGCAGCGACAGCTCTTCCTGAATTCTCTGCTGAATTTCCCGGGCAATGTCGAGCGGCGTACCGAATTGCTTCGAGCCTGTGATATCGAGGTAGCACTCATCAATGGAGGTGGCCTCCAGCAGCGGCGTGTACTCATAGGCAATGCTCATAAATGCTTTGGAATATTTACGATATAAATCAAAATCCGGCTTAATCAAAATGAGGTCAGGATCCAGCTTCAGCGCTTGGCGCACTGTCATGCCAGTGGCAATGCCCTTCGCCCGGCTGGCATAGGAGCAGGTAACCACAATACCCTTGCGCAACTCCATGCTGCCTGCAACAGCCGTCGCCTTGCCCCGGAATTTTCCCGGCTCCTCTGCCTCGTGCACCGAGCAGTAAAAAGCATTCATATCCACATGCAAAATAACCCTGCCGCTCACCGGATAAAAATCGGTAATATTGGACACCATTAAACCCTTCTTTTTCATACCATATTATGAACCGAGTCCTCATCTTATACCTGCAGGAAGCTCGCTGCCCTTAGCTTAACCTTCCCCCATTATCCGGTCAAGAAACAGGCTGAGCCTAAATTTACATTTCTTTGTCCCTTTAAGGCCAAGAAGTGCTATAATGACAACATTATATATTAGGCGGTCCATCGGCGGACTTATAAGGAGGACATCATGTCTAAGTCTATCTCCATTTTTGACACGACGCTTCGCGACGGCACACAAGGCGAAGGAATTAGCTTCTCAGCGGACGACAAAATCAAAATCGCACGGAAGCTTGACGCTCTTGGTGTTCACTATATAGAAGGCGGCATTCCGGGAAGCAACAGTAAAGACATCGAGTTTTTCAGAAGAGCAAAGGATCTGGGCCTCTCCTCCAAAATCACTGCTTTCGGCAGCACCCGGCGCAAGGGGATGGCAGCCGAGCATGACGCTAATCTGAAGTGTATTTTGGAATCGGGCGCGCAGGCCGCTACACTCGTCGGTAAATCGTGGGATTTCCATGTGCATACTGCGCTCCAGACGACACTGGAAGAGAATCTTGCCATGATTTATGATTCCATAGCCTACCTGAAGGCCAGCGGGCTGGAGGTTATCTTCGATGCAGAGCATTTTTTTGATGGATACAAGAACAACCCGGAGTATGCGGTTTCAGTCCTGAAGAAAGCCCGTGAAGCCGGGGCAGACTGGCTGGTGATGTGTGACACGAACGGCGGTACACTGCCGCACGAGGTGCATGGCATTGTAACATCTTTGAATACAGAGCTGCCGGGAGCACCGCTCGGCATCCATACCCATAATGACTGCGAGCTGGCGGTTGCGAATACGCTCAGTGCCGTTCAAGCCGGTGTCACACAGGTGCAAGGCACAATGAACGGATATGGCGAGCGCTGCGGCAATGCCAATCTCTGCTCCATCATTCCGAACCTGCAGCTAAAGATGGGCTATCAGGTCATCGGCGATGACAGCATCACCAACCTGACAAGCACGGCCAGATATATTAGCGAGATTGCCAATGTAAACATGCCGGTCAATCAGCCTTATGTCGGCAACGCCGCTTTCGCGCACAAGGGCGGCATCCATGTCTCTGCCATCATGCGGGACTCCAGAACATATGAGCACATCGCACCGGAGCTCGTTGGCAACAAGCAGCGAATCCTCGTTTCCGAGCTTGCAGGACAGAGCAACATCGTCTCGAAAGCTCAGGATATGGGCCTGAGCTTCGATCCCAGCAGTGAGCAGGCGAAGAATGTCATCTCCAAGATCAAGGATCTAGAGCATCAGGGCTATCAATTCGAAGGAGCAGACGCCTCCCTTGAGCTTCTGCTGCGGGAAGCGAATGGCGAGGTCCATGAGCTGTTCACATTCGAATCGTTTAAGATGCTGGTGGAGAAAACAGCAGGACGCCCGGTCGTATCTGAAGCATTCGTCAAAATTAACGTAGCAGGACAGAGCATCTACACAGCCGGAGAAGGCAACGGTCCGGTCAACGCGCTGGACAATGCGCTGCGTAAAGCGCTGGTGCAATATTTCCCGACCCTTACAGATATGCATCTGTCAGACTATAAGGTGCGCGTCCTCGATGATAAAGAAACCACAGCCGCCCGCGTACGCGTGCTGATTGAATCCAAGAACGCTGATCAATCGTGGAACACCGTAGGCGTATCCGGCAACGTTATTGAAGCGAGCTGGGAGGCACTTGTAGACAGTATGCGTTACGCGCTGATCGGACAAATGTCCCCAGAGCTGCAGGAAGGCGAAGCCCTTCCCCGCCAGGGCATCGTGAATCACTAAATAGATCCATCATACAAACATGGCATTGCCGCAATCCAGGGCAATGCCATGTTTATTCTTGCTTCCATTAAAGAGAGGTGAGCCGCTTTACCTTTTTCCTCAGCTCAGCCGGCTCGGGCAAGCCAACAAGCACCTCTTGAATAACCCCGTTGCGGTCGACGAGAACGCTCGTCGGGAAAGCTTGACCCTTGAACAGCGCTTCAAACACCTCGGCTTCTTCATCCATCAGAAGCGGGTAGGGAATATTGAATTCGTCGGCAAAGGCGCGGGCTCTTTTTTCCACATCGTATTTGGTCACGTTAATTCCGTAAATGTCCAGCTCCTCAGAGTACTGCCGCGCCAGCTCGATCAGCTCCGGCGTTTCCTGCCGGCAAGGCTCGCACCAGGAGGCCCAAAAATTTATCAAGAGCGCCTTCTCGCGGACGCCTCCGCCAGAGTAGCTCCCTCCGTTCATGCCCTGCAGTGTAAAGGTAGGCGACAGCATGCCGGCTTTGGCTCCCACCTCGACAGGCAGCGGCTGCTCAGTCTTAAACACCGACTGGATCTCGTCACCGGCCTGCTTGTAGATTACAGTCGCTGCCGCTGCAAGGATGACTAACAAAATGATGATATTACGCTTCATGGATCTTTTCCTTTACTGATAGACTTGGTATAGTCCCTATTGTACCCTGAAGGACCCAAGATTCAAACCAGCCCGGCCAAAATCCCGACCCGGAGGTGACGAAATGGCGAACCCTTTGAATGGCGGCTGCCGAGATCAGATGATAAGCCTGTCAGTACAAGCCTTTACAGACCTGAAGTTTCACACCCTGCAATGTCAGCCCTTTGAAGCCTGTGGAATCCTGACGGGACCTGATTGTAACCACCTGCAGCAGTTTATTCCCGTCACGAATACTGCAGCCCAGCCGCGGCACCACTTCACACTGGATCCTGCAGCTTGGGCCTCCCTTCTCATGAAAAAAGCGCCTGTGCAGGCGCTTTATCACAGCCATCCTTCAAGTCCGCCGCTGCCCTCCATTGAGGATTTGCAGCAGCTGCAGAATTTCGGAGGCTTATTCTCTTCTTATCTTATTGGCTCTCTAGCAGCTAGCAACCATTCGGGACTTCCGAAACTGGAGCCCGATCTGGAGCTGGACCTGAACGTCTATCGGATCACTCATTCACGCCACGATCAAGCCGCGGCCGGTCGTTCTCTGTGGTCCCTGACTGCAGCCGGGCTTCTCATCACATAGCCGCCTACAGTCGACTCAGATACATATACAAATCTCCCAGCGTACCCACGCCCTCTTCCTCTTGAACCGCTTCAATGTAGGAGGTCCAGAGCCGCGCCGTCATTAAAGCATCCTTTAAGGCATCATGGCGCCCTTCTATCGGAATGCCCGCCTGATGCAGGAGAAGGTCAAGGGAATGCTCCGGAAGGTCTGGATACAGCTGTCTGGCAATCATCATCGTATCCAGCAGCCGGTGCGTGAGGCGAACCTTGGACGTTTTCCACAAGGCGGCATTGAGGAAGGCTTTATCATGCCCTGCCGCATGCGCGATCAGCACCCTGCCCTCTACGAACGCCATGAAATCATGAAGCCCTTCCGTAAGCGGCACCGCATCATCCACCATGGACTGCGTAATGCCGGTCAGCCGTGTAATATCAGATGGCACGGCAGCTCCGCTGTTGACAACCAAATGAAAGCATTGATCCTGCAAAATGGTTGTGCCGTGCGTCTTGACCGCTCCGAAGGACAATATGACGTCTCCGTGCTGATATGAAAAGCCCGTCGTCTCCAGATCAAAAACGACCGTCTCCAGTTCTTTCAGCGGTGTCCCTAGTACCTCAGGCCTGCGCTGATCTCGCATCTGGGATCGGATAAAGGCGATTTGCTGAGCTGAAGGATTTCCACGCATGGAGGCTACCGCCGAATTAAGATCGCCCATGCGCAGTGATTTCCAGAAGCCCGCTCCGGTCTGTCTGGGATCTCTCAACGCCCTTTACGCTCCGCAGCCCGAAGCTCTCTTTGCAGAGAGCGGTGAATTCGGCGCACCACTCCCAAGGTATTTCGAAGATCATACTGTATTTGCTTGTCCTTTAACTGTTCTCTGCTCATATAGCCACTGCTGCTGATAAAGCCCTCTTCCCACTCTGTCTTCGTCTCTGTTCGAAGCTTCAATGCCACCCGGAAAGCATCCTGCACATTTTCCAGCAGCAGGCCGCCTCCTTCCAGCAATATAATTTTTTCAATTCTTCGCCGGGTTGAGGTTTCCACAATGCCCCGCTGCAGTGCCAGCGTGCGGACGCTGTTTACAAGCGGGATGTATACACCGTATTTGACATCAAATCCGCCCGCATGCTCTCCGAAGCGCTCCGTCACAATACGTCCCATTACATTCAGGGTCGCCTTATGGCGTACGGTATTCCGAAGAAGAGCCGGGATGAGCTCAATGTTCTGATCAATGCAATCTTGAAAATGAGAACACCAGGCCTCCGAAAGCTCCTGAGAGCCGGCGATGTGCCGCAGATCCGAAGCGATAATAAAATACCTCGTAGGCTCCCAGGCATGCTGTGAGCTCCAATGATCCAGCTGCTGCTTCCACTCCGACAGCGTTTTGCGCCACATCGGCTCGGAGCACATCACTTTGCCGCTGCATTTCGGATAACCGGCGGTGACGAGGATGTCCGACAGTACTTCGCCAAATGTCTGAAAATAGCGATTCCCCTCTTCATCCACCTCATCCCCGATAATCATTCCGTTATCCTGATCACTCCACAGCGTAGCTTCCTGCCTTCCGCTGCTCCCGAAGCTAACGAAGGCATAACGGGCAGGAGGCTGGCCGAAGCCAGCCCCTTTCATATGCTCTTCCCCGATATGCACTGCCCGCCGGCCAATCTCATCATGCATGCGGTTGACCTGCTGAATCCATGTATACAAATCCATGAAGGGCTTCTGCTCTAGCAGTCGTTCTTGACAGGCAATCCGCGCCTCTTTCAGTTCCTCCGCCGAGCGGCAGCCTGGAATCTCTTTAAAAGAAAGCTCTGAATGTAATGATGGCAGAGGTTCCATTGACAACCCTCCTCATGAGATGGACTTAATGGCCGAAGGATTCTACAAGGCTGAGCCTTTTGCTCCGGATTCTGAAGCCATTTTCATTTGCTCCGGATATCCGTAGGTTCCGTGCTCGCTCAAATCCAGACCCATCAATTCCTCTTCTTCCGTAACACGCAGACCGGTTGTCATCTTGATCAGATAAAGAATGATAGCAGAGATAATGAGTACGAAGATGAAAGTACCTACCAATCCAAGCAGCTGTACGCCCAGCTGTGTAAAGCCACCGCCATATACCAGTCCAGCCTGGCCTACGCCTGTAATTTCAACGAGGCGAGGTGCTGCAAAAATACCTGTCGATACCGCGCCCCACATCCCGGCTACACCGTGGACAGAGAATGCATAAATCGGATCATCCACACCTTTACGCTCAAACCATTGTGCAGAGAAGAAGGCAATTGTACCCGCAACAGCACCGATCACTACCGCAGCCCAAGGCTCAACGAAGGCACAAGCGCCTGTGATTGCTACGAATGCTGCAAGGACACCGTTCAGCATACTAGGAATGTCTGCTTTACCGAGAACTGCCCAGGAGATAAGCAGGGCGGCCAGTGCACCCGCTGCAGCGGCAATGTTCGTGTTCAGTGCGACAAATCCGAAGAAACCATCCATCAGTGCGGAAATCGTGCTGCCTGGGTTAAAGCCGAACCAGCCGATCCAGATAATCAGTACACCCAGTACGGAGTACACTTGGTTGTGACCAGGAATGCTGTTAGGCTTTCCGTCTTTGTTGTATTTGCCAAGACGAGGCTTCAGCATTACTGTAGCCACGAGAGCTGCTGTAGCACCAGTCAAGTGAACGACTGTGGAGCCTGCGAAATCCTGCATGCCCAGCGCGCCTAACCAGCCGCCGCCCCATACCCAGTGAGCAACAATCGGGTAAATCACGATGGAGAACAAGATGCCGAAGATGATATAGACACTTAGCTTCGCCCGTTCTGCCAAGCCGCCGCAAGCAATAGCGAGCGATACAGCAGCGAAGGATAAATGGAACAGGAACATGATGGTCGTCGGTACATCGAAGGCTGCAAAAGCATCGAAGGATGCGGTTACGTTGTCTCCACTCAGGAAGAACCCTTCAAGACCGAAGAAGCTGTTGCCGTTTCCGAATGCTAAGCCAAAGCCTAGTGCCCAGAAGGAGATAATGGCAATTCCGAAGGTAAGCATTTGCTTGCCGGCCACATGGCCTGCATTTTTCATTCTTACCGAGCCAGCTTCCAGAAGTGCGAAGCCTGCCTGCATGAAGAACACGAGTAATGCGGCAAGGAATACGAATACGGAGTTCAGACCCGCCTGCAGCTGCGTGTTACTTGCCGCCTCGTCTGCAAATGCACTTGCCGGAAATGCCAGCATAGCACCTGCTGCTAACAATGAACCAAACCATTTTTTTCTCATTTCAACCACTCCCTTTAGTGTAAGCTTTCCTTACATGATTTGCTGTTAATGTATTATAAACATACACTTTTCAGAATGGCAATGGTTAATTTTGAAAAAGGACGATAAATCCATAGTTTATGTAAGATAATATAACATTAAGCGAAGTGAGCAAACCTTACTCCTCCGTTTATATCTATATGTAGGGCTTTGAGAATTATGATTGTAAAGTGTGACTCCGTTCTAAAAAGCATGACGTTTGACTGTACGGTTGGCAATCATGTATCATTCAATTATATAGTAAGTATCATTAAACAAGCCTGCGAGGTGATCATACGTGGGAGAGATTAACGCCTCCAATCAGCTGTTCAGAATCGGGGAACTGGCAAAGGCGGCAGGAATCAGCGAGAGAACGATCGATTACTACACGAAGCTCGGACTGATAACTCCCGAGAAACGGACTGTAAAAAATTACCGGCTGTACAACCCTGAAACTTTAGCCACGCTGCAACGTATCAATCAGTTGAAACAAGAGAAATATACCCTCGAAGAAATCAAGGAAACGCTGGAGCGCTGTTCAATTGTGGAGGATCATGAGGTTTCCGATAAGCTGTCCCAGCTGGAGCTGCAGATTCAGAAGCTTGAACGGGAAGTAAATGAGATCGGTCCCATGCTCCAGGGCATGAAGCCGAACCAGGCCAAGGCGGCTTTATCCAGGATTTTGCCGAAGGGAGCGGCTTGTATGGAGTCGCTGCAAATTTTTCTGAACCATTTTACATCAATGTAAATCAAATTTACTGGAGGAATGACAAATGTATACAGATGGTATGTTTATTCTTATCATCATTGCTTTTATTTTCTCGTTGTGGGCCCAGTTTCGAGTTAAGGGTACCTTCAACAAATGGGCCAAGGTCGAGAATCTCAGAGGGATGACCGGTTATGATGCAGCGCGTCACATGCTGGATGCCAACGGCCTGTACGATGTACCGATTGAGCCGGTTCCCGGAGCACTAAGTGACCACTATGACCCGATCAAGCGTGTCGTTCGCCTCTCCGAGCCGGTCTACTATGAGCGTACGATCTCTGCGGTTTCCGTTGCTTGCCACGAAGTCGGTCACGCTATTCAGCATAAAGTGAGCTATCCGATGCTGGTTGCCCGCCACAAGATGTTTCCGGTCGTAAACTTCGCATCCGGCATTGCACCGTTTCTGTTGATTGCAGGCTTTCTGTTCGGCGCTTTCAACCTGATTGGTCTGGGTATCATTTTCTTCTCGGCCGCCGTTGCTTTCCAGCTTGTAACCCTGCCCGTCGAATTTAACGCAAGTAACCGCGCCCGGGAAATCATGGTCTCCGAAGGTTATATTACGAATGACGAGGAACGCGGTGTAGCTAAGGTTCTGAACGCCGCTGCTCTGACTTATGTCGCTGCAGCCCTGCTATCCCTCCTGGAGCTCATTCGCTACATTATGATCTTCACGAACCGCGAGTAGATCGATCCCAAGCTGCTCTCTTAGACCAACGGTCTTAGAGAGCAGCTTTTTTTATGCGTGCAGGTCATCGCTCTTGTAAGCAGCGTCAGATCTCCCGGGAATATGAAAAGGCGGCGCCAGGAGCAAGCTCTCCGGCACCGCCTTTTATTGTGTCACAGCCTTTATCAATGATGATGGTCATGCAGCCCATTCTGCTATGCGACCTCACCTTCCTAAGTATCTTCCTTCATGTCAAGTCACAGGATCACTCCTATGCCTGCCCGGGGAGCTTTCCCTCTCCCTGTCCTTGGCATAGCCCAAAATAATTCAGCAGGAAGCTGCGGAACGCTTGCGCTACGGGCGGCAGCTTCTCGTCTGCCCGATGAATCAAACCGATCGAGCGGGTGACCTTCGGCTCTGAGATGCGAACTCTGGCCGGCTGAAGTGGATTGGTCTGGAACAACGCCATTTCCGGAAGCAGACTGACGCCCATCCCTGCTGCTACAAGTCCACGGATCGTATCTGTCTCTTCTCCCTCAAAAGCAATCTTCGGTGTAAAGCCAGCCTCCAGGCAGGCATGCCATACAATCGGCCGCAGCGAGTAGCCCTTGCTGAACAGGATAAAGCGCTCTTCCTTCAGCTGCTCCAGCTTGATCTCTTCTTCTCCGGCCAGCGGATGATTCGGCGGAAGAATCGCAAACAGTTCCTCGGTCAGCATTACATCTCCCTGGATATGATCTTCCCGATCCGGAAACGGAGATACGAAAGCCAGGTCAACCTCGGCTGACAACACATCCCGAATTAGCGTTGGATACATCCCTTGCTTAAACCTGAATCTGACATTCGGATATCTCTGTTTGAATTCTGCAACGATGGAAGGGATCAGGTGAATACCCAGGCTATGTGGAAATCCGATTCGGATCTCGCCCTGCTCCGGGTCCAGAAATTCATGGATTTCTGCTACCGCCCGATCTAGATCCTTCATAATTCCCTCTACCCGCTTACAGAACAGCTGACCCACTGGCGTCAGCTGAAGATTACGCCCCTTCTGCATGAACAGATTGATTCCGAGCTCCTCCTCCAGCTGATGGATTTGACGGCTTACGGCGGACTGGGCCACATGCAGCTCCTCTGCGGCCTGGGTAACATGCTCTTTCTGCGCAACCTTGACAAAGTACTGCAACTGTCTTAATTCCACGCTATTTCTCGCTCCATTCTGCATTCCATAAAGCTCATGCTTTTTCCTGTAATTAATCTTTTACATTCGTGACCCTTTAAACAGCCGGAGCATCAATCCATAGATGAAGAATCCGGTAATGGCACCGCCAAAATGAGCCATCCAACCGATGCCCGGCATGAACGAGAACACGGCGCCCATAATGAGCAGCGCGTATAGCGTCTTCTTGGAGCTCTCATCCATCTTGTTTTGCTGAAGCAAGGCAATATACAGAAGCCCTCCATACACACCGTAAATGGCCCCGGAGGCACCAACCAGCCAGATCACGTCTGATGAGCTCTGTACGTAGTAGGACACACTGAGCACATTCCCCATCACGCCGCTGACCAGATAAAGCACGGCATAACGGACACTGCCAAGGATCCGCTCCAGCGGCGGCGCAATGACAAGCAGCGCAAAGCTGTTAAAGAACAGGTGCTCCAAGCCCCCATGAAGAAACATGGAAGTGAAATAGCGCCACCATTCACTCTTGAACGGTTCCACCACAGCCAGCGCACCATACTTCAGCTGCGCGTAGACATTATTCGAGCCGCCATCAAAAGTTACGATCAGAAACATGACCAGATTGGCAAGCAGCAGCAGTGAGGTAAACGGGTAATACCGGAGATAGCTCTTATAGCTTTCGTATCGAATAAAAATCATGGAATCCTCCTTCCTGGATGTGCATCAGGACCCCGGGTGGACATCCTTATTTTAAAAAGATTATAATGTACCATGAAACCAATCACCAAACTTTGAATTTCCAAGGAGGAGATGTACATGGCTCAAGAACGTAAAGATGCTGCGACATTTAAAGGCAATCCTATTACATTGATAGGCCCCGAGCTGAAGGTAGGCGATCAGGCACCTGATTTCACAGTAAGCAAAAATTTGCTGGAGGAGGTCAGCCTCAAGGATTACGCCGGCAAAATCAAACTGATCAGCGTAGTGCCATCACTGGATACCGGTGTCTGCGACGCTCAAACGCGCCGCTTCAATGAGGAAGCCGCTTCGCTCGGTGAGGACGTTGTCATCCTGACCATCAGTGCTGACCTTCCATTCGCCCAAGCCCGCTGGTGTGGTGCAGCCGGTGTTGAGCAAGTGATCACCCTGTCCGACTATAAGACACGTTCCTTCGGACAAGCGTATGGTGTGCTCATTCAGGAATTCCAGCTGGACATGCGTTCCATCTTCGTGGTGGACCAGAATGACAAGCTTGCCTATGTCGAATATTTGGCTGAAATGACAGAGCACCCGAACTATGACGCTGCTATGGAAGCCGTCAAGTCGCTGCGCTAGAAGCAGTCATTACCAGGTTACATAACACCTGTAAAAAAGCGGGAGAGCAGCTCTCCCGCTTTTTGCTTGTGCTATGCATCAATTCTGTGCTTGGACAATCTTTTGTCCAGTACAGAGAACAATTGTAGAATCACTCGATAATTAGCCCCCAAGTCACCCAGGGAGCCCCGGGAAGCCGAATACATATCCACAGCCGAGCGAACGGGATTAATCCCAAGTACAGACACGGTAATATCCAGAGTACGACCGGTCTTGGTTCTTTTCTCGAGAATAATCTCCCCTACGGAAGGGACTTCATGCAGAACCTTGTAGCCGGGAATTTTCTTTAGGTTCGAGGCTACTTCCTCAAAGCATTTTTCTTTAGAAAGATTATAATATCGTGTCTTTAGTTTCGGGTCTTTAGCACGGTCGCTTGTGCCGTCATAACTGCGCACGATACCCACTAGAACTCGTTTGAATGACAAAGACCGTTCCTCCTTTATAAATGACCGTTCCCTTTTCACTCTCTAGTTTACCATTGTTTAGCCTCTCAGCAAACCTTTATTGCTAGGCCGCTGCGTCTTTTCTTCTCTATACGTGCATTCATGAAAAAGCGCCTCTCCCCTTTATGTTAATAAAAGGAAGAGACGCCAAAACTTAAATGGGTGGAACACCCGCCTATGCCGTCCGGTAACATTGTCTTCGAACCTGCTATAGCAGGTGGGTGATCTCAAAATCGGTTATGAATTCCCCTAGTCATATAGACAGGGCATTTCAGCCGCGATTCAATGTCGATCTCCCTAGACATCGTCATTGGTTCAAAACAACGTAAGTACCGAAACGTACATCGCAGGATGTAAAATCATTATAGGGGTTTTTTGCGAAAAAGTAAACCTTATGTTAACGGGAATCTTTCGATTTCTCGTCCGATTTTACATGCTCCATACTTTCCAGGAGGGCTCGCTCGGCAGATTCCTCTTCTTCCTGCTGCTTCATCCGCTCAGCCTGCTCCTGCATCTTCATGTAGGTTCCATAGAAGTTAAAGAACGCAAACACTGCCATGATGCAGAACAAGAAGAATACGAACAGCACAGGAACCCGTATGCCAATAAAGATCAAGAGAGCGCTTCCCACCAGTGTCGAGAAGACGCGGAATGGACGAATCAGAGTCAGCAGCACCGCATTTTTGAGCAGCTGGGTCGACTTCATTTCATAATGGACTGCCATGGAGAAGAAATTGAACAAGGAAACGAACAGCACCAGCAGCAGCACGAGCATGACAATGCCTACAAGCTGAAAGCCGTCTCCCATCTGAGTCATGTATACGGTGTAGTCAATGTACATGATCACAAATAACAGAGTGTACACGAAACCGCCAATCATAGCCTGCTTATAATTTTCCTTATAGCCTCTGAAGAAGGTCTTGAACACGGGGACGTCGGGATCGCCCATCACCCATTTTCTGACTACGGTAAACATGGCAGCAGTTGCCGGGAACAAGACGAACGGCGCTAGTATGCCCATAATCCAGTTGGCCAGGATCTGCTCGTTCACAGCGTCCGGCACCTGCACCATCATCATAAATTTAGTCACCAGAAAAAACAAAAACGGTAAAGAGCATAACACCCACAGGATGTTCGTAAACGCGATACGGGTGATCCATTCGGTTATTCTGTATAAGCCCCCCATGGGTCCCTTCATTTCCAAAACCATTTCCTCCTCACTGTCTCATGCATGTACCTACTAATATACCTTATTTTATGTCTCTGTGACCAGAGCCTAAATTGGAAAGACCGGGCTTTCGTCCATACCCGGTGACGCTTTGCTCCATATGATATGGATGTAAACTAACACCACCTTCAAAGGAGTTGAATCTTCATGTCTTGTGTATCCGGAGGTTACGCTGGTGCCGGCGCTTGCGGCTATGGCTACGGCTCAACGGTTGGTATCGTTCTGGTTCTGTTTATCCTACTCGTCATCATCACTCGCGCATTCTACATCTAAGACGGCAAGAATATAAAGACGGAGCTGACGCCGTGATGGCGCAGCTCCGTCTTTGTATTATTCATTCGACTTAGCTATTGTAATCGTTGCTGCTCGAGCTCGGTCTGCGGTCATTGTTGTACGAGCGCGGCTTGCGATCCCGGTCGCCGCTGCGGTCCCGGTTGTATCCACCCTCACGGGAAGAGGAAGAGCCGCCATCACGGCTGTATCCGCCGCTGCTGCTGCCACCGCGGTTGTAGCCTCCACGGCCGCCGCTTCCGCCTTGACCCTGACGATCACGGTTGTATCCGCCCCCGCCGCCTTGGCGATCACGGTTGTAACCGCCGCTAGGCTTGCGGCCACTGCGAATGTCCGGCTTCCGGCGCTTCACGCGGATCGGATCTTCCGGAGTCAGCTGAATATCAGCTTCCTTCTTGTCATCGCCTGTCAACAGCTTCATAGCTGATGCCAGAAGCTGAACGGAATCGTACTGCTCCAGGAGCTGAATGGCCAGACCCTTGTATTCGTTCAGTTCACCTTTCTCGATCATTTCTAGTACACGCTCAGCCGTTACACGCTGCTTGCCTTCGATTGCCTCAGCCATCGTTGGCAACGGCTTACGAGGAATACGGTGACGGGTTACGCGTTCAATGAAACGAAGATGGTCAATTTCACGCGGCGTTACAAAAGACCATGCTGTTCCTTCTCTACCGGCACGGCCCGTACGTCCAATACGGTGTACATAGCTTTCAGGATCCTGCGGAAGATCAAAGTTAACAACGTGCGATACACCGGAAACGTCCAGTCCACGCGCTGCAACGTCGGTAGCTACGAGAACATCAATGCTTCCGTCGCGGAATCTGCGCATGACCGTGTCACGCTGATGCTGCGACAAATCGCCATGAAGGCCATCTGCTGAATAACCGCGCTTCTGGAGCGCTTCAGCCAGCTCGTCAACCCGGCGCTTCGTGCGTCCGAATACGATCGCAAGGTCCGGGGACTCCATATCGATCAGGCGGCTCAGCGCCTCAAACTTCTGGCGCTCAGGCACTTCAATGTAAGCTTGATCAATCAAAGGTGCGCTGACATGCTTCGGAATAACCGATACATGCTCAGGGTCCTTCAGAAATTGCTGAGCCAGCTTGTGAATGTTCGGAGGCATGGTCGCCGAGAACAGCAGCGTCTGACGCTCCTCCGGTACCAGCTTCAGGATGGACTGGATGTCATCCATGAAGCCCATGTCCAGCATTTCATCCGCTTCGTCCAGAACAACGGTCTGAACATCATCCAGGCGGATGGTTTTGCGGTTAATATGATCCAGCAAACGGCCCGGTGTTCCGATAATAATCTGCGGCTTCTTCTTCAACGCGCGGATCTGACGGCCGATATCCTGGCCTCCATAGATTGGCAAGCTGCGAATTCCCTTGAAACGGGACAGCTTTCCAATTTCTTCAGCGACCTGGATCGCCAGCTCACGGGTTGGTGTCATAACGAGAGCAACAATGCGCTCCTCTTCACGCTGAATCTTGGAGATGAGGGGCAGCCCGAATGCTGCCGTCTTTCCGGTACCGGTCTGTGCTTGACCAATCATATCCCGTCCGGTCAAAGCAATCGGAATCGACTGGGATTGAATCGGAGTGGCTTCTTCAAAGCCAAGCTCAGTAATTGCCTGAAGCACGCGGGGCTCCAGACCAAAATCTGCAAATGTTTTCAATAGGTTCATACTCCTTCTATCTAGTGGACATCCCACATTCTTCTCTGTATTCTTAAGTAGCGGTGACTTGTTTAGGCTTTCCCGGCCCGCAGGATTTTCTGCATGAGGGTTGACCATAATTTATTACTGCCGAAATACAAGGTCGGCTAATGTATAATCATCCTGATAAGCGTGCAAAGTTTTCTTAGTAATCATCTACTCAAGAATATCTAATACAGTATATCACACATTGATGAAGGAATACCAGCCGCATCCATAATGTCATACTAACTACCGAGGTGAACACTTATGATCAAAGCCCTTTGGACATACATATCCATCATTACCGGGGCTGTCGTTATTGCCTGCGGCTTTAACCTGTTTCTTATCCCCCACCACCTGCTCAGCGGAGGCGTATCCGGGGTAGCCATGCTGATCGGCTACTTCTCTCCGCTGAATATCAGCGTGATGTATTTTGTGATCAACATTCCTATCCTGATTGCAGGCTGGATCAAGCTCGGCAAACGTTTTGTCGGACTCAGCATGCTGTCTGTTGCCATTGTTACGTTGCTGCTGGAATTCATACCCGTGCAGTCTGTTGCCTCTGATATGCTGCTGTCCTCCGTGTTCGGCGGTCTGCTCGTCGGCTTCGGTGCAGGTGTGTCTTTCCGGGCAGGCGGCTCTACGGGCGGCTTTGATGTCATGGGCTCCATAGTGACCCGATACCGGGACTTCCCAGTGGGCAGCGTGCTCGTCGGCATGAATACGCTGGTAATTCTGGCTGTCGCTTACTTGGAGAATGACTGGAACCTTGCGCTCGCCTCCATGCTGTCGATGTACGTCACCGGACGCGTGATTGACTTCATTTACATCAATAATATCAAAGTCACCGTCTTTATCGTCACAGACCGGACGGAGGAGCTGCTCTCGAAGCTGCTGCAAAGGCCGCGCGGGGTGACGCGGATCAAGACTCAGGGTGCCTTCAGCCATAAGGAAAAAGACATGCTCATGACCGTCACCACCCGCTACGAGCTGGCGGAGCTCAGAATTATTATTAAAGAAACTGATCCGGAGGCCTTTGTGAACATTGTAGAAACCGTTGGGGTGATGGGACAATTCCGCCGGGGTTAATTATGTAGTTGTTAAAAGAATTAGACTTTGTGGTATAATACGAGTGCTCAGCTCCTACAATATGGATAGGCTGCTCTTCCAAGATTACAGCCGCATTTGCTTTTCCGTTTACTAAGAAGATCCTGCCTGGCCTCACAAAAAGGAAGGAAAGGGTGATTTTTGTGGAAATGGAAACGGTCAAATTGTCAGAAATCGTCTTGAAATGGTTTCCGGAGATGATGCCCTTTTTTAACCAGAGTGAGCTCAATTTCCGGATTGTCCTCCGCGACGGCTTAGGGATCCTTGAAGAAGAAGACGCTCTTGAAATTATTCAGTACAGCATTTGTGAGCAACAGAATCAAGCTCTGCTTCATTAACGATATCGGCCCGCAGCATACCTGCTTCGGGAGAGAACCAGAAATGCCGCCCTCCTGCTTCTTAATGGATGGCGGCATTTTTTTTGCATTCCTTTTTTTAGATGCATATCCATCTATTGATTGGTTAGCGTTTGAAGCCCTTCAATTTCGTTTAAAAAAGTGAGGTATCTGTGTTTGAGGGTATCAAATGACATATCGGTTGTTTTGTTGTAACAATTCCGTTCTTTTTGTCAGACACAGGTTGTATATAATATTTATTATTGTGCAAGGACACAAGGGAGAGAGGTAATTATGAACATCATCTTGGCTTTACTCATCTGGACTGCAGGCGGCATGGGGATGTACGGCCAGCCGGACGGCGAGGTGACCAGCCTGCTGCAGACCTCCGTGAGCACGGTCGCAAAGCAGCCGGCAGCAGGCAGTGGTAACGCTGTGAAATCCGATCCGCAGCAGGACGAAGCGCCGGTTGTGAAGGGAATTTACGTCACAGCATACAGTGCAGGCGGCTCCCGCATGGAAGAGCTGGTCAAGCTGGTGGATGACACGGAGCTGAATGCGATGGTCATCGACATTAAGGATGACGAGGGATACATAACGTACAAGACGGAGAACGCTAAGCTTCAGGAGATGGGCAAGCCCCAGCCTTTTATCAAGGACATGGGCCAGCTGATGGAACGCCTGGACAAGCATGAAATTTATCCAATCGCCCGGGTCGTTGTATTTAAAGACACCATTCTGGCGAAGAAGAATCCGGAGCTTTCCTTTGTGAAGAGTGACGGTAGTGTGTGGCAGAACGGCAGCGGTGATATGTTCGTCAATCCCTACCGCAAGGAGGTCTGGGATTACAATGTAGAAATCGCCAAGGAAGCAGCCAAGATGGGCTTCAAAGAAATTCAGTTTGACTACGTCCGCTTCCCGGAGGGCTTTGAGAAGCGTGCTGATTCCCTGAAGTACACCAAGAGCGAGCAGTCGCGCGTGGATATTGTTGCAGAATTCGTGAAGTATGCCCGCAAGGAGCTGGAGCCGCTGGGCATTCGCGTTTCGGTTGATATTTTTGGATATGCTGCTTCTGTACCGGCTGCGGAGGGCATTGGACAGGACTTTGTCAAAATATCCAAGCATGTGGACGTCATCAGCCCTATGGTGTATCCAAGTCATTACACGACCGGCTGGTTTGGCTCCAAGACCCCGGACAAGGCCCCTTATCAGACGATTAAGGGCTCGATGGAGGATACGCACGAGAAGCTGGATCCACTTGGCTCCTACAAGCCGATTATCCGGCCATGGATTCAGGATTTCACAGCAAGCTGGCTGGGCAGCGGAAACTATGCCAAGTACGGCAAGAAGGAAGTCGAGGAACAGATTCGCGCCCTGAAAGAGATGAAGGTCGACGAATACTTGCTTTGGAACGCGTCCAACAGGTACACTAAGGGAGTTGAATACAAGTAAGCCGCCATCATGCATCCTACTGAACCATGAGCACCCGGCCCTGTGGCCGGGTTTTTATATTGTCCATGGATAGAACAATAGAAAAGAAGGACAAATACCATGAAGCAAACCCATTCTTTAGGGCAGAAATTCAAGCAGTTTCTCGTCATCCTGCTGCCCATTCTTGTTACACAGCTGTCCTTATCGGCAATGGCCTTTTTTGACTCTAATATGTCCGGTAAATTTGGCTCCAGCGATCTGGCCGGCGTTGCGATTGCAACGAGCCTCTGGATCCCGGTTCAGACCGGCCTTAGCGGAATTCTGATCGGCATAACCCCGATCGTATCCCAGCTGATGGGAGCCCGCCAGGAAAGCAAGGTGGCTTATCAAGTGCTTCAGGCGCTATGGTTCTCGGTCCTCCTCGCACTTCTCGTGCTGGGCATTGGTTATGCTTGCGTTCCGGTTATTCTGGAGCACATGCCTTTGGAGCCTGCGGTAAAAGAGGTTGCAGGGGGCTATTTGACTGCCATTTCGGCCGGCATCATCCCGTTATTTGTCTATACCGTGCTGCGCAGCTTTCTGGATGCGCTGGGCCAGACTCGGATTTCAATGGCCATTACACTGATTTCATTGCCGGTGAACGTCGGCCTGAATGCCTTGTTTATCTTCGGACTTGCAGGATTTCCACGTTTAGGAGGCGTTGGGGCGGGGGTTTCTTCTGCTATTACCTATTGGGTGGTCTTCATCATTGCCGTGGCGATCATTCACTGGATGCATCCGTTCTCCGATTTTATGATCTTCCGAAGGCTGCGCGGCGTGTCATTGAAGGCATGGAAGGAGCTGACCAAGATCGGCGTTCCGATCGGTTTCTCCATCTTCTTTGAAACTGCCGTATTTGCGGCGGTCACGCTGCTGATGAGCAGCTATGACACGACAACCATTGCTGCCCATCAGGCAGCGCTCAATTTTGCGACGACGCTGTATATGCTCCCCCTCAGCATCTGCTTGAGTCTTACGATTCTGGTCGGCTATGAAGCAGGCTCTGGGCGCATGAAGGACGCAAGGCTGTATGCCAAGCTCGGCATCGGCTTCGCCCTGCTCCTCTCTCTTCTCGCTGCTGTGATTTTGTTCACGGCGGGCAAGCAGGTAGCAGGCCTGTACTCCAACGAACCCGCCGTCGTTCAGCTGATCTCGCAATTTTTGCTGTTCGCTGTGTTCTTTCAAATTTCAGATGCGATTGCTACCCCAACCCAGGGCGCGCTGCGGGGCTATAAGGATGTCAATGTGGCGTTTATGCTTGCCTTTCTTTCTTATTGGGTGATTGGGCTGCCTGTCGGTTATGTGATGGCTTCCTTTACTTCCTTGGGCGCGTTCGGTTACTGGATCGGGCTTATCACCGGTCTCGCGGTAGGCGCAGTATTGCTGCTGCTGCGGCTCATTAAGGTGCAGCGCCGATATGACCCTGCAGCAGAAGCTAGAGCATTGTAAATAAACAAATAGCTGTCCTAAAAGATCATTAGATCTAGAGGGACAGCTTCTTTATTTATATGGAGGCCCTCCCTCAAATAGATGATCCATTTGAGTCCCCTTGCTGCACCATGATCTTAGCCTAGCCTTTCGCTTCAATCACATACGCCGCCCCCGGCGTAATGCGCTTTTTCTCCACCATCGTAACCTCCTGAATGTCGGGCACGGTCAAGAAATGCCGCTCCAGATGCTCGTCCACCGCAAGAAATGCATTCTCCTCATTCTCTGCTGCCGTGATTACAACAAAGCTCCCTTGGTCACAAAGGACTTCCATACGATACAAATACATGCTTTATGCTCCTCTCTCTGCATCCCTGCTTGCATGCGCAGCTCCATATACTTGGTCAAAAAGCTCTGCGGAATCATTCCGCAGAGCTTCAACAGGTTTATACTACTGGGATAAGCGCAGTGCCAGCTCGTACATATCCATGTCAAAATCCTTCTTCGTGTTCACGACCTTATCAATATCGGTCAGCACCAGCTCCCCGTTAATGATGCCGCAGCCCTTGTCGGATTCTCCCTGGATCAAGCTGCGCACGGCGAAATCACCAAGACGGCTGGCGAGATTACGGTCAAACGGAGTCGGAGCCCCGCCGCGCTGAATGTGTCCTAGGACCGTTACTCGTGCATCGATCGAGGCATGGCGCTCCTTCAAGGCATGGGCGACATCTTCGCCGCGTCCGACGCCCTCAGCGACGATCACAATACTGTGACGTTTGCCCTTCTCAAAGTTCTCTTTCATCCGATCCGCAATTTCGTCCATGTCGTAAGGTACTTCCGGGACGAGAATGGTTTCGGCTCCGGAAGCCAGGCCCGCATGCAACGCAATATCTCCGCAATGGCGTCCCATGACTTCAACGATGGATGAACGCGCGTGCGATGACATGGTGTCCCGAAGCTTGTTCACCGCATCAACCACGACGCCTACCGCCGTGTCAAAGCCGATCGTATAATCGGTAAAGGAAATATCATTATCAATTGTGCCAGGCAGTCCCATCGTCTTGATCCCAAGCTTGCTCAGCTTGTTCGCTCCTTGGTAGGAACCGTCACCGCCAATAACGACCAGGCCGTCAATACCGTGCTGGTTCAGAATTTCTGCACCTCGCTGCTGCCCTTCCAGCTGCATAAACTCCGGGCAGCGGGCGGATTGAAGCACAGTTCCTCCGCGCTGAATGATGTCTCCTACACTGCGAAGATCCATTTTGTTAATCTCGTTGTTGAGCAGTCCCTGATATCCCCGCTGGATGCCGTACACCTCCAGCCCATAGTACAGGCCGCTCCGGACCACGGCGCGCAGTGCGGCGTTCATCCCCTGAGAGTCACCGCCACTGGTCAAGACTGCAATTTTTTTAACTTCTGACATGTTTATTCCTCCTTGTGGGTCAATCATTTTTATGCCTGCGAATCCATTGGCTGTTTACCAGAAAGAAAATCCGGGTCATCGGACTCCGCTTCATCAGCCGTTTGGACACACTGCGAACCAATTGCTGCTCACTGACTTTAGGATCGGATAAATATAATGCCAGAAGCCCCTCGATGATCATCCGGTGAAATCCTGCCGAAGGAATGGCTGCCACATCCTTGCGCGCCCATTCTACAATGGAGGTTAGCCTGCTCAGCATGGCCTCGGCGTCATCATAGTAATTGCAGAAATTCAGATCGCCGCCGATCCGGTCCTCATCCTGATCAATCAGATAATCCAGCATGATGTGGAGACTGCATACATTAGGAAAGTATGCCGCATGAATGCTAGATGCATCCTGATCATCCAAAAACGGATCTGACGCCGCCAGGAACAGCATAAACACTCCAAGCGTTGATCCTGTCGCCGCGGCAAATTCGTTCCAGCGCAGGTGCGGTGTCCGGTGGGCATGAATGGACCACCACTCCAGCAAAGCCGCCTCACGCTGCTCTGGATGAATGTGCTTGTGAACCTGAAGATCCGTGTACAACGAAGCCAAATCCCTTATGTATGGTCGGGCTGCTTCGTATCCCTGCAGCTGGCTGATCGCCTCCCGGCAGGTCATGACCAGACGGGTCAGGTAGCCGCCGTCCTCTTTCTCAGAGCGATACGCATAGTAGTCCTCCAGGGCCTTGTCCGGGGTTACGGCATCCAGCATCGACTGGTGAAGCTTCCGGAAATCCTTCGGATCCAGGGAGGTGCTTCGATCGCATAAATTATCCAAATAATCACTGATCGTTTGATAAGCGACAATCAGCGGAATCAGAATATGCTTCTCCGGCAAATTCGCCGCAGCATAGACTGCGCCGCCCTGACAGTGAAACCGCTTCGTATCAATACTTGCCAGCGCCTGGCTTCTTAGCTCCTCATCGGGTATTTGCTCGGCGTCCCGCCGCCACTTCCCCAATTCGGCAGAAACCTCGGGCAGAATAAATCGGTACACCCGGCTCATCAGGCCGATGGGACTGCGCGGAGCTTTACGGCTTAGCTCTTGATCATTCAATGAACCCGGCCTCCACATGCTTGTGTTTTTTTTATATTCATCCAAATCAAACCTATTATAATATGATCATTCCTATTGTACAAATGGGTTCTTGACGAGGTTGTATGAAGAGGACAAAGATGGGGGGACGTCAAAAAAGAACAAGAAAAAAACACAGCTCCGAGGAGCTGTGCCTTCATCTTCATTACTGTAATGGTTCTTGCTTTATAAGATCCCCGTTACACGGAGTTAGCTTACAGCTTGATTACGTTAGCTGCTTGAGGACCGCGGTTACCTTCAGTGATGTCGAATTCAACTTCTTGACCTTCGTCAAGAGTCTTGAAACCGTCGCCTTGAATAGCGGAGAAATGTACGAATACGTCCTCGCCGCCTTCGTATTGAATAAAACCGTAACCCTTTTCTGCGTTAAACCATTTAACTGTACCTTTCAAATGAACAACCTCCTAAAAATACCGCCATCTATGGCGAATATCCATATTATATCCCATGTTCGAAAACAATGCAATCCGTTCATGGCTCTGACGCAAAAATATGATGCTCATGATTTGCTTTTAGCACAGCGGGTGCGTTATCATTTACCCAAAAGCCCAAAAAACGGAGAATGCATATGATTAAAAAACACGAAATATACAAAAGAGACAAATGGAACATGATGACGGTCGAGGTGCAGGGCCGCTATCTCGTGCTCCGTGAAATCTCGGATCAGTGGGGCGAAGAAACGCATACGTTCATGAGCCGTCCGGCGCTGATGCAGTGGGCGCATAACCGATTCCCTGAAGAGGATTTCAAGGGGCGCGAGGATGAGTGGAACGAGCTGATCCAGAGCTTCAAGCAGGTCTAGGCCGATGGATTACTCCAATGCCGTCATTTTCATTATTCTGGCCTTCAGTCTTGGCCTGATTATGATCATGAACAGAGACCGGATTCCTGCGCAGCTGCGCAAAGGCATGGCGATTACCGCCATCTTCATGATTCTGTTTGCCTTTTATATTATTGTATACAGCTTTTTCACACTGGGTGCTTCTTGATCTGAGACTCGGATGAAAGCAGGCGCGGCAAGGCATACTATCGCTCGATGCTGTTTCATCGAGGAGGTTACTGCCAATGAAGTACACCAGAGCACTGTGCCTGACGCTGGTGTTGTCCTTATTGCCGCTGTCAAGCCCCCATCCCGGCGCTTCTGTTCAGGCAGCCCGGATGCCATTCAACGATAACCCGATTAGGAGGATTTCAATGGAAACTTTGCCAAAGCGCACCGAAGTACCTGCCGAGCATAAATGGAAGCTGGGGGATATGTTTGCAGACCAGAAGGCCTGGGATCAGACCTATGAGGAGGTCCGCAGACTGACGGAAAGCAGCAAGCAGTACCAAGGAAAGCTGAACGAGGCTGAAGCCATCAAGCAATGCTTTGAGCTGGAGGATGAGATCGGACAGCACACCGAGCGGCTTTTTGTATACGCCCATATGCATCATGATGAGGATACCGCAGACCCTACATACCAGGCGTTGACGCAGAAAGCCAAAAAGCTGAGTGTTGAGGTGGGCGAGGCCCTCTCCTTCATAACTCCGGAGATTTTGGCGATGACAGACAGCCAGCTCGATGAGCTGATCAAGAACCCGCTGCTGTCGGAGTATACCTTCACCCTGACAGAGATGAAGAGAGAGAAAGCCCATATTCTGTCCAAAACCGAAGAAGCCCTGCTCGCCCAGGTCGGCAACCTCTCTTCTGCTCCGCAGACCATTTTCGGTATGCTGAATAATGCAGATATGAAATTCCCGAAGATCAAGGATGAGAACGGCAAGGAAGTCGAGCTGACTCACGGCAGCTACATCCAGTTCCTTGAGAATCCGAACCGTCAGGTCCGCGAAGCTGCCTTCAAGGCGGTCTATGAAACGTACAGCAAGCAGAAGAATACCATTGCCGCCACGCTGAATGCGAACGTAAACAAGAATATTTTTTACTCGCGGGTACGCAAGTATCCATCCGTATTGGAGATGTCGCTGTACGGAGACAACATTCCGAAGGAAGTGTACACGAACCTAGTCGATACCATTCACGAGAGCCTGCCGTTGCTGCACCGCTACATGCAGCTTCGCAAGAAGCTTCTCGGGGTAGATGAGCTGCATATGTACGATCTGTTCGCCCCGCTCGTGGATGAATATAAGCTGGACATCACCTATGAGGAAGCGAAGCAGCAGGTCAAGGACGGCCTTCAGCCTCTTGGAGCTGAATACCTCGGGTTTCTGCAGGAGGGCTATGATAACGGCTGGATCGACGTGTACGAGAATGAGAATAAGCGTACGGGAGCCTACAGCTGGGGAGCCTACGGCACACATCCTTATGTGCTGCTGAACCACAAGAACAACCTGAACAGCATGTTCACGCTGGCTCATGAGATGGGTCATGCGCTGCACTCCTTCTACTCGGACAATGCATTGAAATACCGGGATGCACAGTACACCATTTTCCTGGCTGAGGTGGCCTCCACGACGAACGAGGCTCTGTTGATGGATTATTTGCTCAAGAAATCTACAGATCCGAAGGAAAAAATGTACCTGCTCACGTACTATGCCGATCAATTCCGGACGACGGTATTCCGTCAGACGATGTTTGCCGAGTTCGAGAAAATCGTACACGAGCGCGCCGAGCAGGGAGATTCTCTGACTCCTCAGGACTTGAGCGACATTTACTACGAGCTGAATGTGAAATACCATGGCAAGGATATGGTGGTTGATAAGGACATTAGCATGGAGTGGGCCCGGATCCCACACTTTTACAACAGCTTCTACGTGTATAAGTACGCAACGGGCTTCTCCGCGGCTACGAGCTTCTCGAAGCAGATTCTGGAAGAGGGTCAGCCTGCTGTAGACCGTTATCTGTCCTTCCTGAAGAGCGGCGGCAGTGATTTCTCCATTCAGATTTTGAAAAAAGCAGGCGTGGATATGTCTTCGCCAGAGCCGATCCGCGAAGCCATGAGCGTCTTTGAGGACGTCATTACGCAAATGGAGCAGCTTACGAAATAACATCACACCCTGTTTATAGCGTTTAAGTAAATCCCTTGTCTTTGCGGCAAGGGATTTATACTCATATGAAGGAGGAAGCATCATGAAAATGCAGTGGTCCCTGATTCTTGGCCTACTATTTGCACTTCTTACTGCTGTTTTTGCTGTCATTAATGTTGATCCGGTCTCGGTCAATCTGCTGTTCAGCACCGTATCTATGCCGCTGATTCTATTAATTATCGGCTGCACTCTGCTGGGAGGGATTATTGTTGGCTCCTATGGCATCTATCGCCAATACCGGCTGCAACGAGAAGTCAAAGCCTTATCTTCCAAGCTGGCACAGTATCAGGAGCTATATGGTGATTTGAATACCACAAATCTTACCGGTGAATCTTCTGTCGCTCAGGAGTCAGCGACTCAGAAGGACTATGAATCAAACACTGATGACCTGTCCGCACCATCGGATGAGCTTGGCAAGGATAAGCTGTAATCTGCCCTAATCATGAAGGCAGGCTGCTGCTAGGGTCAAGGAGCACGCTCAGGCCGTATTTTAGCCTGCATATTATTCGAGCTAGAAGGAGTTAAGATCACGTGAAGATACAACCGAATGAGAAATATATTTTGGAGCTGCTGATGAAGCTGCTGAATACCCCGAGCCCGACCGGATTTACAGGCGGCATTATGAAGGAGATTGAGCAGGAAGCAGCGTCCCTTGGCGTAGCCTGCACCCGGAATGAGAAAGGCGGAGTTATCCTCTCTATACCTGGCAAGGATGGCAACCGTACCGTTGGATTGAGCGGGCATGTGGATACACTGGGCGCTATGGTCAGGGCCATCAAGCCGGAAGGAACCCTGCGGCTGACGCGGATCGGCGGATTTATGATGAACAGCATTGAGAACGAATACTGCATCATCCATACCCGCAGCGGACAGACGTATACCGGAACGATTATGAGTACGAAGCCTTCAGTACATGTGTACAGCGATGCCCGGACCTTTGACCGTGAAGAGCAGAATATGGAAGTACGGATTGACGAATGTGTTCAAAGCGCAGAGGATGTGAAAAAGCTGGGCATTGCCGTCGGTGACTATATCTCTTTTGATGCAAGGCCTGAAGCCACTCCAAGCGGCTACATCAAGTCTCGTCATCTGGACGACAAGGCGAGCGTCGCCGCCCTGTTCGGACTGCTGGAGTCCATGAAGCGCGAGCAATGGACGCCGCAGTATCATCTCCAGATTCTGATCTCTAATTATGAAGAGGTCGGGCATGGCGCAGCCAGCATTCCTGATGAGATTAACGAGCTCATCGCTGTGGATATGGGCTGTATCGGCGATGATCTGAGCTGCAAGGAAACCGATGTATCCATCTGCGCGAAGGATTCCAGCGGCCCTTACGACTACGATATGACGAGCCGCCTGATAGAGCTTGCGGAGCGCGAGGGCATTCCCTATGCCGTCGATGTCTACCCATATTACGGCTCAGATGCCTCAGCAGCGCTGTCTGCTGGGAGCAATATTCGCGCCGCCCTCATCGGCCCCGGCGTCCACGCCTCCCATGCTATGGAGCGTACGCACAAGCAGGCTGTATTGAATACCGTCAAGCTGCTGGCAGCTTATATTATGTAACGCCCAAGGCAGCAGCAAATCATTCCTCCTTAACATAACCGCTGTTTAACTCTACGCATTACCGAGCAAAGTCAATACGACGGTTCCAAACGCCATCGTATTGACTTTGCTTCCCTTCGTATTCAAGGTGTTTGTAACTCGGAAGGACGAACCAGAGCCCCCTTTTTATGACCTTTTCTAGAGATGATCACAAATAAACACAAGTTGTTGGTAACCTTTCAAGTCAATGAAGTGTTTATATTACAGGAAGGAGTCCAAATGAAATGGATGGGTAGAGGGGCTTATGAGATCAAATTCGAGGACAATAAAACTGAAAAAATCAATCCATGGATGAGCATTCTAGACTCCGTGTCGTATACGAGATCGCCCAGATCGTTTGTCAGCAGAAACATAAGAAATGATGGTGGTGCTACGTTTGCATTCATCATTTTTTATCGTGATCGTAATGGAGAATTGAATGATTATTCTTTGGATATGAATCAAAAAGGTTATCTGTTAAGAGATGAGAGGAAAATGTACAAAATGGTTGAGCAAGAAACAGAGGTCTTCAATTCACTCTCCACATGGCTCTTTGAGAATTCAACTCAAATGCCGAATTCATAACAAGACATATCCCGGTGCAGCTTCATGTAAGCTTGTAGATCCCCTGCCTGCTAGGCTGTCCACATGCCACACCGGGCATTCTCCGTCTTATACTGATATCTTGTCAGGAAATCGAGGTTATCTCCTCCAGGCAGCTGCAAGCTTACGCCTTGCTCTGCTCAATCCGCTCCGCCAGCTCATTAAGATACGTCCAACGCTCCATCAGCCGCTCCAGCTCCTGCTCATTGCCTTGCAGCTCCTTCATCAGCTCCTGCAGGCGAGCGGAATCGCTGGCTGAGGCCTCCATGTCCTGCTGGATCGAAACAGCCCGATTCTCCGCTGCTTCAATCTGTTCGTCAATCTGCTCGTACTCCTTCTGCTCACTATAGGTAAACTTTGGCTTCTCTTTTCTCGCTTCTTTCCGGTTATCGCTTACGGGAGCAGCGGGTGTACTCCCCGCCTTGTCCGAGGAACGACCTGATCCTGCTTCATCACCAGCACCGTGCTTGGCCAGCCATTCCGCGTATTCACTGTAGGAGCCGACATGAACACGAACCTGCCCCTCCCCTTCAAAGGCCATAATCTTGTCCACAGTTCGGTCAAGGAAGAAGCGGTCATGGGATACTACGATAACAACACCCGGAAATTCGTCCAGGTACTGCTCCAGCACCGACAGGGTCTGGATATCAAGGTCATTGGTCGGCTCGTCCAGCAGCAGCACGTTAGGTGCACCCATCAGCACTCTCAGCAAATACAGCCGTCTCTTCTCGCCGCCGGAGAGCTTGGCAATCGGCGTCCACTGCGCAGCCGGCGGAAACAAAAAGCGTTCCAGCATTTGGGCTGCAGTAATGCTGGAGCCATCAGCCGTGCGAACAACCTCTGCTTCGTCTTTAATATACTCGATCACCCGTTGATTAGGGTCCATATCCTGATGCTCCTGCGTGAAGTAACCCAGCTTCACCGTCTGGCCGATGATGACCTCCCCGGAATCAGGCTGCAGCTTGCCGGCAATCAGGTTCAGCAGGGTTGATTTCCCGCTTCCGTTCGGACCGACAATACCAATTCGGTCCTCCGGCACGGCAATATAGCTCATATCCGTGATCAGCGGCTTGCTGCCGGCTTTTTGGTGGAGATGATGAAGCTCGAGAATTTTGCGTCCCAGCCGGGTCGATGCCACAGAAACATCCATTTCATTGGTGCTGGACACCGGTTCCTGCTCCTTCAAGGCTTCAAAGCGCTCAATCCTCGCCTTCTGCTTCGTCGTTCTTGCTTTAGCACCACGGCGAATCCAGGCCAGCTCATTGCGGAACAGATTCTTCCGCTTCTGCTCTGCCGCGGCCTCTCTCTCCTCGCGATCAGCCTTCAGCTCCAGAAAACGGGAATAATTGGCCTCATAGCGGAACAATCGGCCGTGATCCAGCTCCAGCATGACATTTGCGACTCTATCGAGAAAGTAGCGGTCATGGGTAATCATCAGCAGCGCGCCGCGCCGCTTCTGCAAATACTGCTCCAGCCAGGCAACCGATTCATTATCAATATGGTTTGTAGGCTCATCCAGAATCAGCAGGTCTGAGGGCTGAATCAAGACGGCTGCGAGCGCGACCCTTTTACGCTGACCGCCGGACAAGGATTCCATGGGTGCATCATAGCTCGTAATCCCCAGTCTGGAGAGAACCGCCTTGGCATCACTTTCAAGCTGCCAGGCCTGAAGCTCATCCATTCGCTGATTCAGCTTCAGCAGCTGCTCCTGCAGCTCTGTATTGCCTGGCTGTAGCTCCAGCAGCTCCAGCAGCGAGGTGTAATCCCGGACCACCTTCATTTCTGGCAATTCACCGGAAAAAATATGCTGCAGCACGGTGTGGTGAGGATCAAAGGCCGGATTCTGGGCGAGATACTGGATGTGGACACGATTGCCGATCGAGATCTTGCCGGAATCCGGCGGCTCTAATCCTGCAATAACACGCAGAAATGTTGATTTACCGGTTCCGTTGACGCCAATGATGCCGATTTTGTCCTGGGCATCCATCCCGAAAGACGCATCCTGAAACAATATTTTATCTCCGTAGCTCTTGGTGAGCTGCTCGACTGTCATAATATTCATGATTTCATTCCCTACTTGTTCCCGTATTTTAGATCCCATTCATTGTAAGACCCCAGCATTAACTCATGAAGCTGAAGGGGTCCCTTCATTCTGCACGGGGAGCGCCGCCTATAGCTAAGCTACAGCATCGCTGCTATCAACCATCCCGTGATTCCGCCAATGCAGGAGCTGATCAGGTTCACGGCATCATTAGTCATCCACCGAAGTCCTTGTCCCTGCTTTGTCGGTCTGCCGCAATGCTGGCGCGCTTCTACACTTCTCCCGCAGACGGTACATTGCTGCATTCCCTGCAAAGAAGCTCCCAGCAAGGAATCACTGAACGCTCCCGCCAGTCCCCCGGCAAGCCCCGCCGCAGCACAGCTCCAGAAGGAAAGCTCAAGTCCGACAGGCACCCCCAGCAGCCAGGCACCCAGACCCAGGGTAAGCCCTCCCGCGGCCGCGGCCAAAGAGCCCAGCCAGGATACCCCTCCGGAGGCGCCCGGAACCAGCACACGGCCATTCAGAATGCTGCGCGGCGGTCTTCGGCTCAGGCTTCCCAGCTCTGTGGCCCAGGTATCTGCATTTACAGCAGCCATAACCCCGATAAATACAAAAATAAAAGCGTCATGAGCAGTCCAGGCATACAGCAGGCATAGCACCATGCCGGCGCCGCCGTTTGCGAGCACCTGTCCCGCATCTCTGCGCCCGTTCTTGGCATACGCTTCTTCCATGTCCTTCTTCTGCGGCTGCTTGTATTTGGATAAGGCCGTAGAGGTCACGAAAAAAAGAAGCAGAGTACCAAACCAAAACAGGTTCCCTGCTCCATAGTATACCGTCCCCATCACCATCGCTGCTGCCGCGCCTGATAAAGAAAGCGAGCGTTTATAATAAGCCGCGCCGGCTCCTGCAAAGGCCCCTATAGCACCGATCAGCCAATCCAATGACGATACCTCCGTTTCATCCTTTAACCGATCTCACAGGAGCCCAGAGACTGCTCTCCCCAGATCAGCTCGAATGTATCTCCTTGCTCTGCAGGCCCGACACCTTCTGGAGTGCCCGTAAATACAATATCGCCTTCAGACAAGCCGTAGTGCTGCCCAATATAATCAACAATCTGCTGCAATGAAAATATCATGTCTGAAGCCTGACCCCGCTGTACCTGAGTGCCGTTCTTCATCACTGTAAAGGGAGTTTGCTCCACCTCTTTATTTCCCGGGAAAGGAAGCCAGGCAGACAGCGGCGCAGAGTTCTTAAAGCCTTTTGCTGCCGTCCACGGGTGTCCCTTTGCCTTGATCACACTCTGAACGTCGCGCAGTGTAAAATCAATGCCAAGCGCCATATGATCAACAAGCTCATTCACAGACATGCCAGGTGTATAATCACGGGCAGCCCGGATGACAATCTCACCCTCAAAATGGACCGTACCCTGACCCTGCGGCAATGCCAAAGACTCACCATTCAAGGTTGCAACCGCGTGATTCGGCTTCAGAAAAATCATCGGCTCCTCCGGTACGGCATTCCCTAGCTCCTCCGCATGCAATTTATAATTTCTTCCTACACAATACACGTTATTGATGAAAGCTGTCATCGAAACCATCCTTTCCATTTATCCCAAAACGGAATGCGTGGCGCAAAGCCGTTAGAGAACAGCTGACCCCACATGTCCGGCCGGTTCGTGCATATCATAATCTCCGGATTCATTCTGGCCAAAGCAGCCATACTGCGCCGGTCATCTACCGTCCAGGCCATCGGCGTAATTCCATTCTTCAGCAGCTCTGAAGCAAAAGAAGCATCCAGGTGAGAGTAACCAATGGATAGAAACGAGCAGCCCAGCTTCTTGAGACGGGATAATAGGTCCCTTGGATGCGCATCAATGATCAGGCCTACCTTCACCTCCGGCTCCAGCTCTTTAGCCCGCAGCAGTGCCTTGGGCTCGAAGGAGGTAATGACGACCTCGGACAGCATTTGATGGGCCCGCACTCTTTCCAGCACCTTCTCCTCCAGTCCAGGGTACATATCACCACTGGTCTTCAGCTCGATATTCACCTTGAGACGGCCCTTGACCATTTGCAGCACCTCGTCCAGGGATGGTACCTGCTCGCCTTCAAACTGACTGCCCTTCCAGATCCCGGCATCCATCGTCCGGATTTCCCGCCAGGTCAAATCCTTGACCTTGCCTTTGCCCGTCGTCGTGCGATCGACGCTGAAGTCATGAATGACCACAGGAACCCCGTCCCGGGTCAGCTGTACGTCAATCTCCAGCCATTTTACGTAAGGCACAGACATGGCAAGTTTGAAGGCTGCCCGGGTGTTCTCCGGGGCCTTGCCTGAGAACCCTCTATGAGCCACGCAGAAATTATTCATGGCAGGACCTCCTGATGATTGGCATAGTAAACCAGCAGACCTGCAGCTACAGCAATAAGTCCAATGTTAACAACCGTCCAAAAACGGACATAGCGGGTTTGCTTCTCCTGATCCTTCGCTTTCTTTCTCTCTGTTCTTGACGGGTACATCTTGTCACCCCTTTTTCTCGATACTCTTCTTTGGCACGAGCTCAAACTTTTCATATTATATCAACAAATGGTGTAAAAGTAGAACCCCCCGGCTGGCCGGAGGGCTCGTTCATGCGTGCCGCTATCTATTTATTAACCTTGCTTCCACTTTGTAAGCACACAATCAGCCAAGGTTTCCATATACTTCGGATCACTGTTCAGTGAAGGTGTGCGCATCAAACGCATGTACATTTCTTTGGCAATGGCTTTGGCCTCAATGTCCAGGTCATACAGCACTTCCAGATGATCGGACACAAAGCCGATCGGCGCAACCAGCACATCCTCAACCTGCTCATGCTTCAGCTCCTGCAGTGTATCCAAAATATCCGGACCCAGCCAAGGCTCGTGTGTACGTCCGGCGCTCTGCCACGTAAACTGCCACTGACTGACGCCTGCTTTCTCAGCCACAGCCTTGGAGGTTTCCAGCAGCTGCTCCTGATAAGGATCTCCCATCGACAAAATACGCTCTGGCAGGCTGTGCGCACTGAAGAGAACCCTCACGTGATCGCGAAGCGCTCCCGCTTCCTGAAATTGATCCAGCACCGCTCCGACCCGCTCAGCCAGCGCCTCAAGAAGCAGCGGGTGAAGATGGTAGCTCTCCACAAACTGCATGTCAATGCCAGCTTCCTCCGCTTTTGCACGGGCTCTTTTAATATAAGTGCCTACACTCATTGTAGAAAAATGAGGGGCCAGCACAATGCCGATGGCTTTCTGTATGCCGTCTTGGACCATCTGATCGACGCCGTCCTCAATAAAAGGCGCTGCATGCTTCAAGCCCTGATAGCATACAAACTCCACTCCTGCCTCCTGGGCATGGCGGTTCAGCGTCTCCTGCAGACTGGAAACCTGACGGTCTGTATTCTCGCGCAGCGGGAAGACGCCGCCAACGATGGCTTCATAGCGGTCGGTCAGCTCCTTCAGCTGCTCCTCCGACGGCTTGTTTCCCCGGCGGATATGAGTATAGTACGCCTCCACATCCTCCAGACTCTGCGGGGTCCCATAAGACATCACCAATACACCGATTTTCATACTATTCACCTCTGCTTATTTGTTAACCTGCTTAAATACTTTTCAATGCTTCGCGGGAATACTCGTGGATATAATCCGTCAGCTCCCGCAGCTTATCGAGAGAAGCCTCCGGGAAAAGACCATGGCCGAGATTGAACACAAAGCCCGGCTCCTGTATGCCCTGATCGATAATCTCTTTGGCGTACTGCTGGATTACATCCATCGGAGCAGTCAACACGGTCGGGTCCAGGTTGCCCTGTACCGCAAACCCATGGTTCAGGCGACGGCGGCCTTCTTGAATCGAAACTCTCCAATCCAGACCGATCACGTCAGCCTGCAGGCCGTGCAGCGAAGGGAGCAGCTCCCCGGAACTGACACCCGGGAAATAAATCTTAGGCACATCCAGATCCTGCAGCTCCGCAAAAATGCGGGTAATGGTCGGCAGCACATACACTTCAAAATCCTTCGGAGAGAGGGCCCCCACCCAGCTGTCAAACAGCTGGAATGCCTTGCCGCCATTCTCGGTATGGGCTCGCAAATAAGCAATAACCATATCGCCCAGCTTGTCCATCAGCGAGAACCAGACCTTCGGCTCGCTATACATCATTTCCTTCGTCTTTATGTAGTTACGGGAAGGGCGTCCCTCAATCAGATAGCTCGCAATGGTAAAGGGCGCACCAGCGAACGTAATGAGCGGCACCTGCAGCTCGCGGTCCAGGATACGAATCGTCTCCAGGACATGTCCAAGATCCCCTTCTACGTCGATCGGGGTCAGGCGGGCCACGTCCGCTGCCGTGGAGATCGGATTCTCAATGACCGGACCGATGTTCTTCACAATATCAAAATCAATCCCAATGGAGGCAACCGGATTCATGATGTCCGAATAGAGTATAGCGGCATCCACACCCAGCTTCCGTACCGGCATCAATGTGACCTCAGCCGCCAGCTCGGGCTGTCTGCAAATCTCAAGCAGCGAGTATTTCTCCTTGATCTTGCGGTATTCCGGATCATAACGTCCTGCCTGCCGCATGTACCACACCGGAACCTGGTTCATTTCCTGCTTTCGGCAAGCTCGGATAAACTGATCATTGTAAGTCATGATTAGGCCTCCAAATTCTCAATAAGAAAAGTTTCCTGTATAAGCTATTATGCCCTTTTTAGAAGGTCGTAACAACTATCTGCCGCAGCCTTCACATGAAGATCAGATGACAATCCTGTGACACGTGCTGACGGCAGTGGAATCCGGAATGTGTTATACTGGAAGAACGGCATTTTTTTCGTATATATTTCACTACATCGCTAATCCTGAACGGACAGCCTAGAAAGGAAGTGAAGAGCACATTGAAATCGTGGAAGGTTAACCTCATTGTGCTTTGGTTCGGACAGTTTCTGGTTAATGCGGGAATGACGATGATTACCCCGTTCCTTACCCTGTACCTCGCTCAGGATCTTGGCATGACCAATGAGCGGGAGATCGGGATTTGGGCCGGTTTTATTTTTGCTGCGAACTTTTTGACGTCGTTTATTTTCCAGCCGATCTGGGGGAAAGCCGCAGACAAATACGGGAGAAAGCTGATGCTGCTCCGCTCGGGCTTCGGCATGGCGCTCGTGATTGCCTGCATGGGCTTTGCGACCCATCCTTGGCATTTGCTCGTGCTCCGTCTGCTGAACGGTACCATTTCCGGCTTCAATCCGGCAGCCATCTCGCTCGTCTCCGGCACCACGCCGAAGAGCCGGATGGGCTTTGCCATGGGGATCATGCAGTCAGGGCAGGTAGCGGGAACCATCCTCGGTCCTCTGATCGGCGGTCTGATGGCGGATTGGGTGGGCTTCCGGCCGATTTTCTTTATTACCGGGGCCCTGATCTTCTGCGCATCCCTGCTCGCCCTCTTCCTGGTGAGAGAGAAGTTTGACCGTGCGGAAGCCATGGCTGCCCCTCAGGCCTCGGTCCTAGCAGGCCTGAAGGAGCTGAGCCACACGCGGGAGCTGCCGTCACTATTCACCGTGACCTTTCTGCTGCAGTTCGCTATGCTCAGCCCCATGTCGCTGCTTCCGCTGTATGTCCAGCAGCTGCACGGCCAAACCGAAAATATTGCCATCTGGGCCGGCATGGTTATCGCGGTGACGGGGCTCTCTAATATGATCGCCTCTCCGCTGCTCGGACGCCTCAGCGACCGCATCGGAGCCCATCGCGTGCTCACCTTCGCCCTCATCGGCGCCGGCTTAACATTAATTCCGCAGGCGTTCGTGACGGATGTATGGCAGCTGGTCGCCGTCCGCTTCATGATGGGCATCTTCCTGGGCGGGCTGCTGCCTAGCGTGAATGCACTCATCCGCTCCTACACCCCCGACGGCATGGAAAGCCGGGCGTTCGGATTTAACACCAGCGCGCTGGCGCTAGGCAATATGCTGGGTGCGATTGCGGGCGGCTTTATGGCCGGATTGATCGGCATTGAGGGCTTGTTCATCGTATCGGGCAGCCTGCTGCTGATCAATATGATTTGGGTACGCCTCCGGCTGTATTCCGGCAGCGGTAAGGTGAAGCCTCAATAAAGAAAGGCCCTGCACGAGAACGTGCGGGGCCCTTTTCTTTACTCATGACTGGCAGCCTGAATTTCTAAGGCTGGCCGCTTGTCCTGGATAACCTATGTCTCGTTCACCCTGGCCAGCACGAGTCCATCATATGAGGGCAGCATCGTGCTGGTCAGCCGCGGATCGCTGGCCATCCTTTCGTTAAATTGGCGCACGGCCTGCACCGACGGACCATTCTTCTCCAGGTCCAGGGTGCGTCCCCGCAAAAAGCAGTTATCTCCTGCAATCAGGGCACCCGGATTCGCGAGCTCCAGTGCATATTCCAGATACAAGGGGTAGTTGCCTTTATCTGCGTCAATAAAGAAGAAATCGAACCTGCGCCCTTCTTCCTTCAGCTGAGACAGGCTGTCTGCCGCAAGACCTGTACGGAACTGAAACATGCCGCCGAAGCCCGCTTGAGTCAGCCGTGAAGACGCCTGTGCAGCGAATTCCTCATTCAGCTCCAATGAGGTCAGGCGGCCGCCTGACCCTAGTCCCCGGCAAAGACAGATCCCGCTGTATCCGCCGAAGGCACCGATTTCCAGCACTTCTCGCGCGCCGGAAGCCTGAACCAGCAGGGTCAGCAGCCTTCCGTATGCAGGAGCTACAGAAATATCCTTCATGCCGGCCTCTGCAATGCTGTCCCGAACAGACCGAAGCTCCTCATCCTCGGTAAACAGCTGATTGACGTACTCTTCCTGAGATCTCACAATAAGTCCCTCCACCTTCTGCAGCAGCTAGCCAATGCCGATGCTGCAGTTCATGCACATAATGATATGATAATTGTCTTGCCTTGTACAATCGCCTATACTATTGCCATACTAAAAAAATAAATTCGGCTGCACCAAGCACCACAGCCGGCGGCGCGTGACGCCGAACTATACCGCATATGGAGTTGAATGTGTTCATGCCTCAATTGCAATTAATCGCTACCGCGCCCATGGGCCTGGAGGCCATTGTAGCCCGGGAGCTGAAAGACCTTGGATATACCGATATGGAGGTAGAGAACGGCAGAGTCGTTTTCGCCGGTGATCTGATTGATATATGCCGCTGCAATTACTGGCTCCGGACCTCGGACCGGATTCTTGTAAAGATGGGAGAGTTTCAGGCCACGACCTTTGATGAGCTGTTTGAAGGCACCAAGGCGCTGCCTTGGGAAGAATGGATTCCGGCAGACGGAGAGTTCCCTGTAGAAGGGCGTTCGCATAAATCCCAGCTTAGCAGCGTCCCGGCTTGCCAGGGCATCGTCAAGAAAGCGATCGTAGAGAAGCTGAAGCTGTCCCACCACACTGAATGGTTCCCGGAGGACGGCCCGCTTTACCGTATCGAGGTATCGCTCTTGAAGGACCGCGCACTTCTGACCCTGGATACAACCGGACCCGCCCTTCATAAACGCGGCTACCGCAAGCTCGTAACTGAAGCACCGCTGAAGGAGACGATGGCTTCCGCGCTGATCCAGCTTAGCCGCTGGGGTCCGCATCGCCCTCTCTATGATCCTTGCTGCGGATCAGGAACGATCCTGATCGAAGCAGCCATGATGGCCTGGAACATCGCACCCGGCCTGCGCCGCAGCTTCCCATCCGAGCAGTGGGACAAGATTGGCAGCCGGAACTGGGAAGAAGCGCGTGAGGAAGCCTTTGATGCCGTGACAGATGACATTCCACTGCAATTAGGCGGCAGTGACATTGATCCGAAAGCTATTGAGGTCGCTAAGGCCGCTGCCAAAAGCGCAGGCCTCGCGAAGGAAATCAAGCTGGATGTGCTGCCGGCCTCCAAGGCTCTGCCTCAGGGTGATTTCGGCTGCATCATTACGAACCCTCCTTATGGCGAGCGCCTGAGCGAGAAGGAGGAGGTCGAACGCCTGCTTAGACAGTTTGGCAACCTGCTGCAGCAGCTGCCGACATGGTCATTTTTTGCACTGAGCCCAGCCAAGCAGTTCGAGCATTATTTGGGCCGCAAGGCCGACAAACGGCGCAAGCTGTTCAATGGACGCATCGAGTGTCAGTATTATCAATTCCTGGGTCCGCTGCCGCCGCGTCCGCGTCAGGAGTCTTAACAGAAGTCAAAGCAGCATGAAAAGCAAGATAAGGGGCCGCCTCTTTATGAGGCGGCCCCTTATTGGCATTGGCTAAGCTTACTTCCTTGAGGACAGCTTGGACAGCCGGGCTTTCTCTTCGCCCAGCAGCTCCTCTGCCAGCTCCACCATCCCCGGATTCGCATGGCTATGAGCCTGGCGTACCGCCTGCTCTGTATGAGCAAGTGAATTCTCAGCCTGCTGCACCAGTGCTTCTGTCGGATGCGACAGGGCGGAGGAAACGGAGCGGTGAAGCTTCTCTACCGAGTCCAGCGCACTGTTTGCCGGGTTGTTGGCGTGAAGGCTGGAGTCATGGCTGTTAGTCATAATACCGTCTCCCTTCAGAATCTGGAATAGCCTGCTGCCTATTTAGCATGGATATCAAGACGCAGAACTATGCAGGAGCGATAAAATGAACATGCTGTCCCCGATCGACACCAGACTCAGGAAGACTGCTTGATAAACGGCTTCGCTTTCGCCAGCACCTCATCCTCCGTGGGAGCGCTGATATACCGGCCGTTCACATACACAAAAGCGCGCTTCTTGCACGGTCCGCAGTAGGATTTGCAGCCGACCTTGATGTCCGCATCAGGGGCAAGCTTTTTCAATTTTGGAATAATCGTCTTGAGTGAGGTGCCTTTGCATTTCTCGCACACTCTAATATCGTTAGGCATGTTGTTCATATCCTTTACAATCAGTTCAGTATGCAGCAATTTCAATATTTAATTGTATGCCCCGCCGCGCATTTTGACAAGCTGTGCTTTCTTAACGAACCCGGCGCTGCTGTGGATCTGAACTGTGGTTCAGCTGTGGATACTTGCGATCCACTCTTCCGACAAACCAGTTTGCGAGCAGCATCGTAACGCCAATATCATCAATCGGTATAAACGGCAGCAGATCGGGAAGCACCCAATACAGGGCAGCCGGTATCACAAAGAGCAGCTTGTCCTTTAAGGCGACCTGCGGAGAAACCAGATATTCCATAATCCGCTTCAAAACATGCGACCAGCGGCGCAGCGACAGAAGCTTTCTCCATTTCATCTCGTTCTCCTCCTTTAATTCTATGTTACCCGATATTGCGTCTTATGAAGAACAAGACCGCGCTGCCAGATCTGAGGGCCCGGTTGAGAACACATCTCCCTGATCGTTACGTATGGCAGCAGCGGTCCGTTTCACATTCAGCTCAGGCTAATGACATAAATGCAGCCATAACGGCCGTCGTTTCAAAGGCAAGGTCCTCGAAATCCTCCAGCGGAAGCGGATTGATTCCTCTTCCCAGCTCGACGGTGAAGCCCGGCTTGCGGTAATGCTGAATAAACCAATCCTTGTAGCCGGCATCGCTGCCCGACAGCTTCACAGCCCGATAGCCGGCTGCCTGAGCCAGCCTGTTGGCCCATTGCTCACTGTATTCCGGCTCACAGCTTCGATAATTCCAGTAAATCTCCTGACCCTGGCTGTGCCAGGAAATGACTCTTTCCGGCTGAATGCTCAAGGTATGCTCATAAAGACCCCGCGCCTCCGGCTCACTCAGCGGTGCAGGCCCCGGATAATCCTGCGGTGCAGGGCCTGATTTCCCCCGCCGCTCGACCTCCTGCTCCCAATGAGCCGGGAACTGATCACCCAGATCAACGCCGCGGATATTCGCTTTCCATTTACGGAAATTTTCGCGCCTGCCGTTCCACTCCAGCAGCTGACCGGCTGCAGACCCCAGGCCGCTAACACCCTGCTGCACGAGCTCTACGCCATCGGGATTGACCATCGGCACGAGCCAGAGCGTATATTGCCTGAACCACTCTGTTACATCATGGCCCAGCAAGCTGCTGCCGCGGGTCCAAGCGGAGGCATACTGCTCTGCAAACCGGAGCAGGCAGGGCGCTGTGATCCATTCATTTCCGTGCAGTGCCCCATGTACATGCAGCGCACGATTGCCGCTTCCCAGCCGGAGTGCTTGAATAGGCGTTCCCAGCACACTCGCACCAATCTGCTCAACCGTCATACATGAATAACGAGAAGTCAGCCTGAGCAGATCCTCGGCGCACTCGCGAGGACCATACTCTCCCTGCAGCTGTACAAGCGGTCCACCCGAGACCGGGGGCAGGGCGATCGTCTTCCCGGGCGTAAAGCGATATAACGAAAGACCGGGATTAATGGCCTCCAAATCACAAACCTCACATTGAAAAGCAGCCGCTACACTCTCGGGCGTATCGCCATCCATCACCATATATCTCTTTCGAAATGAAGATGGCAAAAACATAATTTGTCCCGGCTTGATGTACGGCTGACGGGAAATCCACGGATTCGCGGTCATCAGCTGCTCTTTGGCGAGCTCATACCGGGCAGCGATTCTGAGCACGGTATCTCCGGGTTTTACAACATACTGGCGCATTGAAATGCTCCTTCCAAGCGGCCGTCACAGCCGCAATGTAGTCATGCATCCTCTGCTCCAAGTGTATGCCGGTACGGTTGTACCACATGTGTCCACCTAACAGTCCTAGTCCCCGGAACAGCAAAAAAAGCCGGCTTCAGGAGCCGGCCCTTTCGGAATCAATAACAGCATATTATAGCTTCGTAATCTGCCAAACGACCGGCGTCCGCCGGATATGCTCTCCGAGCCATTCGGCAGCAATGCTCTGAAACATCTCTGCATCCCCTGTACAAAAGAACTGATGCACCGGCGTTTCCTCACTGCTCGCCAGCTGACCCTTATCATAAAGGATCGTGCTGATTTCCCTCGCCGTTTCATCCGCTGAGCTGATCAGCTTGACGCCATCGCCCATCACCTGCTGAATGGTGTCTATCAGAAATGGATAATGAGTACAGCCCAGAATGAGGCAGTCCATTTCATCAGGGTGAAGAGTGCTTAACGCTTCACGCACCACCTGCAGCGATCCCTCCGCTCGAAACAGCCCCTGCTCCACAAGCGGGACCAGGGTTGGACAAGCCTGACTCTGAACCTGCACGTAGGGCGAAAGCTGCTTCAGTGCAGCCGTGTACGCTCCGCTGCCGATCGTTCCGGCTGTACCAATGACACCGACATGTCCTGTCTTGGTCGCACTGATGGCGGCCCGGGCGCCAGGATGAATGACCCCGATCACGGGAATCTGCACTTTTGCGGAAATGTAATCCAGGGCTGCTGCTGTCGCTGTATTACAGGCGATAACGATCATTTTAGGATCATATTGAAGCAGGTAATCTACGATCTGCTCCGTGAATTGACGGACTTCTTCCGGGGTACGGGGTCCGTAGGGTGCGCGGGCGGTATCGCCGAAATAGATGACCTTCTCCCGGGGGAGCTGTCTCATCACTTCCTTGGCAACGGTCAGACCGCCGACACCCGAATCTAGTATTGCAATGGCTTGCTGCACGAACACACCGCTTCCTTCTTTAGCAATTGATAATTTCATATACTTACAGTGATACCATATGTCGTTTCTGTCCGAAACGTACCTAAATCTTACCCCATTTCCTGCCTGCCTTCAACTTTCCGCTAGCTGTGGCTGCAGTCATTCCGGAGAGCACTAGCGTTAACATAATCGCTAATTTTGTCTTATCTTCTGCCTCGCTTTTGGCATATACTTAAACTACAGCCCTGAACACTGAAACAAGAGAGACAGGTGATGCATAGATGTCAGTCACAACGAGCTTGCTGCACGAGGCCGAGCGCTTTATCAGGACAAGCTATGCCGAGCTCGGCAAAGCTCCTGCAGAGGCAGAAACCCGAATCCGCGCGATCGAGCTGGAAATCCGGCAGAGCGGTACATATACACATACCGAGGAAGAATTAACGCATGGTGCCAAGCTGGCCTGGCGTAACAGCAACCGCTGCATTGGCAGGCTGTTCTGGGACAGCCTCCGCGTCAGGGACGCCCGGGCTGCCTCTACGCCGGCCCAGGCGGCAGTGCACTTGGTGGATCATATTTACACCGCCACCAATGGCGGCAAAATTATCCCGACTATTACGATCTTTGCTCCGGTAACGGACGAAGATAAAAGCCTCCGCATCTGGAACCATCAACTGATCCGGTATGCCGGCTACGAGCAAGACGGCAGGATGGCCGGTGACCCGGCCTCCCTGGACTTCACGTCCCAGTGCCGCGCACTGGGGTGGAGAGGACAGGGCAGTGACTACGATGTCCTTCCTCTGGTCATTCAGAAGGGGAATGCCGTCCCGGAATGGTTTCCTCTCCCTCCTGATGCTGTGCTGGAGGTGGAGCTTGACCATCCCGAGGTGCCGGACTTTCAGCGCCTGGGACTGAAATGGTATGCTGTGCCTATCATCTCCGATATGAGCTTAGAGATTGGCGGCATTCGCTATCCGTCAGCACCTTTTAACGGCTGGTACATGGGCACCGAGATCGGGTCGAGAAACCTGGCCGACACATTCCGGTACAATAAGCTGCCCGCCGTCGCCGCCCATCTGGGTCTGGATACGTCCAGAGACAGCTCCCTGTGGATCGACCGGGCGCTGCTGGAGCTCAATACAGCCGTGTTGTACTCGTTCAAGCGTAGCGGTGTCAGCATTGTAGATCATCACACTGCCGCTTCACAGTTCCGGCGCTTCGAGGAACGGGAGCAGGATGCGGGAAGATCCGTGACCGGAGATTGGACCTGGCTGATCCCTCCCATGTCTCCTGCATCCACTCACATCTTCCACGCTGCTTATGAGAATGAGCTGAAATCTCCGATGTTCCGTTATCAGGAAAGGCCTTATTAGAACAAGACAACAAACGCCCTGCTCGGTTTTGGCTATTCAAGCCAAGCCCAAGCAGGGCGTTTATGCTATAAGACGCTACGACCATGGTTTAACGGTGCTGCTGTTCTTTTTGAAGCTCTTCATCCTCTTCCTGTTCCCGAAAAGAGGAAATCCGGGCTTCTGCACCGTCAGCCAGCCAGGATTGCTGCTTCTGGCTCCAGTCCTGCAGCTCGGAGATCATCCCCTGAGCCCGGTCTGTCATCACGCCAATCCAGGAAATGCCCTGTTCGCCCAGCTTTTCAGCGGTTTCCTGCACTTTATCTCCAGCAAGGCGCGCGCCGTCGGCAAGGCTCTCTCTAAGCTCCCGGCCGGATTTCGGTGTCAGCAGCAGGGCTGTTACAGACCCGGCAATGCTTCCGATAAGTGCTCCCCACAGCAAACCTTTGCTTTTTTCGTTCATTGTGCATCTCTCCTTTAATCTTTACTCAGCCTGCCCGCCGCCGGTCCGGGGAGACCGTCGATGCCATGCATGCCAGAACGAAACCCCGATGTCCAGCCAGCGAAACAGCTCTCCGAGCTGCTTCTCATTGTCCAGTCGAGCCTGCTCCAAGTGCTGAGCGGCAGACTGGGCAGCCTTCTGGCTGACTCTGGACACACCAATCACCGCTTCTGAAGCGGAATGGACCGCACCTTTCACCTGGACAACCATGGATTCTGCTGCAGCCAGCTGCCGCTCTACGTGCCCCAGCGAACGAGATGCCTGTTCCATAACCTGTGACGTCTGCTCTGATAGCGCTGCGTACTGCTCTTCCATGGTTCTTAGCACAGCTTCCGCTCGAAGCAGCATGTTCCGGATCAGAAACCCTATGGTAATCGACGCTGCGGCAATGATCCAGATCCCTGCTGCCGCGGCCACAATGCCCCACTCCTGCATACCTGCCTCTCCCCTTCCTTCCGGCTGACCGGGCGAATGCCTAGTCGCATGCTGCATTATAAGCAGCCAGGGCCTGGCCTGACACTGTTTGCACGAAAAAAAGCCCTCTACACGATTCATCGTGTAAAAGGCTCTATGACGCTTCCTGTGGACGCTACAGCTCCCGCTCTAAATATCCCCTGACTTCAGATGCAAAGGTCTCCAGCAGGCCGGGCAGACTCTCTGTCAATGGGTGCAGCGCAAAGCGGTCCCAGTCGTAATACTCCTGAACCAGCGGCCGGCGCAGCCGGACAAGCTCGATGAAGGCATCATAGACGGGCTTGGACATGACCTTCTCTTCGTGGATGATATCCATAATGTCCTCATAGCTGCTGGCATCGCGCATAATAAAGCCGTCAATCAGATAGCTGCCGACATCGGTAACGACCTCGATCGCCAAATGGAGCGCACGCTCCTGAATAAACCCGCAGGCCACTGTCGGCTTCCAGGCAGCAGCAGCCTCCCTCATACCTTCTGCAATATGAGGTATCGCATTCAGACGACGTTCAATTTGATCCTGGTTTACGTAATACAAGCCATCACCGCCTAAACTTCGAAATCGACAGCGAGGGTATGATCCTTCACTTCGTTAATATATTGAATCACTTCCTGATGAGCGGGGTGCACCTGATACGCCTGAAGCTCCTCCAGGGAATCCACTTCCACGATCAAGGCCAGGTCGTAAGAGCGCTCCGAGCGCACAACGTCTGCCCCTGCCTCCAGCGAGCGGAGCTGGGGAATTTGTCCGTCCATATTTTTGAGCACCTGGACTGTGCGCTCAATGTTCTCTGCAGTCGGTTCTTTCAGTTTAAAAAATACGATGTGTTTAATCAAAAGTCATTCCTCCGTCACAGGATGATAGGTACTCTTTCTGTTCTATCATACCCTGCCCGGCTCAAAAAAGAAATGAACGGCTTGTGCCGTCTAGACACGCTTTACAGGTGTAAACCGAACACTGCACCGCCTTTTTAAAGACCATACAGTATAACTTCACAGCAAGCTGGAAACAAATGATAGAAACAGCCTATTGAAAGTTGGTTGTCGAATAATGTAGTATTGTGGTAAAAAAAGTCGGAGGAATTATGCCTACACAACCACAGCAAGAAAAACACTCCATCGAGGCGTGGTCCCTGATCAACCGTAAATACCTGGGTAAAGGCGTGCGCGTGAAGCGATTCCGCAGACCTACCCGGTGTCAGATCCGAAACCGTGTCCTGCTTGCCATCCTGATGGCCAATGATATCAAGCTCTCCCAGCTGGCAGAGGAGCTCGGCGTTTCTTCACGCAGCGTCAGTGCCTGGGTCTATGAGGGGCGTGTGCCCGGCAAAACCAATCTGGAGAAGGCCTGCAGCTATCTCGGTTATCCCCGTCATATTTTGTTTCGCGAAGAATTACTGGAGAAGTCACCCTTGATCTGTCAGCCGGAGCCTTCGCGCTTCATGAAACGGACGTTGACCCGTTCACCCGTCAGCAATCGGATTTTGACTGGCCTGTGCATGGTGCATGACCTCTCGGTCAGTGATGTCAGCCGCTGGATCGGCGTACATCCCGGCACATTCCGTAAATGGCTGCATCAGGGAACCCTGCCTTCTCCAGCGTTTCAAGAGAAAGCAGAAGCCTTTTTTCGCATCCCGCGCTCGGTACTGTTTGCTGACTGCGCACTTCAAGGAGATCTTCGAACCAAAGCTCAGCCGTAACGGCAAAAACAGGGACCATTCTTTAAGATCCTGGATCTTAGAATGGTCCCTGTTTTTGCAGGGAATACCATCTCCATAACCTTGGATAAACGGAGGGATAAGATGGATAAGGATATTGGCACGGCGCTGGGACTACTGGGAGGCACGACGCTTGGAAGCGGGATCGGCTTTCTAATGGGCTGGCATTCCTATGATCTGATATGGAGTGTGATTTTGGGAGGCTTGCTTGGCATGCTGAGCGGCCTGGTGACGGCTATACGCTGGCGTGCTGGCAGCAAGACTTCTCCGTGAACTGCAGAACGCCGCAGGTGGATTTCTCCCTGCGGCGTCTTTTTTGTTACAATGTGTACAGAATGCACAAAACAGGAGGTGGAGCAGGATTGAATATGAATCAAAACCCGGCCGGAGATACATTTGCCACTGAGAGTATTCTGGTCTGTGTCAGCTACGGGCCGAGCTCAGAGCGTCTGATCCGCCGCGGAGCCAAGCTCGCGCAGGCCTTTCAGGCGCCACTGACGATCTTGACGGTAGGTGTCCAGGATGAAGATACGTATCACGAAGAAAGAGATCGGAACATGGCCTTGTGGACCTCGCTCGCACAGCAGCTGCAAGCGGAGTTTCTGATTTCCAAGCGTCCCTCACGGGATGCCGCAGAGGTGATCATTGAGACGGCGAGAGAAAGAAAGATTACCCAGATTGTCCTGGGTCAGTCTGTCCGTACGAAATGGGAGGAATTAACGGAGGACTCGATCATGAACGAGATTCTCCGCAGCATTGAGCTGGTGGATATTCATGTTGTCTCGGTCAAGCGACAGGTGGAGCAGCATCATGAGGATGATTATGAGCCGGGCACAAAGGCGTATCTCGTTCGGGATGGCGATAGCTATGTGCTGCAATTTGAGACGAGTGCAGCGGATGCAATTGAAGGAACCTTTTATCAGAGCGTGTACACGGACTTCAATAACGGCATTTTCAAGACGACTCGGGGTCAAGAGGTCATTAAATATCATATTTTCGACGGTGCAGTAACAACATAAACTGTGGATTATGCAATCAGGCCGCTAGCCGCGGCCTGATTGCACGCACTGCATCCACTCTAACCCTGAATATTAAGAAAAGAGCTGATCCCAAAGGGATCAGCTTTTATTCATAGGATGCGGTCGAGAGGACTCGAACCTCCACGGGGGTTAGCCCACACGGACCTGAACCGTGCGCGTCTGCCAATTCCGCCACGACCGCAAGCATATATCTTCGAAGCCTCGAAGATGTCTAGTGAATTCTCGGTTGTCTTGTTCTTGCCGAACCAGTTCCGTTTCAATCACCGTAATTAAGAGTATACTCTCGCTTCAGCAAGATTGCAAGCACTTTTTCAAAAAACTTTAAAGACCCTTCACGGCCCTGCCCGGTTACGATAGCTGCGCGGCGAAACGCCGGTCATTTTCTTGAAGACCCGGGAGAAATAGAAGGTATCTTTATATCCTAACACTTCCCCAGTCTCCTTCACAGTCAGCTCGGTATTCAGTAAAATGCTGCGTGCTTCCGAAATCCGGAGGCGGTGCAGAAATTCGTTCAGCGGATAGCCCGTATACTCCTGTACGATTCTTCGAAGCGTGGATACTGAAATATGATGCCTTGACGCCATCTCTGCCGCTTCCTGCCTTACATGGAGAGATTGTGAGATGTCTTGAATAACCTTGAGCGCAAAGCTTTCCCGGGTACTGTCCTCTCCACCGTCGGAATGACAGGCTAAATCATACAAAAAGCTTTCCAGCATAAGCACTGCGCGGTCCATATTGCTTGGCGCTCCGCTGTCCATCAGCTTGAAGATCAGCTCCATCCGGTGCATTAAAGAATCATCAAATACAGTGGCCTTGACCTTCCCGGGGTCCTGCAGCCACTGCTCCAGCCATTCTGTAATGCGGGAGCCTTCTACCGTGAAGTAATATTCATCCCAATCTCCGCCCTCCCAAGGCCCGTAATTGAATACTGCGCCAGGGTACAGACAGAACCAGCTTCCCGCTTCAATCGCCTGCTGCTCCCCCTCATCGACCTGATAAAAGCCGGAGCCGCCGGTAATCATGACAAATGCCCAATACGAGAATTGCGCGTTCAGGCGCTGGGGCCTTCTCTTTGGAAGATGTCCGGCGTTCACCAGGGTCAGAGACTTGATCTTCTGCTTGCTCGCATCCAGCTTGGGGTTAAACAGCCGAATAGGATGTGAACTGATCATATAATCCATGGTTATTGTCATTCTGCACATTCTCCCCCTCATACAAACGTGCTAACTTATAAGTGCTTGAATAAATATAACATATTTGATTGCGCCCCTCTATACGGGTGCCCCAAGAGCAAGCATGAAATATGGAAAGGATGTTAGGTTATTATGAGCACCTTGAACATCGGTTTGATCGGAAGCGGATCCATCTCTGAATCGCATTTAAAGGCTTACAGTGCCAACCCGAAGGTCAGGCTTGCCGCCGTATGCGACCTGAATGAACCCAGAGCGCGTGAAAAGGCAGAGAAATATGACATCCCGAACGTGTATAGTAATTATAAAGAACTGCTCGCAAATTCCGAGGTAGATGCCGTCAGTATTTGTACCTGGAACAATTCACATGCAGAGATTAGTATTGCCGCCCTTCAAGCGGGCAAGCATGTGCTATGTGAGAAGCCGCTGTGCAAGACGGTCGAGGAAGCGCTGCAGGTGCAGGAGGCGGTACGAGAATCCGGCAAAACGCTGCAGGTCGGCTATGTTCGCCGCCATGCCTCCAGCATTCATGTCCTGAAGAAATTTATTGATGAAGACGAGCTTGGAGAAATTTATTTTGCCAAAGCGAGCCTGATTCGCCGCCTCGGCAACCCCGGCGGCTGGTTCGCCGATCAGGAGCGCTCCGGCGGAGGGCCTTTGATTGATATCGGCGTTCACGTTATCGACCTGTGCTGGTATTTGATGGGCAAGCCAAAGGTGAAATCGGTCAGCGGCAACACGTATAACCGCCTTGGCAACCGGTCTCATATTCAGAACCTGGATTTTTACAAAGCCGCTGATTATGACGCCGCCTTAAACAACGTAGAGGATATGGCGAATGCCCTTATCCGTTTTGAGAACGGGGCCTCTTTGCTGGTCGATGTCAGCTTTACCCTGCACGCGCGGGATAACTCTGCGCAGATCAATATTTATGGAGACAAGGGCGGCGCCGAGATTGAGCCGAAGCTCTCTATTGTAACGGAGCGTCACAATACGATTATTAATGTAGAGCCGCAGCTTACACATCCGGGCTTCGAATTTCAAGGAGCATTTGACCAGGAAATTTCCCATTTTGTCGATAGCTGTCTCGGCCTGATTCAAACCAATAGTCCGGTAGAGGACGGCGTGGAAATGATCAAGATCCTGAATGCCGTGTATCAATCGGCTGCCGAGGGCCGTGAAATTCATTTTTAATATGATGTTTAACCACTTTATAAGATAAGGAGTGTGACTTGGATGCTGCTAAATAATAAAATCGGAGTCATTGTAGACAGCTTTGGAGTCGGGGTGCGCGAGGGACTTGTTAAGGCCAAGCAGGCTGGCGCTGACGGCGTGCAGATCTATGCCGTTTCGGGCGAGATGGATCCTGCCAACCTGAGTCCTGCGAAACGCCGCGAGCTGCGCGAATACATTGACGGGCTTGGCCTTGAAATTTCTGCACTCTGCGGCGATCTCGCCGGGCATGGCTTTCAGGATGCTGCAGCCAATCCGGAGAAGATCGAGAAATCGAAGCGGATTCTGGATCTGGCCGTGGAGCTGGGCACAAACGTCGTCACCACACATATTGGCATCGTGCCGGAGGATCAGAACGACCGGATCTATGATGCTATGCAGCGGTCCTGTGATGAGCTTGGCATCTACGCCAAGAGCATGAATGCCTACTTTGCGATTGAGACTGGGCCGGAGCCCGCAGCGCATCTGAAAAGCTTCCTCGATCATCTCACTACGAACGGCGTCTCGGTTAATTTCGATCCGGCCAATATGGTCATGGTTACCGGTGACGATCCTGTGGAAGGTGTGAAGCTGCTGAAGGACTATGTCGTGCATACGCATGTCAAGGACGGTGTGCGGCTGCGTCACATGGACCCCCGCGATGTCTACGGCTTCCTGGGCTACAATGCTATGGACCACGGAAAAATCGCGGATATGGCTGTCTCCGGGGCCTCATTTAAGGAGCTCCCGCTAGGGGAAGGCAAGGTGGACTTCAAGGCTTACTTCGCTGCGCTTGATGAGATTGGCTATAAAGGCTATCTGACCATTGAACGGGAAGTCGGCGACAATCCGGAGATGGATATCCAAAAGGCCGTAGCCTTTATTAAATCCTTCAAGAACTAACCCTTAAATGGCAGAGAGGAGAATACCGCATGAAGCTGGGAGTTAGCTCGTACAGCCTGTTTCAGGCCATGAATGCCGGACATATGAATATTCTGGAGGCGATAGACTGGGTAGCCGAGAATGGCGGAGAGCATATTGAGATCGTACCGGGACTCGGCTTCAGCTTTGAGGAGCAGCCGGAGCTCGAGGAGCAGCTAATCAGCAAGGCGAAGTCTGCAGGTATTGAAATTTCGAACTATGCGATCGGCGCTAATTTCTTGACCGATACGGAAGATCAATATGAAGCAGAAATTGCCCGGGTCATCTCCGAGGTGGATCGCGTTCACCGCCTGGGAGCAAAGCTGATGCGCCATGACGTGGCTTCCCGTCAGGACACATCAATAAGGAATTTTAATCAGGACCTGGAGCGGATCGCTGCAGCCTGTCAACGGATTGCAGACCATGCCAGAGAATACGGTATTACGACCAGCCTGGAGAACCACGGCTATTACGTCCAGGCCAGCGACCGCGTGCAAAGTGTGATCCATGCCGTAAATCGGGACAATTTCAAGACCACGCTGGATGTCGGCAATTTTGTCTGTGTGGATGAAGATCCACTGACTGCCGTGAACAACAATCTGCCCTATGCTTCTATGGTGCATATAAAGGATTTCTACGTCCGTCCTGCTCACCGCAATCCCGGAGAAGGCTGGTTCAAGAGCGCAGGCGGCCGCTATCTCCGCGGTGCCATCGCCGGTCAGGGGGATCTGGATATGGTTGAAATCATTCGCAGCATTAAATCTTCCGGCTACGATGGCTTCTTGTCCATTGAATACGAAGGCATGGAGGAGTGCACCAAAGGCACCCGAATTGCCCTTCACAACGTCAAGCGGATTTGGAGCGAGGTCTAGTGTACTGGAAACAGCCGTTCAGGGGATATCCCTTGAACGGCTGTTGTTGTTAGATCTCAAGCCTTTACTTCCAAGCAGCCGGGTGGTCTTCCTTCACCATGCCTATCTCCACGGCTCTCGCGTTCGACTCCACCTGCTCAATGCTCTTACATCCCGGTATTACGCAGCTGACTGCGGAGTGCTGCAAACACCATGCCAGAGCCCATTCTGCCATCCCCACGCCATCCGGCACTTCAGAGCGCTGGATCTGCTCCACGAGACGCAGCTTCTTATCCATCTCTTCCCGTTCATGATTCTTGCGCACATTGTCTGTAAAGACCGCTCCCGGCTTGTATTTGCCGCTTAAATATCCGCTCGCCAGCGGAACCCTTGCCAGTACACCCAGGTCTTGCCGCTGACAGGATGGGAACACTTCCTGCTCCGGCGCTTGATCAATGCGATTATAAATCACTTGAATAGCTTTCGCGTTCACATCGGTAGCCTTATCCGTCTGGTACACATTTTGGTTGCTGCCGATCGAAATGCCCAAATTGCGAATGCTCCCGGCTTGAACCTGCTTATCCAGCATCGTCCACAGGTCATCATGATTAAATACCTCATCCGAACCGGAATGGAATTGGTACAAATCAATGTAGTCCGTGTTCAACGCTCGCAAGGATTCCTCAAGCTGGGTACGGATCTCATCCACACTCCATGCGTTTTCCCAGTGGTCATGCCACTGATGACCGAATTTGGAAGCAATAACCCAATCCTCCCGGCGGTCTCGCTTCAAAAAATCACCGATGAACTTTTCTGAAATATGATGCGGACCGTAGCACTCCGCCGTGTCAATCAGATTGATTCCCAGGTCCTTCGCACAGCCCAGAATGCCATCCACATCCTTTTGGCTGAAATCTTTTCCCCAATCGCCGCCAAACTGCCAGGTGCCTACGCCCACGACGGATACTTTAAGCTCTGTACGCCCTAATCTTCTGTATTTCATCCTGAGCCTCTCACTCCTTATGAGGATAGTTGCCATACTGTTAACGCTTTCTATCCTATCAAATCTATGAGCAGCGCTGCAAACGTTCCCAGAGTGAGAAGCCGTCCCTGTCCTTAATCGAAATCTCTGATCGGCTTCAACCCGGCGAAGCTTAATATTCCAAGAACCGACAGCAGCAGTCCGATGATCAGCAGCGTTGGAGCCGGGCCGTAAAGATCTGCTGCAAAGGCAGACAGGGCCAGCCCCGCTGGCGGCAGGACACTGGTCAGGGAGCCCAGAATGCCAAAGGCACGACCGAGCATATCCGGCTGAACCCGCAGGCGAAGCAGGATTTGCACCAGCAGCGTTGCAAAGGCGAACATGAACCCCGCCGCAAAGATAAGGAGCACGGAAAAGACCAGACTGCGGCTAAAGGTCATCAGCACGAACACGGGACCCAGTGAGAAAATGCCCGCAAAGATCAGCCAGCCGCGCCGACGAAGCCGTTGATCCAGCGTCAGAATGAGAAAAGATCCCGTCAGGTAGCCTACCGGAAAGGCGGCTTCAATCAGGCCAAAGCCCGCTGGATTCACCTTCCACACTTTAACGGCTACAACCTGAATGAGCATGAGACAGGAGGTAAAGAACAGCATCAGGGACGGAGACAAAATCATGACAGCCCGCGCGGCAGCATCGTTTTTCATGAATTGAAGACCGCTCCACATCTCGCTGAGCAGCTTTTTGCGCGGTGGATGGCTCTTACAGTTCAAGGACTCCTGTACCGGGTCTGGCGGAGCAGCAAGCTCCTCTCCCTCTCCCGCCCTTATGCCCTGACGCTCCCTTGCTGCGATATAGGCTCCTGCCTGTGAGATCAGCATGGCTGACAAAAGGAAGGTAAAGCTGTCCACCCAGATCGCAGCCACGCCTCCGAACCACGTAATGACAACACCACCCAGTGCCAGGCCGCTGACACGCGCAATGTTCTCCATAATGTTGACCAGGCTCGTAGAGCGCTGGATCTGGTCCTGCCCGGCAAACCGAACGAGAGAGGTCTGCATTGAGGGAGAATGAAAAAGCCCGGATACCGCTGTCATTCCAACAAGAATCAGTACCGCAAAGGTAAGCTGCGGCGCCAGCCCGATCACCAGGGCAATGCCTGCCGTGCACAAGGCTCGCAGCAGATCTGCTGCTGTCATCAGCCGAATCCGGTTACTCCGGTCCGACACGGTTCCTGCTACCACCCCGAATAAAAGCGAGCTTAGCATGTAGATGCCCATCACCAATGACATCATCCTGGCACTGCCTGTCGTTTCCAGAATCCACAGACTCAGCGCAATCGACTGAAATCCATTGCCAAACACACTCAGAGAATAGCCGGACAAAAGCAGCAAAAAGGGCCGGTTATGCCATAGTGAGGCACTGCTTGCAGACGACCGCACGGCGCTTTCTGCTCCCGGCTGTTTCCACTCAGCTTGCATATGAGTTCCCCCTTTCCGACTTAATCGTTTAAGCTTAAGCGCTAAAGCAAGCCGAAGCGCGTCGGCTTCGGCTCCTTACTTTAAGTCAAAGAAATCGTTATATATTGCTTGAAGGGCTGCTTTTCCGCGTGTCCGTCCGTGACCGTCTCCTCCGCCATACTCCCGCTCTGGATGTAATGCTTGATCAGTTCCAGAGCAGCCGCAAGATGAGGCTGACCCGTCTCCATCTGCAGGGTCTTCACATCAGGCGGAAGCAGCTGTGGATAGCCGCTTGTACACATAACCGTAAGCTCCAATTGCAGCTCCCGGCTCAAGCCCAGCAGAGGCAGTGCCGCAAATTCGTTGATTACGACGCCTTGATGACCTTGAAACCGCTCCAGAAAGCGTGGCAGCTCCTTCTCATTCTCGGTATCCAGCACAAAAATATGATCTCGCTGAAAGCCAGAAGCAGAAATCATCTCCTGGTTCAGCTCTTCATTCACCCGTGTACCCATAATCAGGAAGCCACCTCCTGCTGCCTCTCCGACCTGCTCTCTCCACCGTTGAAAGGCAGCGGGGTAATCCAGAACCACCTTGTGGAACAAAGGGTCCTCGATGATGCTGTCAAGCAGAACGACGGGGACACCGCGATGAAAGTGAACCGAGATGTCTGGAAAGACCTCTTTTTTCACATCGACCAGCAGCACGCCGTCAATCTCACGCTGCTGGATAATATCAAGCTTCGGCTGATCGGCGTCTACACCCATCACGAGCAAATGATATCCTTCTGCCTTGCACAGGGCTTCCATCCGCTCGCACAGCGCTCCATAATATAACTGTTTCCACTGGCTGTCATTGTCGCTGCGGCTGTAGAGCAGAGCGAGCATGCCTGATTTACCTTTCACCAGCGACCTGGCTGTAAGGCTGGGAACATAATGAAGCCGCGAAGCAATTTCCTGCACCCGCTGCCTCGTTTCTTCTGATATACTTTGTCCCGGGGCTTTATTGAGGATATAACTAACTGTAGCAACCGACACCCCGGCTTCCCGGGCAATATCCTTCATTGTAAATTTTCTCATTGGTAAGCATGCACCTCTACGGACGCCATCCTTTCACGCTGCATTCCAGCCTCATATCATGGTCCCATGTAATACGGCGGAAGGGCAGCTCTTCTCCTGCAGGTCCCGCTTCATGATACCCAAGATCCGTGTGAATCCGGAAGCGGACTCCCATACCCTTGGGCAGCTTGAATGTGCCGCCGAATACGCCGGCCGAGATTCGAGGAACCGCCAGCTTCCCGATCCATATCATATCCTTCGCCGGCGTTCCTGGCGGAACCTTAATCGACAGTTCAACCTGCACCCGCTCCCGGGCGTCATGGCTGTATCGTTTATCCCGCTTTGGCAGGCCCGTACGAGCCCATGGAGGCTCACCCTCACTCTCACAAGCTGGCGTACCAAATAGATAAAGCAACGGCAAATGCACCCGCTCAGCCCAATCCTGCTCTGTATGGGCGGCATACGGCCACTCCCGGTACACCAGATCGTGATCCTGCTGAAACCCGAGCTCCACCAGCTCATCAGCGACGGAACGTACATGCCGAACCAGAATGTTATCCTCAATGCCTCCGATATCCATCCATATGTTCACGTTTGGCCGGTGCTCATAGCGATTGTAGAAGCGCGTCTCCTCCAGCGTATTCAGCTCCAGGCGGTAAAAATACGGTGATAGAATGCCCAGCTTGGAAAATACATCCGGATTGCGAAAGCCCAGATGGTAGGTGACCAGCCCTCCCATAGAAGAGCCCATGAGCGCGGTATTGTCTCTGTCCGAAAGCGTGCGATACCTGGCGTCTATAAAAGGCTTCAGCTCCTGAATCAGGAACTGCTCGTAGCGCTCGCCCTCACAGTGAATATCCGGGGCCCCCGGAATCCTTCCGCCCTGCAGCGGAAAGCTGTATTCGTGACTCCGGGCCTCTCCCCGGTTATCGATCCCGACGATCAGAATTTCCTGCAGCCGCCCTTCGGCAATAAGGCGGTCTGTCGTGTCATGCATGTGCCAGGAAGTGCCGGACATCGGATTGGGATCGAACAAGCCCTGTCCGTCATGCATATATAGCACTGGATACCGAAGTTCCTCCCCTTCGCAATAGCTTGGGGGAAGATACACGCGGATGCTCCGCGAATGTCCCAGGACGGACGATTCAAAGTCAGGAATAATCTCCAGCCGATGATCCAAAAATGCTGCTTTGCTCATGCTCCCACTCCTCTACTTGAAAATGAAGGCGTCTGGGCTCACACGTATTGAATTCCCGGTAGCTGTCCGCCTTTTCATGAACGCCAAAGCCTTTCGAAATTTTCACCTGAAAATAAAGGTCCCGCGGCAGCAAATAGCGGCCATGATAAAGCCCCTCTCCGCCTCTCGGAATTTCAAAACCGCAGTGAATGGAATCATCCCTTATGGTAGAAGGCGGCACGGTCACGGTCACTTCCACTTCGACGAGCTCGGTGTGCCCAGCAGCAATCTCAACTGAAAAGGACTCCGTAATGCCTCCATAGTGGATCCGTACCTGCGCTGCTCCCTGCTGAAGCGGGATGACCGCCCCGTCGCTCTTTACTTCCAGCATTTCCGGCGGCTCGGCCTGGTATCGCGCATGCAGCAGCGTCATCTGAAATCCGCTGGTATACTGTGCCTTCGGATGAAGATGAAAGCCTTTCTCCTCAAGGACAATCTCCTTCCGTCCCGGAAGCTCCAGCGAAACCGGCTGTCCCAGGTCACCAAAGAAATAGAGCAGCGGGCAAGCTGCACGCTGCCGCCATGCACTCTGGGTGTGCGCCGCCGCCTCATCCACCAGAAACATCAGATCCTTCCCGGGCTGAAAGCCAAGCTCAATCAGCTCATCAGCGAACTGACGAACCTGACTCACCATGAACGTTCCCTCCACTCCCCCGATATCCAGCCAGACCGACACCGGCGGCTTCTCCTCATATCGGCGATACATATTCATTTGGCTGACAGGGGGCTTCCCGCCAGCCTCCCCCTGTTCATTCACGAGGGTGTGCACGAGAAACGGAGACATCAGTCCGATCTTTCCGAATCGATCCGGCCGGTGAAAGCCAATGTGATAAGAGACGAGCGCTCCTGCGGAGGACCCCAGCAGGGCGGTATGCTCCGGTCCCGTGCGTGTGCGGAAATCCCGGTCGATCCGCGGCATGACTTCAGAGATCAGAAACTCCTCATAGGCCTCTCCCTTGCACTCAGCATGGAAGATGTCCTTGACGCCCGGGTTATCATGAAAATACTCCGACACACGCTGATGGGTCACTGAGGATACCGCAACGATGATGATCTCCTCCATGACTCCTAGAGAGATCAACCCCTCCGCCGTGAGGTGTAGATCCCAGGAATCTCCACGCTCATCCCCAGCAAACATATGCTGTCCGTCATGGACATACAAGACAGGATAATGGCGGCCGTCCTCCTTCTCATAAGAAGGAGGCAGATATACAAAAATATCCCGGCTGTTATGAAGGCTTGCTGAGTACATATCTTTCAACGTGATGATGGGCATAAAACACACTCCACTCTCATTATACTGGGGTCCAAGTCGACTTAAACGTTTAAGTCACTATTTATTTGCAGTTTAGCCGCCCGCAAAGCTTCTGTCAAGGATAGGTTTGGCTTCCATATAAAAAGACAGCCCTCTTTCTTTGAAAGGGCTGTCTTGCCATGTATTTATCGAAAACAGCTATGATCTTATCCCCGAAGCGACTGGAACCAGTCAACCCCGTACATGGATGCCAGCGTAAATATAAGACTCCACAGCGCCAGGCTTATCGTCATCCATATTAATGCCAGGTGCTTCTTGGCCCCGAACACAATCGCGATGAATATCGCAATATGCGAGCCGATCAGCAGCGGACCCAGCAAGGACAAGCCCGGCAGGCCGTACTTGTTCCAGAGTGCAATTGCTCGATCACTTTTCTTGTTTGGTTTACCCAGAGCCTCTTTCTTCGCCGCTCTCCATTGCCGTATTTTGTCGAAAAACATCACCAATCCATACACCGTGGCCAAATTCCCGAGAAAAGCCATCGTCCCGGTCAACACCGGATTCAAGCCGGCTAAAATGCCGAGCGGGATCACTGCAGCAATCTCGATCCAGGGTACCGCCCCCATAAGAAACACAAGTATGTATTGCCAAGCCTCACCAAAAAAATCCAAGCTTCGTTCCCCCCTTCATGCTGTCTTTATTGTAACCGGAGCCCGCCGTTAATTCCAAGGCAGAATCTAAATAACCGCCGCCCCTCAAAGGGGACAGGCGGTTATAAATACTCCAGCGTGTTTTACAAGTTAGAAGCTTGCAGCTGCCTTCTTCGCGCGCGCTACGCCATCAGCAACCAGGGCTTCTGCCTGATCCGGCATTTGGTTGTGGCCTTCCACGACGATAAGCTCGAAGTTATGAACTCCGAAAAAGGACATCATGTTCCGCATATAATTCAAAGACATTTCACTGGCCGCAGCCGGACCTTCGGAGTACATGCCACCACGGGCATTGATCAGTGCCACCTTCTTGTCCGGGATCAGGCCGACCGGACCAGTCTCGGTATATTTGAAGGTCTTGCCCGCTTGTGTAATGTAGTCCATATAGGTGTGCAGTACCGCAGGAATACTCAGGTTCCACAGCGGAAAACCGAAGACCACCTTGTCTGCAGCCAAAAATTGATTGATATATTTATCGGATACAGCGACGGCTGCCTGCTCACCCGGTGTCAGCTCCATGCCCTGGGCTGCTTTATAATTTCCGTTGATCATGTCGGAATTCAAATATGGCAGCTCTTCCTGAAACAGGTCAAGCTCGATGATCTCATCCTCGCTATGGGTTGCTTTGTAGCTCTCCAGAAACGCTTCGTACAGCTTCACACTCACCGCTGCATCTCCGCGGTCATTGGCTTTAACAAATAATACAGTACTCATGGAATTCCCTCCGCCTTCTCTATTTGTATTAACTTTTAGTAAGCAACTTTCAACTTTATTGTAATCAGGAATGGCTGTCCATGCATCGGCTAAAAGGCTGATTTATGGCTTGCGTCTTTCCCTGAAGGTCTTAGGACTATACCTAGGTCTATGCTGCGCGAGATAATATTAGAGAATCGCCCCTCTAAACATATATTATTCCTGCCGGGATTGAACGGCATACAGCGCAGCCTGTGTCCGGTCCGTGACGTGCAGCTTGGCGAGGATGCTGCTGACATGACTTTTCACGGTTTTTTCGGCGATAGTCAGCTCGGCTGCAATCTCTTTATTACTCATGCCTCTGGCGACCAGCATCAGCACCTCTCTTTCCCGCCGTGTCAGCACCTCCCCCTGAAGGGGCATCCATGTCTGCGGCGGAGCAGGCTGCGGCTGACTGGTCTGCACCAGCGCTGCTGCGATGTCCGGATGAAGCTGGATCATGCCTTTATAGGCACTGCGGATGGCTTCTGCCAGCTGATCCGGCTCGACATCCTTCAGAATATACCCTGCTGCCCCCGCCTGAAGCGCCGGTACGATATGACTTCGGTCCGAGAAGCTCGTCAGCATCAGGATACGGACCTTACGGTCGCGCTCCAGGATGCGGCGGGTAGCCTCAATACCATCCATGACAGGCATGTTCAGATCCATCAGGATCACATCGGGATTCAGCTCAGCTGCCTGCTCTACCGCCTCCTGGCCGTTCGAGACTTCTCCGACCAGCTCAAAATCCGGCTGCAGCGCAAGATAAAATGCAATGCCTCTGCGTACAATCTGATGGTCGTCCACTAGCAAAATGTTAATCTTATTCACTGCTGCACCTCATTTTAGGTTTCCTCTTCATCCATTTGCCGGGGATGGGAGCGGAATACGGGCGGTAATATGTGTAGCCGCGGCAGGTCCGTGTTCGATGGACAGGCTGCCTCCCAGCCGCTGTGCCCGCTCCCGCATGGATGTCAGCCCCATTGTCATCCGCCCCTTCAGGGTGTCCACTTGGAAGCCAACTCCATGGTCGACAACCTCCAGGACTGCTTCCTGGCCTGACTTGGTCAGCGTTATCCATGCGGCCTTGGTTCCGGCATGCTTGCTGACATTATTCAGCGCTTCCTGACCGATCCGCCACAGCGCCTCTTCCACCTGACGCGGCAGTTCCCGAACGCCCAGCGCCTGCTCGTGAACCTGCAGTCCTACATGCTGGCCATACTGCTTCAACGCAGGCAGCAGACCGTGCTCCAGCCCGGCCGGCCGCAGCTGCCATATTAAGGATCGCATCTCCTTCAGCGTATCACTAGCGAGGCGGCTGATCTCGGACAGAGGCTGCTTCATTTGCGCACTTGCTTCTGATGCCTGCGATTCTATACCGCGTGCCATGAAGCTGATTGAGAACAGCTTCTGCACAACAGAATCATGTAAATCCAGTGCCATCCGGTTCCGTTCCTCCAGCCTTGCCAGATCCCGCTGCCGGGCGTCTCCGCGAAGATTGTCCACACACAGCGCGAAATGGCTGCCCAGCGAGTACAGAAAATCCTCATGGCTGCCACTAAGCTCCCGTCCTGGGTTACTGCTGACAAACAGCACTCCAATCAGTCCGCCCTGATGCAGCAGCGGAATCGCAGCCGCCGCCCCGTAACGCACCTGCTCCCCTTGAGAACCATTCCGGTGCTCTGAGCACTTTTCGTCGCTTCTCAGCACCAGCCGCTTTTCCCGGAAGGCGGCTCCAACGGGGCCTGCTTCATCCTGACTCAGGCTGCGCGCTTCCTCCCTGACGTGTCCGTTCACGTAGCTGGCGCGGAGAGACAACCGCAGATCATCCTCTATAAAAAGCGATACCTGCTGCCACCCGAAGGTTTCTCCAATGCACTGGACAGCCTTGGCCGGCAATCTCTGCATATCCTGCAGTCCGTTCAGCTGCTGAATGACATGGTTCAGCTTCGCATACAGCCCCGCCCGGGTTTCTTGTGCCTGATAGAGACGAATGCGCTTGATGGCCGTTCCGATCTGATAAGCGACGGCTTGCAGCAGCTCCAACTCCTCCACTGTAAACCGTTCACGCCCGGCTTCTGCGACATTCAACAGCCCAAAGGCATCTCCACCGGCCCGCAGCGGCACCGTTGCATGGTGAGAGATCCCTTGTGTATCACCCAGCTGGTTGGAAACTGCATAGGCAATGCGGGAGCATTCAATAATGTTGACCGCCTGCTTCAGCGTACCTTGACGGAAGCCCTCCATGCACCCGCATTCGCGCCCTCTCATCGCCGCCTGGCCGTTAGCATCCAAGGCTTCCGGCAACTGACAGAAGGCTCGACCGGCGTCCGCTCCCGGTTCATCCATAATAAAAATCCAGCCCGCGGAAAACCGGGTAACCTCCAGCAGCTTGTGAAGCACCTGATCCAGCATCGGCTTCATCTCGTTCATGCTGTTCAGTATTTCTGCAATTTCCTTTAGAGCGACAAGCTCATACTGCCGAGCCTCTCTTGTCATGCCGGCGGTCCCTCCCATACCGAAAATCCTCATTGGTTCAAAGCTTGCCTGTCGAGGTCCAAGATGCCGTGATTATAGCTGATCCTCCACCCGGAAGCAATGTCAAGACAGCGAAAAAAACCGGCAGGGACCCTCAGGCCCTGCCGGCAGATTAAACCGAACTGCATTATTTACTCAGAACAAACTGAGCAATGTTCTTGCTGTGGTCGCCAATCCGCTCCAGATTGGTCAGGAGATCCAGATAGATCGTGCCGGTTCCGCCGGAGCAGAGGTTCTGATTCAGGCGCTTGATATGATTCTGGCGGTATTCAGCCTCCAGCTCATCCAGCCGGCCTTCCAGGACCAGCACCTCATTCGCCGCATCTACATCATGATGCTCCAGCGCCGTCAGTGCTTGGGATACTGCCTGATCCGCCACCTCCATCATGGTCCGAAGCTCGTTCTCCGCATCCGCAGATAGATCCAGCTTATTGCTGAACCGGAACTCCGCAAGCTCCACTACATTCTCGGCATGATCGCCAATCCGCTCCAGATCACTTACGGTCTGGAACCAACCCGTAGCGCTCTCGGATTCACCTGGCGACAAGCCAATCTGATGGATTTTCATAATATAGTCCGTGATCTTGCGGTTCAGCTCATTGACCAGCTCCTCCTTCTGGAAGGAAGCCTCCGCCAATTTACTGTCCTTGCTAAAGAAGAAGCCGGTCGCATCCTTGAAAGACTCATGTGCATAGCGTCCCATGCGCACAATTTCGTGCTGAGCTTGTCCGAGCGCCATCGCCGGGGTTGCCAGCAACCGGTCGTCCAGATAGATCGCCTTGAATTGAATTTCCTCCATCTTGCCCGGAATGCTCTTCGTCACGAGCCACGCCAGCACAGGAATCAACGGCAGGAAGATCAGTGTATTCGTAAAGTTAAACAAGCCATGCGCGTACGCAATCTGCATCCGGATGTTCACATCCTCGCCCAACCACAGGACGAGCTTCTCCACCGGAACCAGCAGCAGCGTAAAGATAATCGTACCCATCACGTTAAAAATGACGTGCACAAGCGCTGTCCGTTTGGCAGCCACCGAAGCGCCGATCGAAGCCAGCACCGCCGTAATCGTCGTTCCGATGTTATCCCCGAACAGAATTGGCAGCGCACCGCGCAGGCTGACCATACCCTCGTCTGCAATGGTCTGCAGGATCCCGATGGTCGCACTGGAGCTCTGGACAATCATCGTGAACACGGTGCCAACTAGAACGCCCAGGATCGGCTGATCGGCCAGGTCGACCATAAAGCCTGTAAAGGCCTCCAGCTCACGCAGGGGCTTCAGTCCGCCGCCCATCGTCGAAAGACCCAGAAACAGTGTACCGAAGCCGAAAATGATCTGACCGATATACTGATAGCTTTTTTTGCTGATGAAGAACAGGAAGAAAGCACCCACCGCGATAATCGGGAGAGCGTACTCTTCAATCTTGACCCCGACGATGAAGGCAGTCAGCGTGGTACCGATATTGGCACCCATGACGACCCCGATGGCTTGTCTCATCGTCATCAAGCCCGCATTCACGAGGCCGATCGCCATAACGGTCGTACCGGTTGACGTCTGGATCAGGATCGTGACGAAAATACCGACCAGCACGCCGAGAATCGGATTAGAGGTGTACCGCTCCAGAATGCCGCGCATTTTGTCGCCTGCCGACTTTTGGAGTCCATCCGACATATATTTAATGCCGAAGAGGAAAATACCCAGCCCTCCAACAAATTTAAACAAAATCTCCTGCCAATCCAAAATAGATCCCCCTCTAGTTGTGTGGTTACATACCATACTTAATTTAGCACATTGTAAAGGGAATATAAATTACTAATTATATTTTTGTAAAGTCAGGATGTACTTTCGTTCTAAGAGCTTGTGAAAAAACATCCTGCCTTACTATGGATCAAGATTTGGGATCATATACACGCCAATCAGGAATGTAGGGCAGGGCTTGATTCTTTGAGAAACGACAGCGCTTCTTCATAGCTGTTCCAATGCGACTCCGTGCTGTGCTGTGACTGCCTGGCCGAGCGGTTCAGCTGCATCTTGGTGATGACCCCGTCCACGATGACAGCAGCCCGCTGCATGCCAAATTTCAGCAGCTCCTTCTGGTGCTCCACCAGCTTCGCCTGAGACTCCGGGATGAATGCCTTCACCTTCCGCATATCGACTAGTACGTCAAAGGTCCCACCCAGCTGCAGCGCAAATCGCTCAATCTGAGATGTAATATGATCAAAATCCTCGGGCTGTGCTTGTTGTTCCCACACAATCTCGATAATTCTGTGGTCCTGGTCCAAAATTTTTGTAGATGACATCTGCATCGCTCCCGTTCTGATTTGTATGATGTATGTATAATGTTTGTCAATTGTTATTATACGCTATCCAGATTGCATTCGACAAGTTTCGGTATTAAAAAAGAGGACAAGGCGATTTCTCTGTTATCAAGAAACATGATGCTCTGGTGTAATCTCAAAACACTCGAAAGTTCCGATCTTTAATCATTGCTGTTTCGGGCATAGAAAAAACCGCCAAGCACTCGGAATCCCTTGTGTTTAGCGGCTTTATTTCATATGGAGCCTAGGGGGATCGAACCCCTGACCTCATCGCTGCCAAGGTTCATTAAACCGTTATTGCTGGTTATCACAAAGTATTGGATGCCTTGCCCTGTCTGGGTTTTTGCCAGTTTGCATTATCTCTGGTTATCGGTAAATTCAGGTCATTATCGGCATTTTGTTACCGGTTTGTTACCGTAATAATGCTATTCCAAATCATCATTACTATCGATACTTTTCGTCTGTGTATGATCAATAATTTCTCTAATAAATTCATCCAATGCACTCTCATTGTCCAAACCCACTTGTACATCCCCTATATCTTTCGTGGTATAATTCCAGTTGGAGATAACTTCTGGATCATCACTTTTTGGTGTGGGGTTTGCATCAAATAATTTAATGACATCTGAATATCCAAATGCTTCACCAACTACTATTGCGTATTGTTTTTCTAACCCGGGAATAATGCTTAACAGATTCTGATTGTTTGTACTTAAAATCTTATTAATAACATCGAAATCTCTCTTATTCGTAATCCTGTGCACTATAAAGGAATTACATTGAGATACTACTGTTGTAGACAATTCAGACGGTCTTTGACTTGAAATAATTAAACTAATACCAAATTTCCGTCCTTCTCTTGCCAGTCGCTCAATATAAAAACTGCCAAGTTTGTATTCCTCCGCGTCATCCTCATTTATATAGCGATGAGCCTCTTCAAAAAGAATTAGAACATGATTTTTCTTTTGATTGTCTCTGTTCTTTATTGACCACTCATAAATTAGCTTACTGAATAAAAACATGACAATATCTAGCTCATCTTTATTAAAATCGGCTTGAATTAATATAACTTCGTCATCACTTTGTAAGATTTCTTCAACAGTATTTAAATCAGTCTCTATCATAGAAATTAAATCTTCGTCTTCAATTAATCTTTCTATTCTGTTTATCATTGTTGCATTCCAGCCGTACCATTGTGAGAAACTAAAGGTTTTGTTTCTCTCGTTGTCTGCACCTTTTACTGCTTGGTCCATTAAGTATTTTTTTATTTCAGTTGGGACATCCGACAATTTGAATTTCTTACCGTCGTTTTCTCTTACCCGTAGTTGTTTTATCGAAGCCTTAAGAACAGGAGCTTGCACACCTTGACTCGCACCTAAAAATTTATAGTATTCAGAAAAATTAAGGTGGTAATGCGGTAGTTTAAGTTCGTTTTTTGTTATAATCCTTACTTTGAATTCTTCTCTTGAAAAAGCTCGGTCATACTCACTATTAGAGTCGAAAATAATAATTTTTGGACTTATCTCACTCTTGCTACCATCTATATTTTTGTATATTCTCCGCTTAATCCCTTGAATTATCGAGGCAAGTGTACAGGTCTTTCCTGTACCAGTATTACCGAATACACCTAGATGCTTCCCGAATAAAATATCTGGGTTAGCTGAGATCGAAATGTTAGGGTCATTAAAACTTTTACCTACCTCAATTCTCCACTTTGATCCAATATCCAAAACTGCTTTTTGTATTCGTTCATTTACTGCATAGACTTCACTACCAATAATTGGATAGTGGTTAATTCCAGAATCGAATTTTTTCAAATAATCATCATGAATTCCGATTAAATCGGCTTCTATTAAAAAGCGATCTGATGCATTAATAAAGATAGAGTTTTGGTCAAACATATTTCTGTCAAAAATTTTAGTTATCCTTCCAACAACCTTTTTCCCACTAGGCAAAACTGAAAACAACAGTTTATTTATAGACACGGCAAAGTCTCCACTTCCCATAAAAAGAGAAATCTTATTTGCAATGTCTTTCTCGGTAATCTCTATTAAGACATGTATTCCTTCGATTTTGACAATCTTACCAAATACTTTTTCATTATTTAACATGAGAGTGATCGCCCTTTAAATTCTTATAGGTATTAAACAAGACAGCATCAAAATTAGTATCATCAGCATAAGGGATTAAATACTTGACTATATACTCAAAATTTCCAAGTACAGAGCCAGAGAACATGATTATTCTTGAATCTTCTCTACTTCTTTCAAATAAGCGTTTCTGGTACTCTGATATATATGGACTATCTTCATCAAGATAAGAAAATACAATCATATTAAAACTGGGATTTGTGAGGGCATTTGTAATAATGTCATTTACATGCTCGTCTAAAAAACTGTATCCCATAATAATCAATGTAGAACTAGGTTTGTTAACAAACTCAATAAACTGTCTGAACATTTCACTATATGGTAAATCCAATGAATGCTTCTTTTTACTTTGAACTGGATAAATAATACATTCAGGTAAGATGGTCTTCATTTCCCCATTTTCAGCAAAATCATACTGTTGCTCAGTAATTCCATATGGTGGTTTGGAATCGTCAAACTTCCAGGATAATGACCCATGAAGCTTAAATAAATTCATACTTTTAGTTTGTGAGAGTCTGTAAAATAGATTGTGTAAACTCCCAAAACTATTAAAATGAAACATAGTAGAAAGGTTGGGAGCACACATGGGACTTTGGGATAAACAACAGTTGCGCGCCTTCATTAAAGAGAATAATCTGGTGACCGCGCAGGATGCACAAAACGCCTTGAAAGATCTGTTTGCAGAAACACTTCAGGAAATGCTGGAGGCCGAAATGGACCAGCATTTGGGTTACGAGAAGCATGTCGTGAAGA
>NZ_JBISEO010000014.1:0-85471 GCF_044383795.1 Paenibacillus sp. JSM ZJ436
AACGAGACTTCAGCGCCTCGTCACCGAACCAAAAGTGGCTATCGGATATCACCGAAGTTCCTTGCTCGGATGGCAAACTCTATCTGTCCGCGGTGCTGGATGGTTACAACGGAGAGATCGTCGGCCTTGCCATGGACGACAACATGCGCAAGGAACTCTGCATCCAAGCATTTGAGAACGCGTGCAAGGCAAGAAACGCGCGCGGCATGATTGTTCACAGCGATCGCGGCAGCCAATTCACAAGTCAGGCATTCCGAGCGTGTTTGGCTAAACGCGGTGCCATTCAGAGTATGAGCGGCACAGGGCGTTGCTATGACAACGCAAGAATGGAAAGCTTCTTTGCTACGTTAAAGAAAGAAAAGTTGTATAAGATTAAAACCGAACACCACCCGATGGCGCAGATCAAATCGATCATCTTTAGATATATTATGACCTACTACAATAGACGGCGCATCTACACTACGAATCCAGGGGGCTGGCCCCCAACGATTTACCGTGAAAGAATGCTGTCACACGCAGCTTAGCAACAGGATTTCTTCATGAGTGTGTTTTCAGACTGCACTTTTCTTGACAACTCCAATCACATGCCCCTGAATAATGGCATCCAGCACTTGTCGCACCCCACGCGAGTGCGTGGATTGAAATGCGTAACTTTGAGCTCTGAGTAACAAAGGAGAATGATGTATGCAGGGCATCACGCAGCAGCACGTTACTAAATCTGCTAAATCGTCATTTAAGCCTAGATACAGAGGGAGTGCGATCTGCTATCACACCAAGCCAGACGTGTATTGTATTGTTTGAGGGGCGGCCGTTGTGGCTAACTAGTCGAAATCACGGATTTGTTTTGTCAGAATCGCTAATGATTTATAAAAGGTATGTCGCGAATCCTACGGTTGATATGACGTTTAAAACAAAATTCGCCTTTGTCTATAATCAGTTCTTTTCACCTGATCAGATGCGCTGGATCTTGTTTTATACTATAATGATAGCTGTTGTATCAGGCTGAAGGTCGTGATGTCATGCGCGGTGCAGCTCCCGGGTGCCCGGAAATTTTTAATGAGAATGAAACCGACCCATGAAAGGAAGATCACATTGACAATAGAACCACAAGAGAACGCCCTGCAGCCGGAGGACCGGTACAAGAAGCTCAAGGCGGATGCGAACCGAATGGCGGACTGGCGTACGCGGGTAAAGGCGATTGAGGAATTAGGTGCGCTGGATCACCCGCATGCGGTGGACGTTCTGATGCACCGCATGCAGCAGGACCCGGTATACCGGGTTCAGGTCGCTGCCTATGAGCAGCTGAAAGGCCTCGGCGAAGAGGTTCACAAGCCGAAGCCCAGCCCGGAAGAGCCGGTCAAAGGCTTGACCAAGATGCTCGTCCGCATTAAGAAGAGCCTGCCCAAGGATCACACCTACGAGCAGTTCAAGGACAAGCTGAACAAGATGAGAGCAGATGTCTATGACATCTATGAAGGTGAAAAAGGCGACGACTTTGATGCCTGGCTGGAAGCCAAATGGAGCGATTTGCGCATCTGAGGATAGGCCAAACCATATTTGTTTTCAGCGGCACTCCACCTGGAGTGCCGCTGTTCATTTTTGTAGGCAAAATAATCATATTTTTACAAGAAAGCGCTCACAATTACCGTTGACACTACAGAGATATTCGAATAATATACATTGTATACAATGAGTACTAAGTTAATTTCATAGCTTTTCTGACCTCAAATATCCGATGGGAGGGAATTGAAAAAAGTGAAAAGACAAACGAAAGTCTCGATTCAAGGAAGTGCCTGGCTGATAAACGGAGTCCCGACTTACAAGGGGAGAACATGGAAACATATTTCTATTGAAGGGCTGCTTATGAACAGCAGAATGGTTCAAGCAGTATTTGATGACCGCAATCCGGAAACAGCTGGAAGGTGGCGATACCCGGATACAGAAGTGTGGGACTGTGAACGCAACACGAATGAATTCCTGGATAACATGCAATCCTGGAGAGAGCATGGGGTCCTGGCTCTCACAATAAATCTGCAGGGAGGAAGTCCGGAAGGATACTCCCGTTTACAGCCATGGATCAATTCGGCATTCCATCCGGATGGAACTCTGGACCAAGCCTATATGAATCGGCTGGAGAGAATTCTGGATCGAGCGGACGAACTCGGTATGGTCATTATTCTCGGTTACTTTTATTTTGGTCAGGACCTTGTTCTGGCTAGCGAGTATGCTGTGAAACAGGCTGTTGTAAACGCTACCATGTGGGTCCATCAAAAGGGCTACACCAACGTGGTCATTGAAATCGCAAATGAATGTGACATCCTTTACCGTCATCCCATTATTTTAATGCCTCGAATACATGAACTTATTGAGCTGGCTAGACTCGTATCCCAATCACAATCACCGGGGGCTCCGCTGTTGATTGGAGCCAGCTGTTCAGGAGGCACCGTGCCTGCGAACCATTTGTTGGAGGTGAGTGACTTTGTCCTGCTGCATGGCAATTCCTGCAGCATGGAATGGATTTCTCGACAAATCGACTTGACGCGCTCTCAAACGGGGTACAGAGGGCAGCCCATTGTAAACAATGAAGACGATCATTTTGACTTTGATCAAGACAGAAATCACTTGTTAATTTCCATCGAGCGTTCAGTTTCTTGGGGATATTTTGATCCCGGGCAAAGTGACTATGAGGATGGCTATCAGTGCCCTCCGGTGAACTGGGGAATCAACACGGCGAGGAAGAAGCAGTTTTTCGAGAAGATCAAAGAGATTACAGGACATCGATGACTACTTCATCCGGAAGGAGGTGAGGGTCCGGGACACCAATCAGCTGTGATCGACGTGAAATTCCATGCATCATGAAGCCGCCTAAAGTGAAAAGTCACTGGACTGTTCAAATTCTAAAAAGTTGGGGGTTAAACAATGCAATACCTTCAAACTATGATTGTGAACCCGCAGCTGGATATGCTTCAGGATGTTGAGGCTCTCGAAGAGCTGTCAGACCGCACCGCAAAAGCGGCTCAAATCTTTATTTCCATGCTGCCTATTATTTTGGTATATCCTTTTCTTCAAAAATATTTTGTGAAGGGGATCGTGCTTGGTTCTGTGAAAGAATAGATTCTACAGCACTCAGTGAGAAAGAAGGCGGGGTTCATGATGAAGTTGATTGATACTCACGTTCATCTAGGAGTATCCAAGTTCTCGGGAGTGGCAACGACCGAAGCCGATATTATTGATGCCATGAAGAAGTACAACGTAGAAACGAGCCTGGTCATGCCGCAGCCTACGCTGGAAGACATTGAGGAAGTACACCGAAGAATAGCCCGCTTCTCTGCGGCGTATCCCGGAAAAATATACGGCATGGCTGCGATAGATCCATGGCTGGATGAGGAGCGTTTTGATTCCCAGGCACAGGAATGCTTCGAGCAGCATCATTTTGTTGCGATCAAGCTGCACCCAATGGGCCATAATATTTCTCCGTTATCCCCGCGGTGTGATCAAATCTATGCGGCGGCTCGAAAATATAAAGTGCCTGTCATTGTGCACACAGGGATCGGGAATCCATTTTCACTTCCCTCATTAATGATCGAGCCAGCCCGCAGATTTCCGGATGTTCCGATCATTCTCGCCCATGCTGGCTTTGCAGTTTACACCGATGAGGCCGTCGTGGCAGCAAAAGCATGTGAGAACATCTATCTTGAGCCATCCTGGTGTCCAACGTATACGATCAAGAAGATGGTGGATCACATTGGGGCAGAACGAATGATGCTGGGGTCAGATCATATTTCCAACCTGCCGATCGAGATCTTGAAGCTGCAGACCATCGGAATTACAGAGCAGCAAATGGAACAAATTTTGTATTCTACACCGAAACAGCTCTTTCACATTTCATAAGATAAGGAGTCCTCCTACATGTCAACTTACCATATCGCAGTACTCCCCGGAGACGGGATCGGTCCAGAGGTGACCGACTCTGCAATCCGCGTGCTGAAGCAGGTGGAGAAGCTGTATGATTTCTCGCTTGAGCTTGAACCATTTGATGCAGGTGCCGAGCGCTTTCTGAAGACAGGCGTAACGATGCCGGAGGATACCTTCAAGCATTGCAAAGAAGCAGATGCCATTCTTATGGGAGCCATCGGGCTGCCGGAAGCACGGCATCCAGACGGAAGAGAAGTGAATGGTGATGTCATCTTTCGGCTTCGCTTTGACCTTGATTTATACGCAGGTGTAAGGCCGTGCCGTCTGTATGAGGGAGTCACAAGTCCGCTGAGAGATGTATCCAAGGGGCTTGATTACGTCATTGTCAGAGAGAATGTTGAAGGGCTGTACGCCTCCAGGACTGGGGGATGCAATGTTCGCAACGAGGTGGCCACGGACACAATCATCATGACAAGAACCGGAATCTCCAAAATTTCCGAGTTTGCCTTTAAGCTCGCCCAAAAAAGAAATGGCAGACCTCTCGATGGAACCTCAATGGTCACCTGTGTAGATAAAGCGAATGTATTGAGCTCTTACGCCTATTTCCGCAGCGTCTTTAATGATATAGCGGATCGGTATGATGATATTTCACGAGATTATGCTTACGTGGATGCCATGACCTTATATCAGGTGCTCTGTCCTCATATGTTCGACGTTGTCGTTGCCGAGAATATGTTCGCAGATATCATCTCTGATTTGTCATCCGCTACGATTGGGGGGCTGGGCATGGCTCCCTCCGGTGATATTGGAGATCATCATGCGATGTTTCAGCCTTCTCATGGAACGGCTCCGGGCATTGCAGGCAAAAATATAGCAAACCCTGTAGCGACCATACTATCGGGTGCCATGATGCTGGAATGGTTAAGTGAACGTCATAACGACCCTATGCTTGCCAAAGCGGCCGTTCATATTGAGCAGGCTGTGGAAGCCGTGCTGAGCAAAGGATTGTTCAAGACCGCCGACATTGGAGGCAAGTCCGGGACGGAGGAAGTGGGTAATGCGGTTGTAACCGCTCTTATGCTATAGTGGAAATATCTAAACTTATCTTCCGGAAGGATGACCACTATGCAGCTTCAGTCTTATGATACGCTGGATCACACTGTCTACACTCGCCTTAAAGAGATGATTATAAACAAGAAGCTTCAACCTGGTGAACTGATTGTACAGAACCAGCTGTCCCAATGTCTTGGTGTCAGTCGTACCCCGCTTCGCAAGGCGCTTGCTCAGCTGGAGAAAGAAGGGCTGCTGGCAGGCACCCCCAAAGGCTGGTACATTAAAGAGTTTACCAATGAAGATATGATCTCCGTGTTTCGAATTCGTGCGCTCATGGAGGGACTGGCGTGCAGGCTAGCTGCACCTAAGATGGAGTATGCAGATATTGTGTACCTGAAGACCTTATTTGAAGAAGGCTATCGTCAGGTAAGAGACCGGAAAGCACAAGCCTATTATCAGGCAGATGTTAGATTTCATAAATTCATTACAGACGCGACCCAGGATGCGATGCTGATTCAGACCATCGAGAACAACAAGATCATTATGACGAGTCAGGTTCAGGGACTATACAGAGATCCTGAGGAGACGATTGTCGAGCACATGGATATCCTAGACGCTTTAACGAAGAAAGACGGAGAAGCTGCAGAAATGCTTATGCGTAAACATATTGAAAAGGCAATACCGTTATTGGAGAGCGGGGAATTTTCGATTTATAAATAGGCAGGTGTGTTGAATTGAAATGGAGCAGCTTGGAGGAAACATTTGAATTTAGTTGTATACACTGTACACTACATTCATTATTTTTGAAGGGTGAAGGCCCAATACTAGAGTATGCGGATTATATTTTACAGGATGATTTCTTTAATCGTATTGAAATTACTCACATCGCAGACAAGTTGGTCCGCAGGGAGTTTACTCATAGAGCGCGTATTTGCAGGGTAAACCGTTCCTATCTGATGCAGCCTGTTATCTTTGGCAAGAAACTGAACCCGCACAGTCAACTTCTGGAGGAGAGAAAACGTTCTTTGCACGAAATGAATCTCTGTCTGGAAGAAGCAGCAGAAATAGAAGCAGATACGGTGCTTTTTTGCAGCGGACCCAATGATTCCGAAGACGAAAAAGTCGTAACACAAGCATATGTTGACTTGATTGAAGCTCTTTCTGAGAGGGCAAGCGTGCTCGGCCTCAAGTTATTGCTTGAACCGTTTGATGACAGGGTGGACAAGAAGAGATGGATTGGATCAAATGAAAGGTTGAAGCTTCTTATGGAGGAGACCAAACACATCCCCAATTTTTCATTAGTAGCTGAGTTAAGTCATTTCCCGCTGTTGCATGAAACTGTTGCCAGTATGATGGAAGAAATAGGGAATCACCTGGGTCATGTGCATATTGGTAATTGTGTTCTTACGCAAAGCGATGCTCGTTATGGTGATTCCCATCCATATTTCGGGTATCCCCAAGGCTGCAACGATGTAAATGAGGTTGCAGACTTCTTTTACAGCTTGACAAAGGTTGGATACCTTGGAGCGGACAGAGCAGGGAGTGTCGGAATAGAAATCATTCCGCAGCAGGATGAACGCATTGTTGATGTGTTGATGAATGCTAAACGTACCGTCCGTAAAGCTTGGATTAATGCAAAGCATCGCTTAAATTCGGAGGGCATAGTATGAAGCTAAAGATGGCTTACTATGCAGATGATTTTACTGGTGGCACAGATTCCATGCAGATGCTGGCCAATGCCGGATATAAGACCATGCTGTTTTTAGAGCTTCCTTCGGCTGAATGGCTGAAAACCAATCATCCTGAATTGGAATGTATCGGGGTGGCCGGAGTTAGTCGCTCCATGGACGCTGATCAAATGGACAGAGAGTTACGGCCCTGCTTGCACGAGCTCGTTTCATTAAATGCGGATATTCTTCATTATAAGATATGCTCCACCTGTGACTCCTCAGAGACGATCGGAAACGTGGGGAAGGTTATGGAATGGCTAAGGCCGCTCTATCCCGACCAACCGTTCATTCCGTTCCTTGCAGCCTCTCCCGAGCTGGGGCGCTACACCGTATTCGGACATCACTTTGCCGCCTGGAATGATATCATCTATCGGCTGGACCGGCATCCGGTTATGGCGAAACATCCTGTAACACCGATGGGAGAAAGTGATCTGAGGCTGCACTTCGCTCAACAAACGAGGCTGCGATGTGGACAACTCAATATATTAGATAATGAACGTCACGATGATCTGACGGAGGTCTGTACCCATCTGGCTAAAGACGTGGACTTTGTGATCTTGGATGCGGTTAACCAGGAGCATATGACCCGAATCGGTCGTTTACTGCGCAAAATGTCCGCCCGTGCTCCGCTGTGTACCGTCGGCTCTTCCGGCATTCAGACCGCCTGGGCGCTGGGTTCTCCATCGCATCAGGTTCATAATTCGGCGGTAACCATTCCGCCCCGGCCGACGCTCGTGCTCTCCGGCAGCTGTTCGCCAACGACGAGGCAGCAGATGGATGCGGCTGAGCAGCATGGCTTTAGAATGGTCAGGCTGGAGGTCCACCAATGGCTGGAGCATCCAACAATAGAAGAACAACAGACGAACGATCTGATATCCCTGTTACAGGAAGGACACAGCGCTGTTGCCTATACGGCATCCGGACCTGATGATGAATCCATTCCCCAGCTTCGCGACAAGCTTGCTCAGCATGGATTAAAGGCTGCGGATTCCGGGGAGTTCATCGGCCGCCGGCTCGGGTCCATTGCCAAGCGCGCAGTAAAAGAGGCGGGGATTCGCCGGTTGGTGCTTGCTGGAGGAGATTCATCTGGCTTTGCTTCCAGAGAGCTCGGTGTTACCGGGCTTCAAATGCTGTGGTCAGTGAGTCCTGGAGCACCGTTATGTCATTGTTATTCAGAAGACCCGGAGATTGACGGGATGGAGCTTGCTCTCAAAGGAGGACAGCTGGGTCATGTTCATTATTTCGAGAGTATCCGCAGCGGAACATGATGAGAGGTGAAGGGAACATGAATAAGCAGCTGAGAAACGAGCTTGTGCAAACAGGAAGATATCTACTGGATCACCAGTTAACCTGGGGGAACTCTGGTAACTTGAGTGCGCGGTCTTCGTCAGAGGATATGCTGATCACGGCTTCAGGCACGGAGCTGGGCCATTTGGACGAGGATCATTTTGTAAAGGTTTCCTTACACGACGGCGAGTGGTCATCAAGCTCCAAGCCCTCCAAAGAACTGCCGATGCATAGGGCGGTGTATCTAGCTCGGGACGATGCCCATGCGGTCATCCATGCGTCACCCTTCTGGTCGACTTTGGCGGCTTGTTCAAGCTTGGAAATCCCATCCAATCTATTTGTTGAGTCGATGTATTATGTAGAGAAGATTGCGTATGTGGATTATGTTCACCCAGGCTCTCTTGAGCTGGGAGAAGCTGTAGAGCATGCTGCAGCGGAAGCAGAGGTGATCATGCTTCGAAACCATGGTGTGATCGTCTTCGACCGCAGTGTGAAGGAGGCCGTGATGCGGCTTCAGACACTTGAAATGACTTGCCGGCTGTTGGTTACAGCCCTGCAAGCCAAGCTTTCATTACATGAGCTGGATGCATCGATGGTGGAGGATTTTTTGAACAATGCCAACTACAAACCAAGAATGAATAGAAAAGTAGGTAAACGAAATGGACAATAACTTCAGAGGAGTTATGGTAGGTGCCGGTTTTTTTGCAGACATTCAGTTAGAGGCCTGGGCATCGGTACACGGCGGCGGCGTTGTCGGGATCTATGATCAAGATTTTCAGAAAGCACAGCATATAGGTCACAAATATGGGATTGAGGTCTATTCTTCATTTGATGACATGCTAACCTCGGTCAAGCCGCACTTTATAGATATATGCACACCACCGGACTCGCACAGCTATTATGCCAGATTAGCTGCGGATGCAAGTCTGCCGATTCTGTGTCAGAAGCCTTTGTCTACGACATTAAAGGAAGGCAGAGAACTGGTACAGTACTGTAAAGAGCGCCGGGTCCCTTTGATGATCAATGAGAACTGGCGCTGGCAGGCTTGGTATCGCGAGATCAAAAAACTGATAGATGCTAAAGCCTTGGGTGAAGTATACACAGCTTATTTTTCCATGCGTCCTGGAGACGGATGGGGCAGCAATCCGTATGCCATGCAGCCTTATTTCAAAGAGATGGAGAAGTTTCTGCTGTTTGAGACCGGGGTTCATTATATTGACACGTTCCGGTATTTATTCGGTGAGATGGAGAGTGTGTATTGCAGAACCAGAACGATTAATCCCGTCATTAAAGGTGAGGATTTTGCAATTGCACAGTTTCACTTTGATAATGGTATAACTGTAATTTACGATGCTAATCGAACCACTTATAAAGAACATGAACGATCTTTGACCTACGGCTGCATGACGATTGAGGGAACCGGAGGCAGTTTGAGGCTTCAAGAGGATGGAAGGTTGTTTTATACAGCTCGGGGCGGTACAGAGCAGGAGCATAAATATCATATTCCTGCGAATGGCTGGAAGGGCGGGAGTACGATCGCGACACAGCAGCATTTTATCGACGGCTTGGCGGGGAAATGTACATTTGAAACGTCCGGGGAGGATTACCTGATTACCTTCGAAACGGTGTTTGCTTGTTATCAGTCAGCCAGCAGTAATAAGGCGGTATCTTTGCTCCCGCGAACGGTCGCCACGTCTCCAATCATAAATCATTCCCAATAGCAATATATTATAACGACGGCGGCTTCGATTACAGAAGGCCGCCGATTTTATGATCAAAAGTATGTTGTTTTAAAATTATTTTCCCAAAATTATGGTTGAGACGGCGGATTCACTGGTATACTGAAGAGCATGTGGAATGAAATTTGCAAGGAGTGATCATTTGAGAAGACATCAACCTATGTCATTTGACGATTTGCTGAAGGATTTGAAGGGCGAGAAGGAGAACGCGGATAATCCCGCTCAGGTCCCGCTCAGTCAGCTGTTTAATGATTCATTTATGCGCCGGCACACCCGGCATGAGAGCTTTGCCGCTTTCAATGAGAAGGGCAAGTTCGAAGTGACGACCTACGAGGACGTGGATCAGATTCCAGAAGAGCTGTTCGAGCGCCATATTGCCCGCGAAACGAACTTCAAGAACTGGGATGAAATGCTGAACACCGCGCAAAAAGAGCATACCGCCTAAACGGCTCCTGTCTTTACGAAAAGCCCTTCATTGTCAAAATGAAGGGCTTTTCGTGCAGCGTTTCATCGTCAAAAGGTCATCTTCATCTTGCGGTAGGCTGTCGGTACAACCCCCTGGCGTTCACGAAAAATACGTGAGAACGTCTTGTACGACCCGTACCCTGATTCATGCGCGATCTCGGTCATGCTCATCTCAGTAGACCCCATCAAGCCGATGGCATGGCGAATGCGAAGATCATTTAAGAGCTCCAAATAATGCTGTCCCGTCTTTTCCTTAATGACCTCGCTAATTCGGGAGACACTCATGGCGAATTGCTTTGACAGCTCTGCCAGTGTCAGATCTTCTCTTGTATAATTCTGCTGAAGGTAATGGATAATGTGCCAGGCAGCCCGCGTCTGACTGGGGATCGCTGGGGCGGCGGAGCGGCTGTGCTTGCTTCTGCTGCGGTGAAACAGAATGAGCGCTTCCATCAGCTTGATGGCGAGCCGGGTGGAGCGCCCCCAGTTGTTCCCTTGATACTCCTTATGCATCTCGGTCATGATCCGTTTGATCTCTGCTGCGCTGTGCTCGTCAAATAAGTAATAAGGCGCAGCACCCTCGGCTTCAATCAAGCGGCCAAGTCCTTCGCTGCCGGTAGAAAACGGAGAGGGCTGCAGCAAAAAGTCCATGCCGAAATTGCAGTTATACAGCACCAGCTCACTGCCGGGATCCGTGAACAGCTCATGGATCTGATAAGGCAGGACGAAGGTAAAGGTTCCTGGCAGCATGGGATGCTGCACCCCGTTAATCGTTTCATAGCCTCTGCCCTCCACCACATAGGAGAATTCCAAAAAATCATGCCGATGTGCACGGTAGCCGGCGGGCAGCCGATTCAGGCTGAAGTGCACAGGCAGCGCAGTATGCATATTAGGAAATGATGTAATGTATTGCGGAATTCCTGTCATGATGATCTCCTCGAAAATCTGGCATATAATCCGAAAAAAACGGTACGCGTTCTCTTTGAATGTATTCTATCATGATAAAGAGAAACACAGGAATTTACCGTATTGGAGGATGAGAAGCATGAGCTTGAGCAGCAAAATCCGTCTGGGCGTGATCGGGGCCGGCAATATCGGCGGTGTACATGTCCAGCAGTTTGCCAACCTGTCAGAGCTGTGTAAAATACAAGGAATCACGGACATTGTTCAGTCGCGGGCGCAAGCGCTTGCAGCACAGCATAGTATCCCGAATGTGTATACTTCGGCAGAAGCATTAATTCAAAGTGAAATCAGATGCGGTTTGAGGCCGTGGCCTCGCAAATCAAGGAGCAAGTGGAGCGGGGCGAGCTGGGGCGTATCTACACTGCGAAGACCGGGTGGTACCGCCGCAAGGGCATTCCCGGCTGGGGAACATGGTTCACACAGATGGAACAGTCCGGGGGTGGCCCTTTGATCGATATCGGCGTCCATATGCTCGATCTGGCCTTGTATCTGATGGGCAACCCGAAGCCGGTGTCTGTCTATGGAGCGACCTATGCCGAATTCGGGCCTGACCGGAAGGGAATCGGCAACTGGGGGACACCGGATTGGAACGGGATTTATGACGTCGAGGATCTGGCCACAGCTCTCATTAAGATGGAAGACGGCAGTACACTATCGCTGGAGGTCAGCTGGGCGGTTCATTCGGACACGGATAATACGCCGTTTATCCGCCTGATGGGCAGTGATGGCGGAGCGACCTATCGCGGTGCGCAGGGAATGCTGCATACAGAGAAATTCAATCGCCCGCTCGATTCTGAGCTGCTCAAGCCGGAGCAGGATGAAGGGGAGCGCATGCGGCTTAGCCGGCATTTCCTGGATTGCATCGGCTCTGGCCGTACGCCGATCAGCTCGGCACTGACCGGCCTGACCAACAATCTTGTACTGGATGCCGTGTACGAATCGTCCCGCACGGGCAACGAAGTGAAGCTGAATTGGGATGTGTAGGCTGGCAAGGGCAGACATCGTTCAACAGAAGAGGAGGAGACGCAATTGATTAAAGGATTGTCGCGCGCAGGAATAGGGGATGTGGGAGATATCGAAGCATTTGCTGAAAAAGCGGCGAAGCATGGCTTTGAAGCAATAGATGTCAGTGGCAAAGAGCTTCGTGAGTGGGTTGAGCGTCGAGGCCTTGAAGCTGCGCAAGAAACGCTGAGGAAGCATGAGCTGAGAATCGGCTCAATCGGGCTGCCGGTCGAGTGGCGCGCCGACGAAGCATCGTTCCGCGAGGGACTGGTCGAGCTGGCACGAGATGCGGAAGCCGCCGCTGCTTTTGGCTGTACAGCATGCTGCACGTATATCCTGCCGTCCACCGACCAGAACGCGGCTCACTTTATGGCGCTGGCCACCCGGCGCCTCCGCATCTGCGCAGAGCTGCTCGGTGCCTATGGCATCTCTTTGGGTCTGGAATTCGTAGGCCCGCATCATCTGCGTACCCGCTGGGCGAACCCCTTCATCTGGACGATGGAAGAGACGCTTGATTGGATCGCCGCGATCGACAGGCGCAACGTGGGCTTGCTTTTTGACGCGTATCACTGGTATACCACCGGCGGCACGAAGGAAGATATTCTAAGCCTGAGGGCGGAGCAGATCGTCCATGTGCATCTTAATGACGCAAAGCCGTTGCCTGTCAGCGAAGTGCTGGACAACGACCGTCTCTATCCGGGCGAGGGCGTTATGGATCTGCAAGGCTTTTTGCAATCCCTGAATGTGATCGGGTATAAGGGTGTCGTGGCGCAGGAAATTCTGCTTCAGCAGTCTCCGCCGGACAGCAGTGATACGCTGATCGCCCGTTCGGCAGAAGGCTTCAGGCACGTATACCGGGCCGCCGGACTTCAGTAAGCGAGACTGAAATCTATAAGGTAAAGTTTGCACCGGCGCGCGCCGGAACTGTGCGCAGTGCTTTCATAGACAGACAAACACCTTCAAGCTGAATCCTGCTAAGCAGCAGGACTTCAGGCATGAAGGTGTTTTGCATTAGGTGCACCGTGCTGTAACGATGACTGTTCCGCCTCAATCGCGCGGGGAACTGCGCGTGGTGTGGATCAAGCCGGAAATTCTGCATGGTGGGGTGTGTAAATCGTGTCGAGAACTCTGCTTGGAGCGGAAGTCGAGCTGAGAATTCTTCGTGGTGTGGAAATATCGTGCCGAAGAATCTGCGTGGTGTGGAACTTGAGCCGAGAACTCGGCGTGGTATGAAAGTCGAGCTGTTTACGCAGTGTCATATTTTGTACACACGGCCCAACGGTCAGCTAGGCGTCATCAAAAGCGCGTACCGCACAAAGCGAAGTTTTAACGGACAGAGCTGTACATTAGAGCCTATCAAAACGATGGAAATAACCTGTACGACGCCTAATTTTAGGATATGAGCAATTAAGCGTTTGATATGAAGTGTTTTCGCGCTAAAAGTATTCTTACTCCACATGTAAAGAACTATATTATTTCCCTGTAGTATCTCTATAATAGAGTAGTTAACATGTCCCCTCCACACCTCGGCATAGAGTTGACTTCCGTAGTCTGGAGATGACGAACCTATCCACCAATAAATCCGCGAGGCGTCTTGCGTGTCAGATGTATAGGTCTGGCACTTCAGGCTGTCCAGGAAAAACAAAAGGAGACAACAATATGCCTAAAGTCGTTATTACCGGAGGCAGTGGGATGCTGGGCCGCTGGGTCGTTCGACACTTTTTGGAGCATGGGTATGAAGTGTTAAACGTAGATACAAAACAGCCGGAGGAGGCGTTATGCCGGACACTACTTGTGAATTTGGAGGATCTGGGCGAAACCTATAGCGCGCTGGCCGGTGCGGATGCTGTTGTGCATTTGGCGGCGGTGCCTGCGATGAACATCCGCACCCCGGAGGTTACCTTTCGCAATAATGTGATGTCAACCTATAATATTTTGGAGGCTGCAGCGAATCTCGGTATTACGAAGGCCGTGATTGCGTCTAGCGAATCCTCTTACGGGATCGTTTTTGCCGTGCATCCATTTGCTCCGCAATATGTTCCGATGGATGAGCTGCATCCGCAGCTGCCCCAGGACAGTTATGGCTTGTCTAAAGTCGTGAATGAGCAGAATGCAGAGATGATTCATCGCCGGACCGGGATGCAGGTCGTATCCATGCGTCTTGGTAATGTGATTCCGCCGGAATGGTACGAGCGTTTCCCGTCGTTCATTCATCGTCCTGAAGCCCGCGAGCGAATCCTCTGGAGCTACATCGACACCCGTGATGCAGCAGAAGCCTGCCGTCTGGCCGTAGAGACAGATGGGCTGGGAGCGGTGGCGTTGAACATTACCGCGGATGACACCAGCATGGATATCCCAAGCCGGGAGCTGATGCAGGCTCGCTATGCCGAGGTAACCGACTTCCGGACAACGCTGGACGGCTATGAGACCCTGATGGACAATCGCAAGGCCAAGCGCCTCTTAGGCTGGCAGCCGAAGTACTTCTGGCGCGAGCAAATGCCGCAGAAGTAGGACTTGGCAGCGCCAAGACCTGCCTTCCGTGGTAAGGACCTGTGAGGGCAAAGAGGCGAGTTATCGCCCTTTGCCCTTCAATTGCCGCGGCTCGCACTCTCGAATGCGGCTCGCTCGCACGCAGGCTCGCGTTCTCGAACACGGCTCGCATCCCACGCTGGCTCGCACTCTTGAACCAAGCCTCGTATCTCATACTGTCTCGCGCTCTCGGATGCGCCTCGTACCTCATACTGTCTCACGCTCTCGAACACGCCCCATATCCTACATTGGCTCCTGCTCTAACGGTTGCCACAGCGCTTATTGTTAGCTAATCGGCAGCAAACTAATTCTAACGGTTGTGAGCGTGCTTAATTGGTGGAATAGTTGCTCTAAAGCACCCAAATGACCGAAATAACTCGTCTGGCAACCGTTAGATTCAAAGTAACCATGAATTAGCCCTTTTAGCACCTGTGGCAACCGTTAGAATTGTACTTGTTAGCGCTCCAACAATCGCGACTCGCACAACGTGTGCAAGCTGCCAGCTTGCACACGCCTCGCATCTCACACTGTCTCGCGCTCTCGGATGCGCCTCGCATCTCACACTGTCTCGCGCTCTCGGATGCGCCTCGCATCTCACGCTGACTCGCACTCTCAAACAACGCCTCGTATCTCATACTGTCTCGCGCTCTCGAACACGCTTCTTATTCACGCTGTCTCCCGCTCTGGAACACGACCCCTTTCCCACGCGGGCTCCTGCTCTAACGGTTGCCACAGCGCTTATTGTTAGCTAATCGGCAGCAAACTAATTCTAACGGTTGTGAGCGTGCTTAATTGGTGGAATAGTCGCTCTAAAGTATCCAAATGACCGAAATAACGCGTCTGGCAACCGTTAGATTCAAAGTAACCATGAATTAGCCCTTTTAGCACCTGTGGCAACCGTTAGAATCGTACACGCTACGTGCTCCCAGAATCGCGACTCGCACAACGTGTGCAAGCTGCCAGCTTGCACACGCCTCGTATCTCATACTGTCTCGCGCGCTCGAACACGCCTCGCATCCCACGCTGGCTCGCAATCTCGAACACGCTTCGCACCCCACGTTGGCTCGCAATCTCGAACACGCTTCGCACCCCACGTTGGCTTCCGCTCTAACGGTTGCCACAGCGCTTATTGTTATCTAATCGGCAGCAAACTAATTCTAACGGTTGTGAGCGTGCTTAATTGGTGGAATAGTCGCTCTAAAGCATCCAAATGACCGAAATAACGCCTCTGACAACCGTTAGATTCAAAGTAACCATGAATAAGCCCTTTTAGCACCTGTGGCAACCGTTAGAACTACGGAGAGGACGTGTAGTCGGGAAAAAGCGAAGAGCCCGCCCCAACAGCAGCCCCAGAGCCTCCGCCCGCACTGAAGTCACGATAGCTAACGCACACATAGCGGTGCACCGCTGCCACAAGCCCACCTCCTCATGTTACAGAGGAGGCGGCTTTTTTACTTGTGTCCGCATAAAGAACGTCTCGCAGGCGGACTCTAAGGAAAACCATTGTGGAGGCTATGACCATGAACAGCATCAAGAGATGGAGTGTGGCAGCAGCGGGGGTTCTCCTGCTGGCAGGCTGCGGCAATACAGCAACCGATTCAGCTCAGGAGGTCCGCCAGGATCGGGAGGGTGGAGGCCCGCAAGCATACAGCTACGAAGGCAATAACAGCTCCCGGATGGGAGACCTCGGAATGGACAGCAGTCCACAGCCAGGCAGCGACTCTCAGCATGCTCGTGCAGGCTCGGAGTCCGAATATGGTCAGGTTCCCGTGATGCGTCATGCCGGCAAAGAATATGTGGACGTGCAGCAGCTGACAGAGCTACTGGGGTACCGGATGCGAACCAAGGGGGGCACCGTCCTCATCGGCGACACCGGTCCGGAATATGAGCTGAAGTCCCGCGAGGCGCAGGCGCTCAGACAAGGGGAGACGGTGAGCCTGAGTGAAGCACCAGAGACGATTGAAGGCAAGCTCTGTCTGCCTGTTGGCGTGGTGGAAGAGCTGTTCGGGCAGGATATGGCGCTGCAGTTCGCAGAGGGACAGCTGCGGGCAAAGGTGATTGGGGAAGAAAAAACCTCGGAGAGCGCGGAAAGCACAGAAAGCACGGAAAGCACAGAAGAGAACACTCTCGAGATGAAGCAAACCGCACGCCATGACGCATACCGCTTTCAGGAGGACGAAGCAGGCGGGCTGCGTATGAACCGAACCGGGGATGATGATGCCACTGGAGGCAATCTACAGGCACAAGCCGTAAGCGGCGGTGCGGACAAGCTGCTGGCTACGGCAAAAAAATACCTGGGCGTGGAGTATGTTTTTGGCTCAACCTATCCCGAGGACAAAGCATTTGACTGCTCCTCTTACACACAGCATGTGTTCAAAAAGCACGGCGTTTCGCTCCCGCGTACTGCACGCTCGCAGAGCAAGGTAGGAAAAACCGTAAGCCGCAAATCGCTGCGCAAAGGCGACCTGCTCTTTTTCCGTGTGCCTGGCCGCTTCAAGTCTCAGAACATTGCCGGACATGTTGGCATTTATATGGGGGATGGCATGATGATCCACGCCCTGGATGAGCCGAAGGACGGCGTACAGTACCGCAGCATAAATCTGCCATTCTGGGAAGAGAACTTTCTGTGGGCCAAGCGGGTAAGCGAATAGCTCCACCGGCACTTTACCCAAGCCCGTGTGAGCGCCTGAATAGCTCCACCCACACTCTACCCAAGCCCGTGCGAGCGCCTGAATTGCTCGGGGGTAAGGCCCTCCAGCTTCTTGAACACTGTGCAGTAATAGCTTGCGTGCTCGAAGCCGGACTGTTTCGCAATGTCCTGAATTCTAAGGCCGGGCTGCTGGAAGATCAGCTGCTTGCTGCGGTTGATCCGCTCCCGGTTTACATATTCCATGGGCCGAAGGTCCATGGCGGTCTTGAACAGTGAGCATAAATACTGGGGAGTCACCTGAGCTTGGTCCGCCAGCTGCTGAATACTCAGGGGCTGGTGGCAATGCTCTCTGATGTACGACAGCACGGGCTGCAGCCGTTCGGCATGCAGGTGGATCTGGTGGCGGCTCGTCGATAGCTGCTTCGGCAGATCCAGCAGGAAGGCGTAGAGCTGCTTCGACGCTGCGGCAGCTTCAAAAGGCTCCTGATCGGCAGCGCGTACAATGGGGGACAGCCCCCGGCTGAGTCCGGCAAAATCACTGACGAGATACACCCCGGAATGATGAACGCCGGCTTGCTCCAGCAGCGGCCCGCAAAGTGTCCCTTCAAAAGAAATAAACTGCATTCCCCACGGCTCTTGTGTGGCCTCATAGCGGTGAGGCTCATCGGGAAACAGGCAGATCGCCTGTCCCGGCTTCACGGCGTAGGAATGGCCGTTCACGTACAGACGGCCTTCCCCGGTGAGGGGCAGCAGCCACTGATAGGAGACGAAGCCCTCGGGACGCCGGACCGGGTCCTGGTGCGTCCATTGTCCAGAGCTGGTCAAGTACAGGGGCAAATGCCTGTCGCGCTCAGTCACCAGAGCGTAGAAGATGAAATCCACGTTCATAACCTTCTCTCATACTTTCATATTTTTAAAGTGTATTGAAAATTGTTAAATAGAACTGCATTCCTGATCTGCTCTATAATCTGAATATAATGATATTATAGCAGGGAGTGGAGTAATGTGAGCAAATCTGTAGCAACCAAGCACAAGCTGAATTATACCCCGCCCGAGAACGGGTATCCGGAGTGGAACAACAATCCTGAAATTTTTCAGGTCGGGCGCTTGGAAGCGCATACGGCCTTTACCGCGTACGATTCGCTGGAGCAGGCCTTGCAGAAGCGTAATGAATCATCCAGCCGCTTTTCGCTAAACGGCAATTGGAAGTTCTCTTGGGCGAAGAACCCGGAGAGCCGCGTGCAGGGCTTTGAGTCTCTGGATTATGACTGCAGTACTTGGAAGGAGATTCCGGTGCCGTCGCACTGGCAGGTACAGGGCTACGATTACCCGCAGTATACGAATGTCCGATATCCCTGGATTGAGCAGGAGGAGCTGAAGGCTCCGTTCGCTCCAACCTTGTACAATCCGGTCGGCTCCTACGTCACCACGTTCACTGTGCCAGAGGCTTGGAAGAATCAGCCGGTATTTATCAGCTTTCAGGGCGTCGAATCGGCCTTTTATGTTTGGCTGAACGGAGAGCGGGTCGGGTACAGTGAGGATACGTTTACGCCGTCGGATTTTGACTTGACTCCTTATATCGTGGAGGGGGAGAACAAGCTGGCTGTCGAGGTGTACCGCTGGTGTGATGCCAGCTGGTTGGAGGATCAGGATTTCTGGCGGATGAGCGGTATTTTTCGGGAGGTATTTCTGTATACGGCACCGAATGTGCACATCTACGATTTTCGTGTAGAAGCCGGATTGGATGATGCTTATCAGCATGGCCATCTCCAGGTGAAGCTTCTGCTTCACAATTACGATGAAGGAGTGCAGGAGGGAATTACTGCAAGTGTGCAGCTGTATGATGCCAAAGATCAGCCGATCTGGCAGGAGCCTGGAATCCTGAAGGCCAGCGGCGGAGCGTGGAGCGCGCAGCAGCTTCAGTATGAGGCAGAGGTAGCGTCACCAGAGCTCTGGAGCGCGGAAGCTCCCGCGCTGTACACGCTGGTCATCCACTTACAGGATGCTGCAGGAGAGACGCTTCAATATGTGAGCAGCCGCACGGGCTTCCGCCGCTTCGAGATTGAAGGCAACCTGATGAAGCTGAACGGTCAGGTCGTGGAGTTCAAGGGTGTCAACCGCCACGAGTTCTCTTCTACTAAGGGCCGGGCCATCGGCTACGAGGAGATGCTGGCGGATATCAAGCTGATGAAGGCGTACAATATCAATGCTGTGCGGACCTCCCATTATCCAAACCATCCGGACTGGTATAATCTTTGCGATGAATATGGTCTGTACGTGATCGACGAGGTCAATCTCGAAACCCACGGCTCGTGGTATTACAAGCAAAAAGAGCTTCTCGATACCCTGCCGGGCAGCCGCCCGGAGTGGCGGGACAACGTGCTGGATCGCAGCCGGTCGATGTTCGAGCGCGACAAGAATCACCCGTCTATACTGATCTGGTCGCTTGGCAATGAGTCCTTCGGGGGCGACAACTTCCTGCATATGTACGACTATTTCAAGCAGGAGGATCCATCCCGCGTAGTGCATTATGAGGGTGTGTTCCACTATCGTCCCAGCGAGGCGGCTTCAGATATCGAGAGCCATATGTATTCCCATGTGCGGGTCATTGAGGAATATGCTGCGAATCAACCGCCGAAGCCGTTCATTTTGTGTGAGTACAGCCATGCGATGGGGAACTCCTGCGGGGGCCTGAGCACGTACTGGGAGCTGTTCGACCGCTATCCCGTGCTGCAGGGCGGATTCATTTGGGACTGGATCGATCAGGGCATTCAGACAACAAACCAAGAAGGAGAGACGTACCTCGCCTACGGCGGTGACTTTGGAGAATCGCCTCATGACGGAACGTTTTGCGGAAACGGGTTGATTTTTGCAGACCGGACGGTATCGCCGAAGCTGTACGAGGTTAAGAAGTGCTACCAGAATGTCCGCTTCAGCGCAGAGGATCTCAAGAACGGTGTAATTACGGTGAGCAACCGGAACCTGTTTACAGATCTGGCGGCGTATGATTTCAAGTGGACGCTGGCTATTGACGGCATCGTGAAAAAAGAAGGCACAACGACTCTTTCCGCCGCCCCGGGTACAGCCGTCTCCATCGAGCTGAAGGAAGCCGTGGAGGCCGCGGCCGCTTGGGGGGATCAGGGAGAGGCGGTTCTGACCGCTGCTCTTCTGCTGAAAGAAGATACGCCGTGGGCTCCCGCCGGCCATGAAGTGGCCTTTGAGCAGTTTATCATGCCGGTTACAGCGGCTCCGGTCATCACCCGTCTGACTCCGGAAGGAGCCCTGAAGACGTCTATGGAAAATGGAGCCTTAACGGTTCATGGCGAAGGGTATGCGGTACGCTTTGACCTGGCAACCGGCGAGCTGGTGTCTTACGCAATCGGCGATCAGGAGCTGCTGACGAAGGCGCCTGTCCCGAATTTCTGGCGCGCGCTGATCGATAATGACCGGGGGAACAAGCTGGAGGAGCGCAGCTCCATCTGGCGCACGGTCAGTCAGGAGCGCACCTTGCAGAAGCTCACCTACAAGGAAGGGGAGCATTGCGTCCGCGTTCGGGTGCAGTATAGCCTGCCTACCGTGCCGGAATCCTCCTGCATCATCCAGTATGAGGTGCAGGATGGCAGGATCGACGTCTCCCTTCATCTGACGCCGGGAGCCGGACTGCCAGAAATTCCGGAGGTTGGACTCATGCTGGAGCTGGACGGCTCCTTTAATGAGCTGGAATGGTACGGCAAGGGACCGTTTGAGAACTACTCCGACCGGAATACCGGCGCCAAGCTGGCTCTTTATTCCGGCAAGGTCAGCGAGCAGTGGGTTCCGTATTTAAGGCCGCAGGAGTGCGGCAATAAGACGGAGGTGCGGCGGGCTGTGGTGCGCAGCCAGGAGGGTGCAGGCCTTGAAATCACCGGGTCTCCCAAATTTGAATTTAGCGCACTGCCGTATACGCCGCTGGAGGTTGAGGACAGTGACCATGCCTATAAGCTGCCGCAACCCAGCAAGACCGTGGTCCGCATCATGGGCAAGCAGATGGGCGTCGGCGGGGATGACAGCTGGGGCGCCCGCCCGCATCCCGAGCATGTGCTGCATGCCAACCGCAGCTATAGCGTGAGCTTTACGCTTCGGGGCTTTGTGTAAGCCAAGGCCCGTGGACCCCGAAAAGCTATAGCTCCCGATCACACCCGCGGAGACAATCAGGAAGAGCAGGACGTTCAGGGGATTGATCCTGGCGTCCTGCTTATTTTTGTATCCCGTTTCCATGAAATGACCATTAAATTGATACTCGGCTATTTAACCTAAAACCGAACAATAAGACTATGAAATGACCATAACGTTCATTCATTGTTCCTATTATCGACTTATTTCAACATGAATAGACCCTTGAAAGCTCCAAAAACTAAATTCAGCTTTGACAACTTCCTCACAATCCAATAGGATGATAGATAGAAGAAAGAGCAATCAATTAGGAGGCTTAACACACGCAATGAGAAAATCCTGGTCTATGATTCTAACCTTGGTACTGACATTTGGCTTGCTGGCAGGCTGCGGAGATAAACCTGCGGAGCAGACAGCAGCTGGAGATACCGGCAATGCCGGAGAGAAGAAGCGGATCGCGCTCGTGCTTCCGGAAGAGATTGGTGTGAACCCGTTCTTTGCTTTGATGGATGAAGGCTTGAAGAAGGCCGGTGAGGATTTCGGCGTGGAAGTGAAGACGATCGAATCTACAGACCCGGCTTCGATTGAAAGTAACCTGCGAACAGCGGTTGCCGAGCAGTATGACCTGATTATTACCTCGACGTTCCAGATGGAGGATGCGCTCAAGAAGATCGCACCGGAGAACGGAGACGTTCCATTTGCGATTGTAGATACCGTCGTTGACCTGCCGAATGTACGGAGCGCGGTGTTCCGGGAGCATGAGGCGGCTTACCTGCTGGGCGCCGCTGCAGGCCTTGCGACACAAACTGGCAAGGTAGGCAATGTGGTAGCGGCCGATATTCCGATCATGCACAAGTACATCAAGGGCTTTGAAGAAGGCGCGAAGTCGGTTCGCCCGGATGTAGAAATCTTCGTTAACTATGTCGGCAGCTTTACAGATCCGGCGAAAGCGAAGGAGTTTGCATTGCTGCAGCATTCCAAGGGCGCGGACTTCATCGCGGCCATGTCAGCAGTCGGCGATTTGGGTGTGTTTGAAGCCGCGAAGGAGAAGGGCTTCTACACCTCCGGACAAGATACGGACAATACGGGTACGGACCCGGAGCATGTCGTCCTGTCCCAGCTTAAAGGGGTGGACGCTGTGACGTATGAGACCGTGAAGGATTTTGTCGAAGGCAGCTTTACCTATGATGTGAAGGATTATGGCTTGAAGGAGAAGGGTGTAGGCCTGACTTACGTGACTCACGAAAGTGAAACTCCGCTGAATGACTTCATCGGACAAGATGTGATCGATCAGCTCAAGACGATTTCCGAGGACATCATTTCCGGTAAGATCACCGTGACGAATGCATTGCAGCAATAATATACAGGGCTAGGCCGACCGGCTGTCGATGGCAGCCGGTCTTTCATTCATGTAAGCGAGGGAGGAGACACGTTCATGCTGCTCGAAATGGATCACATTACGAAAAAATACGGCGATTTCAACGCCAACCGCGGCATTGATTTTTCCCTCCGGCCGGGCGAGGTGCATGCCATCGTCGGGGAGAACGGAGCAGGCAAGACGACGCTGATGCGGATTTTATACGGCATGGAGCAGCCCACCTCCGGCACCATCCGGATTGATGGCAAGGAGGTCTCCTTCAGCAGTCCCCTGGATGCCATGAAGCAGGGGATTGGCATGGTGCATCAGCACTTTATGCTGTTTCCTTCCTTTACGATTGCAGAGAATATTGTCATAGGCAGCGAGCCCGGCAAAAGCGTGCGCTTTGACCGGAAGCAGGCTTCCGCCATTGTGCAGCAGCTATGTCAGCAATACGGAATGAAGGTAGATCCGGAAGCCGTGGTGGGAAGCAGTGCTCCCGGTGTCCAGCAGCGGGTCGAAATTTTGAAGGTGCTGTATCAGGGAGCGGAGGTCATCATTCTCGATGAACCGACAGGGGTGCTGACTCCGATCGAGGTGCAGGAGCTCCTGTCTGCCATCAAGCTGCTCACCAAGCAGGGCAAGAGCTTCATCCTGATCAGCCACAAGCTGAATGAGGTGCTGGATGTGGCGGACCGCATTACGGTGCTGCGGGACGGTGCGGTAACCGGTACTGCCATGAAGGGAGAAACCGATGCCAGCCAGCTGTCCCGAATGATGGTGGGGCGTGAGCTCAAGGAGCTGAACCGGACCCCGGCAGCACCGGGACAAGAGCTTCTGGCCCTGACAGATGTAACACTCCGCCAGAAGGCTGGCAAGCCGGTGCTGGATCAAGTCCATCTCCATGTGCGGGCTGGAGAAATTGTCGGGATCGCCGGAATTTCCGGCAACGGACAGTCCGAGCTGCTTCAGGTCATTTCCGGCCTGCTGCAGCCGGACGAGGGCCGCATCATGCTTAATGGTTCAGAAATTACAGGCCAGTCGATCCGAAGCATTCGGGATCAGGGTCTGGCTCATATTCCTGAGGACCGGTACGTTTGGGGAGCGAACCGCGAGGCTACTGTGCTGGATACCGGATTGATGGGACACCAGCGCAGGCTGCAAACAAGGGGATTCATGAAACAGAAGGACATCCGTCAGATGGTATCCCGCTGGATCTCCAAATTTTCGATCAAGACCGGCTCTCTGTCCACGAGTACGCAGTACTTGTCGGGGGGGAATTTACAGAAGCTGATCGTGGCCCGGGAGCTGGAGCAGGATACCCCGTTTCTCATTGCTGCAGAGCCTACACGCGGCGTGGATATCGGTGCGATGGAGACCATTCACAGCGAGCTGCTGAAACGCCGCGAGCAGGGGAGCGGCATTCTGCTCGTATCCTCCGAGCTGACCGAAATTATGAAGCTGTCGGACCGTATTCTGGTCATGTTCGAGGGGCGCATTGCCGGGGAGCTTCGGGCAGAGGAAGCGAGTGAGGAGAAGCTGGGGCTTTTGATGGCGGGAGGAACGATAGAATGAAACAAGGATTAAGACTTTTCGCTCCACTTCTGCAGCCGGTCGCGGCCGTGCTTGTCGGTCTGCTGGTAGGAGCGGCAGCGATTCTCATTGCCGGTGGAGAGATCTGGACGACGTATGCCGAAATGTGGAAGGGAGCCTTTGGCAGCTTCTACTTTGTTACGAGCACGCTCGCAAGATCAACACCGATTATTCTGGTCGGGCTGGGGGCTGCATTCGCATTCCGTGCAGGCTTCTTTAATCTGGGCGCTCCGGGACAGATGATCTTCGGCGCGCTTGCCGCCTCGCTGACCGGATTGTACCTGCCGGGACCGGGCTGGCTAATCTGCATTGCGGCTATCCTTGCCGGTATTCTGGCAGGAGGGCTATGGTCGGTGATGGCCGGCTATTTCGATGCACGCTTTGCGGTGAATCTGCTCATTTCCACGCTGCTGCTGAACTATATTGCCGATCTGTTTGCGGGATACCTGGTGAGTTATCCGCTTCGTGATACGTCCGGTTCTGCGGCGATGGCTCAGTCCGCCATGCTCGACAGCAGCGTATGGCTGCCCAAGCTGTTCCGGGGCATGCCGCTGCACATCGGTTTTCTGTTCGCAGCCTTGCTCGCTGTAGTCATTTATGTGCTGCTAAAACGCACAAGAGTAGGGTATGAGGTGCGGATGCTGGGCGGCAACCCGCTGTTTGCACTGTACGGCGGCATTAACCGCGGGACGATGATGCTGGGTGCCATGTTCTTTAGCGGCGGCCTGGCAGGACTAGGAGGCGCGGTTGAAGTGCTGGGCTCGCAATACCGTTACATCGACGGCGCGCTGACTTCAGCGGATTATGCCTGGACCGGCATCATGGCGGCCTTGCTTGCCCGCTCCAATCCGGTGGGCACACTGCTGGCAGCCGTATTCCTGGCCGCGCTGCAGACCGGTGCCATGGGTGTCGAGCGTAACACCGAGGTGCCGCTGGAGGTTGGAGCGATTATTCAGGCTGCCCTGATCTTGTTCATTTCAGCACAGTTTACGTATGATTTCTGGAAGCGCAAAAGGGGGAGCAAGTCACATGGAACAGCTGTTTGATCTCGCACTGCTGAATACGGCCCTCCGTGTTCTGGCTCCTATACTGCTGGCGGCGCTGGGGGGCGCACTATGTGCGCGTGTCGGTCTGTTTAATGTCGGGCTGGAGGGGTTCATGCTGCTCGGTGCCTTCGCGGCGATTGCCGGCAACTATTTCTTCGGCAATGTGCTCCTGGCGATTCTTTTTGCCGTGCTGGTCGTGCTCCTCTTCTCACTGCTGTTCGCCTATCTGTCCATCCACCTGAAGGCGAATGTCATTGTTGTCGGGATCGCGATGAACGCGCTGGCAGCGGGTCTGACTACATTCAGTTTACGGGCGATTTTTGACGTTAAGGGTGCCTTCTATGATAAGGAAATGGTCGGTCTGCCTAAATGGGATATTCCCGTACTGGAGAGCGTCCCCGGGCTGGGGCCGATTCTTTCCGGGCACACGCCGCTCGTGTACCTCGCGTTCCTCGTGGCCGGGCTGATGTGGTTCTACTTCTACCGCACGAAGAACGGCTTCCGGTTTCTGGCGTCAGGAGAGAATCCGCTGGCGGCATCCAGTCTTGGGATCCGGGTGCGGCGTTACCAGTACGGGGCCGTTCTTGCGAGCGGGGTGCTGTGTGCGCTAGCCGGTGCACAGCTCTCCTTGGGCCAGCTGACCATGTTCACGGAGGGCATGACCGATGGCCGCGGCTTTATCGCGCTGGTTGCAACGATGCTGGGACAGTCCGGTCCGCTGGGCGTGACGGCGGCAAGCCTGCTCTTCGGCTTTATGGAAGCCCTGAGCATCCGCTTTCAGGGCCTTGCACTGCCGACCCATTTTACACAGATGCTTCCGTATCTCGTCACCATTGCTGCCATGTTCTTTTTCAAAGACAAGAGCTTCCTGAAGGATGCCCAGAAGCAGGGCACCAGCTCGCGGTAAACATCGGGACGGGATATGATACAATACCAAGGACACGACATTTTGTCCCCGAAAGGAGAAGACAAGCATGCACAACAAGGCTGAGCGCCTCAAGAAAATGAAGCCCCTGCCGCTCGGCAGCCTGAGCGAGGAACAGCGTGCGAAGCTGCCGCCCGGACAAGCGCTGACGGAGAAATTTCCGATTCTGCATGAGGGTGAAGTGCCTGAGTATGAGATGTCACAGTGGAGCCTGAATGTGTTTGGCGAGGTGGAAGAGAAGCGGACCTTCAGCTATGAAGAGCTGCTGGCGCTGCCGACCGTTACGGTGAACTGCGATATTCACTGTGTGACCCGCTGGTCCAAGCTGGATACGGTATGGGAGGGCATCTTATTCCGGGATTTTCTCCAGCTGCTGAAGGTTAAGCCGGAGGCCAAGTATGTCATGTTCCATGCGGACCCTGATTATGATACGAACGTGCCGCTGGAGGATTTGCTGCGCGATGACGTGCTGCTTGCCTTTAAATTTAACGGAGAGCCGCTGACGAAGAAGCACGGCTGGCCGCTGCGCACTCTTGTGCCGCACCGCTACTTCTGGAAAAGTGCGAAATGGCTGCGCGGCATCGAATTTATGACAGAGGACCGTCCCGGCTTCTGGGAGAAGAATGGCTTCCATAACGAAGCGGACCCGTTCAAGGAAGAGCGGTTCAGCGGAGAAGCCCTGCCGATTCCAGAGGATGAGTGGACCCATAAGGAGTATGACTGAGATGCTGATGCCGATTTTACAGGTTCAATCCGAAGACATGCCGGAGTATGGCATTGTGTGCGGTGATCCGCAGCGAGCCGAGCGAATTGCCGGCTTCCTGCAGGACGTCCGCGAGCTTGCGTTCAGCCGTGAATACCGGACCTTTACGGGTACATATCAAGGAGTCAGGCTGGCCGTAACGAGCCACGGCGTCGGCTCACCGGGAGCGGCAGTATGCTTCGAGGAGCTGATCCGCTCCGGCGTGAACACACTGATCCGTGTTGGAACAGCCGGCTCCTATCATGCCGAGCTTCCGGCCGGCAGCCTGGTCGTCAGTACGGCGGCTATCCGCACGGACGGACTGACTCGCCAGCTGGTGCCGGAAGGCTTCCCGGCTGTCGCTGACAGTGCAGTGACCCAAGCGCTGGAGGAGAGTGCGCTGGCATTGAAGGGCGGCGCCGTCCGCAAAGGCATCACCGTCACGCTGGATGTGTTCTTCAACGGTGTCGAAGAGGTGCCGCATGCCAAGTACAAGGCGGCCGGTGCGCTGGGCGTGGAGATGGAGATTGCTGCGCTATACGTTATTGCGTCGCTGCGCGGAGCGCGGGCGGGCGCCATTGTCGCGATGGACGGCTATGCTGACAGCGACCTGGCGGCAGAATATGACCCGCATACCGACACGGTGGCACGGGCCGTGGAACGCGAAATACAGGCTGCACTGGATGCCGTGGCCAAGCTGGCCAAGACCGATGACTGAGGCAGCAGTCAGTTAGGCGGACCCCATGAGGCAATCATAGCTAACGAACGAGATGACGGTCTCCCTTTTTGGAGGGAGGCTGTTTTTTTATGGATGGAGAGAACCTCTTCATATTTTTGCCATTACAAATTAAGTGACGGGAACGTATTGACATCAAAAATCAGGTATTGTTAAATAAAAGAAGTGTTGGCACTCGAGAGCATGGAGTGCTAAAATTTGAACATTTTCGGTTTATGAAAGGAGACTCATCCATGGCTCAGAAAGAATTCAAGGCAGAATCCAAACGCTTGCTGGAAATGATGATTAACTCCATCTACACCCAGCGCGAGATTTTCCTTCGGGAACTGATCTCGAACGCCAGCGACGCGATCGACAAGATCTACTATAAAGCGCTGACTGATGATCAGCTCGTATTTAATAAAGAGGATTACTACGTTCAGGTCAAGGCAGACAAGGATCAACGTACGCTGACTATTATCGACACAGGCATCGGTATGACCCAAGAAGAGCTGGAGAACAATCTGGGTACGATTGCCAAGAGCGGCTCTCTCGCCTTCAAGAGCGAGAATGAAGCGAAGGATGGCCATAACATCATCGGCCAGTTCGGGGTGGGGTTCTACTCCGCATTCATGGTCGCGGACCATGTTACGGTAACCACGAAGGCATTGGGCTCGGCGGAAGCTTATCGCTGGGAATCCAGCGGTGCAGAAGGTTACACCGTGGAAGTTGCTGAGAAGGATACGGTCGGCACTGAGATCGTCTTGAAGATCAAGGAGAATACAGAAGAGGACAGCTATGATGAATTTCTTGAAGAGTACCGTCTGAAGGCGATCATCAAGAAGTATTCTGATTTTATCCGTTATCCGATCAAGATGGAAATTACCGGTCAGCGTCCGAAGGAGGATGCCGAGGGCGAGTTCGAGGAGTACCGCGAAGAGCAGGTTGTGAACAGCATGGTTCCGATCTGGCGCAAGAACAAGGACGAGCTGACGGATGAGGATTATGCCAATTTCTACGCCGAGAAGCGTTACGGCTTTGATAAGCCGCTCAAGCATATCCATGTTAAGGCAGACGGTGCGGTCGTATACAATGCAATCTTGTTTATTCCGGAGAATACACCGTTTGACTACTACACCAAGGAATATGAAAAAGGCCTGGAGCTCTACTCCAACGGCGTTCTCATCATGGACAAATGCGGAGATCTCCTTCCGGATTATTTCAGCTTCGTGAAGGGGATGGTAGATTCCGAAGACCTGTCCCTTAATATTTCTCGGGAAATGCTGCAGCATGACCGCCAGCTGACTCTGATCGCCAAGAACATCAAGAGCAAGGTGAAGAGTGCGCTGTTAAGCCTGCTGAAGGAAGAAAGAGAGAAGTATGAGAAATTCTATTCTGCATTTGGCAGACAGCTGAAATTTGGCGTATACAATGATTACGGCCAGCATAAGGACGTGCTGCAGGATCTGCTGCTGTTCCATTCCTCTAAAGAGAAGAAGCTGGTATCGCTGGATGAGTATGTATCCCGGATGCCGGAAGACCAGAAGTACATCTACTATGCAGCGGGTGAGTCCATCGACCGGATCGAGAAGCTCCCGCAAACGGAGCTCGTAGCGGACAAGGGCTATGAAATCCTCTATTTCACAGACGATGTGGATGAGTTCGCGATCAAGATGCTCATGAACTATAAGGAGAAGGAATTCAGATCCGTATCCAGCGGTGACCTGGGCATCGATTCCGAGGCGGAAGAGAAGGCGGAAGAGGCTGCCGAGAACGAGAACAAGGAGCTGTTCGAGGCCATGAGCGGCATCCTGAGCGGTAAAGTGAAGAGCGTGAAAGCTTCCAAACGCCTGAGATCCCATCCGGTTTGCCTGTCCACCGAAGGTGATCTGTCTATCGAGATGGAGAAGATTCTGAATCAAATGCCGAATAACCAAGGCATTCAGGCGGATAAGGTGCTGGAGATCAACATCAACCATGATGTGTTCCAATCCTTGAAGAACGCACAGCAGAACGACCAGGAGAAGCTGGCCCTGTACACGAACCTGCTGTACAACCAGGCGCTGCTGATCGAAGGCCTGCAGGTGTCTGATCCGGTTGAGTTCACGAATGATATTTGCAAAATGATGGTGTGATTTAGGTACAAATATTAGCAGGATAGATAGCCAATACACTTCTAAGAAAGTATACGATTCACTTTTAAGTGATCATCTTATACTTTTTTACGAAGTGTATTTTTTTGTGAGATTTTATATAGGTAGATTTAACTGTTTTCTGTCTAGGACATTTGAATTCAATGTTCTATCGTTCGACAAAAAGATTGTCTAATTGACACTTTGACCTATGAAACACGGCGTCATGGGTAATATAAATGGCTGTTCCTCAAAAGAAAAGCATATACGAAGACGACGGTAGATACCTTAGACTTCACGAATGAAGGGCTGCTGGTTGCGGGTACGTCAAGCCGTGAATATTCAGAACTATTCGTCTTCACAAATTTGCTGAAGGACGATGAGTAAGGTAGTTTTAATTCTCACATTATAGGGGGGGATTTCCATTAACAAACATAAACTTCTAATCTATCTATTTATTTTATGTTCACAGTTTCTAATAATCATAAATATTGCTATGGCGCAGAACTACTCAGCAAGCTTGACCAGCAATCCGGAAGGAATTTCAATCAGTAATGATATTGCAGATCTATTGATCACTGATGATCGGTGGTCCATAGAAAAATTTAAGACCTACTATCAATCCTCCACATTCCTGAACATTTTATTCATCGTTTTTACTCTAGTACTTGTCGTGAGATATTATCTGAAAAATAACAATAGCAGTTAGTGCTCAGCATCAGGGGAAGACAATGCGTAATTGAGGTGCTCTCTTTGCGGTTACAGGTACGGCCAATCCTGAATGCAGAGTTGTTCGTTTTCGTGTTAAATTGCCATCTTATTCTTGTTCATGAACTACCCTTGCCGATTACATGTATCTATACCACACCCGCCGTTAACACAGCCAGCGGTCCATCCTCCGCGATGATCGGCTGGAGGCTGTACACCGAGATGGGGAACATGGGTAAGCCGACGTAGTAGGGAGTGATCGCATACAGCGGATAAAAGAGCACCAGGGCTTTATCGGCCAGATAAAAATCCTGATCAGACTGCACGGTAACCGAATTGTCCAGCACGGGCAGATCCCGCTCTTTAATCTGGTGCTTCACCTCGGCGGCCAATACGGCTTCATAATTGGAGCCTGGCTTAAATAAATCACCCAGACGGTATAACTGCCCGGTTGCTGTGGAGAAGGTCAGGCCTTTGGCCACAGTATACCCATGAGCCATAGGCGTGGAATACGTATAATTACTGAGCATCAGGCTGAGGATGCCGCGTTCATTCGTCTTGATCTCAAAATGTACGGTCATCTCTGGATTGCTGCCGCTCTGAACGCTCTGCTGCTGCCGCTCCATTTCCTGCAGAGCCATTACAATGTTATGGTTGATCTTATGCTCGGCCTGCTGGCTGGCAAGCCCCCGGACTTGTGGGTACTGAATAAACGCATTCGGCGTTCTGTAGGTTAAGGTTTGAATCTGCACCGGCGGTTCATATAAGCTCATAGGTTTTAATCTCCTGTCAAACGTGATACATCAGCCTATGCAGCATTTCCCAAGGCTGATACAGCGCGAGCGGCTTTTTCCCGTCTCATATTCCCTTCAGCAGATCCAATTGCGGATTTTCGGACTTGTACTTTTAGGTTTTTATTTTGATATTGACGGCGGTGCGGAATGACGGTATATTTAACACCAAACAACATAACAAATATGTTATCAAGTGCGCGTTTGTTATTTTGTTATGTTATTATCCTATCATATGTAACCGGATGCAATAGAACCTGACGAACCTAAAGGAGCGCGTGATGAACTTGAACAAGATGCTTATTCAAGACTGGACATTTAGAGAAGTAGGGAGACAGGAATGGCTGCCTGCGAAGGTGCCGGGCTGTGTTCATACTGATTTACTGCATAATGGCCAGATTAGAGATCCTTTCTATGGTACAAATGAGCATGATTTGCAGTGGATTGACAAGAAGGACTGGGAGTATAAAACCGTCATTGAGGTCACAGAGGAGATGTACGCTGAGCAGCAGCTAGATCTGGTATTTGAAGGCTTGGACACGTATGCGAATGTATATTTGAACGAAACTCAGGTGCTCTCGGCCGATAACATGTTTCGATCCTGGAGAATCAAGGTGAAATCTCTCCTCAAGATGGGCAGCAACACACTGCGCATTGTATTTCGTTCTCCGATTCAAGAGGATCTGCCGAAGCTGGAAGCCTTGGACTACCCGTTACCGGCTACCAATGACCAGTCTGAGGTGGGCGGTCTTGGCGAGAAGAAGCTTAGCATTTTTGCACGAAAAGCGCCCTATCACTACGGCTGGGACTGGGGTCCGCGGTTTGTGACCTCCGGAATCTGGAGACCGGTCTCGCTGGAGGCCTGGTCTGGCGTTCGCATCAGCGACGTGTTCATCCGGCAGGATGAGGTATCGGCCCCGCTTGCCCGCCTTACAGCACAGGTAACCTTTGAGACGGATGCTTCGTTCAGTGGTGTCCTGACGGTAAAGACGGAGGACAGCCGCTGGTCAAAAGAGCTCCAGGTGAGTGCGGGGAAGCATACGGCAGAGCTCCCACTGGATATAGAGCAGCCGAAGCTATGGTGGTCCAGAGGGCTGGGCGAGCCTCATCTGTACACCTTTAAGGCGGAGCTGAAGGGAGTACAGACATCGGCAGAAGCTTCAGTACGCACTGGACTGCGCAGCGCCAAGCTGATTCGGAAGAAGGATCAGGAGGGCACATCCTTTTACATCGAGCTGAACGGAACGCCAGTGTTTGCCAAGGGGGCCAACCATATTCCCAATGACAGCTTCCAAACAGAGGTTACGACAGAGCGCTATCGTCATGAGATTGCCTCAGCCGCGGAGTCCAATATGAATATGCTTCGCGTCTGGGGCGGCGGCATTTATGAAGAGGCAGCCTTCTACGAGCTGTGCGACGAGTACGGCATTATGGTGTGGCAGGATTTCATGTTTGCATGCAGTATGTATCCGGGCGACCCAGCTTTCCTCGAAAGTGTGAAGCTTGAAGCAGAGGATAATGTCGTGCGGCTGCGCAATCACCCTTCGATCGTGCTATGGTGCGGCAATAATGAAATTGACACCGCTTGGTCGCATTATGATGAGCATGGTGGCTGGGGCTGGAAGAAGGATTACAGCGCAGCGCAGCGGGAGCAGATCTGGAAGGATTATGAGGCTATTTTTCACGAGGTGCTGCCGAAGGCCGTATCTTCTTATGCGCCGGGCATGGATTACTGGCCGTCTTCTCCGATGGTCTCACTCACCGGCGACATCAGTCAGCATGCGCATTCCAGCACCACGAGCGGAGACATTCACTACTGGGGGGTGTGGCATAACACGGAGCCGTTTAGCAATTATGAGGTGCATGTCGGCCGATTCATGAGCGAGTACGGATTTCAGTCCTTCCCGGAGCCGCGCACCGTCCGCACTTATGCTGAGGAAAGCGATATGGAGCTGGAGTCCAAGGTCATGCTGGCCCACCAGAAGAACGGCGCCGGCAACCGCTTGATCAAGAGCTATATGGATCAGTACATGAATGAGCCCAAGGATTTCGAAGCCTTCCTTCGTATGAGCCAGATGCTGCAGGCTGATGCGATGAAGACGGCCATTGAAGCACATCGCCGCCGGATGCCATACTGCATGGGTACACTATACTGGCAGATGAATGACTGCTGGCCTGTTGCCTCCTGGGCAGGCATGGATTACCTGGGACGCTGGAAGGCGCTGCAGTATACAGCCAAGCGCTGCTTCCGCGATCTGAGCCTCATTGTACATCATCAGGAGGGGGAGCAGAGGCTGGAAGTGTATGCGGTGTCTGATCTGCGCGAGGAAACGGCGGGTCACCTTGTGCTGTGTCTGATGGATCTTCAAGGTAACGTGCTGTGGCGTGATCAGCTGGACATTCTTGTGCAGGCGCAGCAGTCGAGCATTCTGTACGAGATTGATGCCGCTGAGCTCTTGTCCGGGCAAGAGGCCGGAAGGGTAGTGCTGCAGGCAGAGCTGAAGCAGCAGGACACGCTGCTTGACAGCAAGACATTTTATTTCGCCCATGATCGTGATCTTCAGCTGGAACAGTCTGAAATCAGTGTGACAGCAATTACCGAGAACGGGCAGCCAGCGTATCGCCTGGAGTGCCGTGCCCTTGCCCGCCATGTGTGGCTCACCACGGAGCAGGAGGGAATCTTCAGCGATAATGATTTTGATCTTGTTCCAGGCCAGCCGAAGGTGGTCACCTTCTCCCGTCGCAGTGAAGGAGCAGCTCCATTCGAGCCGGCATCGGCGAGAGATATTCAGGTACTGTCGATGGTGGACTGCATTCAGACGGTAAGTCCGGTTCGTTAAAACAGACTATGGAAACAAAAAACCTCCCCCGGGATGATCTCATCTCGGGGGAGGTTTTTAATTACAGCAGCTTACTTCGAATTCTGATAGTTCGCAAGGAATTCCTTCACTTTCGCCGGATCGGCTTTCAGCTCATTGCCCGTGTTCACGAGCGGGCTGAGTGTGGAGTAGGCTTTTTCCTTGTTGTTCTTGTAGTAGGCAAGGAACTCGTCCTGATTGATGGAATGCAGAACCGCTTTGCGCAGATCCTCGCTCTTCGCTACATCACGGTTCGCCGTGTTGAAGAGCAGGTAGGCTACGGCATTGCTTTGAACCGTCTGCAGCTCCAGCTTGCTGTCGCTACGGACAACATCATACTTCGTTTCAGGAACGGAGTAGAACAGATGAATCTCTCCGCTGCGCAATGCCGCCAGTGTGCTGTCTGCATCCTGAATGAAGCGTACCTTCACCTGATTGATGTTCGGCTCATGGTCGGTACCTGTCATGTAACCAGGGTTTTTGTAGAACACAGCTTCATAGTCATTCTTGTACGACAGAATGTAAGGACCGCTGGCATACAGGGTGTTATTATACTGATCGCCTTCGGTTACCGTGTTCTGATCGCCGTAAGGGATGTCCTTGTTCACATCAAATTTAGCAACATCATAGGTGTTGATGCTTTCAACCTGCTTCTTGGATACAATCCCTGCAGATTGGTGAGCCAGGTAATTCAGGACTTGCGGGAACGGCTCGGTGGTCGTCAGCTTGATGACCTGATATTTGCCGTCCTTGGTGCTGGCTTGATTCTTGTCTGTCACGAGAGAAGCGATTGGGGTATCCAAGCCGTTCTCCAGTGCCTGGCGAACTGTTTCGTCACTGCCGGCTACATTTACGGCATCCAGGGAAGCAAGATCCTCCACAACCTCTACATCCTGAATATGCTCATGCAGGGTATAGGTGCGGTGATCTGGCACCGAATCCTTGTTCTTGGCACGGTTCATGGAGAAGACAACATCATCGGCACCGACACGCTCTCCCGAATCTACAGCCAGCTTGTCTTCTACCTTCGCGAAGTTGATGTCATCCCGCAGAATGAAGTAGTAATCGCTGTTACCTTCAGCAATGCTGTGGTTGTAAGACAGCGAGCCTTCGGACGTAATCTTGTCGTCATCGGTCAGGTTAATCAGGCGTACGTTCATGTTCGTGTTAATAATATTGATCGAGCCATCATTGCCCTTGATCGGATCCAGGGAAGTCAGCGTAGGGATCGTCTGGGACAAAATGAGAGGCTCCTGGTCGCGCTTGGACGTATCATTAAAGTCAATATCTTCCCAAGGCAGGGAGCGGGATTTCGACAGGCGTACCGACTCCGGATTCAGAACATCCTTGTTCAGTGCCTGGCTTTTCAATGAAATGTACAGCGGTGCAATATAGGCCTTGCTCTCAACGAGCACCTGCTCCAGCTGCTTGTACGTTTCTACTGCATCTTCCGGGCTTTGAGTGGATGCCTGGTTGATCAGCTGATCCACTTCTTCATCAGACATAATGCTGTAGTCGCCGCCAGTGGTGAACAGGGAGCGCACTGCATAGTCCGGGTTCCCGGTTACGGTCGTCCAGCTGGACATAGACACATCATAATTACCGGCGTCCTGCTGGCTCTTGAAGCTGCCGTAGTCCGGCTGAATGTTCAGCTTCACGTTAAAGCCGTTCTTGGTAAGCTGGTCGCGGATGATATTGAGGTCCGCTTCATTGGCGCTCATCCCCAGCACTTCGATGGTCGGTGCTGTGGTATTGGCAGGCTGCTCGGCATTGTTATCTGGAGCAGGCGTAGATTGACCCTCGTCTTTCGTCTGAACGGTGCAGCCGCTCAGGATCAGCACAAAGGTGAGCAGAAGAAGCAGGATGTTTCTTTTCTTCATGGTGAGTTCCTCCTGGATTTATATAAATTGTTGTTGCCGCTAGTTAGTCCAGCTTCGGGTCCAGCGCATCGCGCAGTCCGTCGCCGAGGAAGTTAAAGGAGAGCACAAGAGCGATGATAGCCAGGCCGGGATAGATGGCCAGGTACGAGTTCGTCTCCAGATACGTGCTTCCGATCTTCAGAATATTGCCCCATTCCGGAATGTGGGGCTCTACACCCAGTCCGAGGTAGCTCAGACTGCTTGTAGCAATGACCGCTCCACCAATGGTTAAAGTGGATTTGACGATCATGGGGGCCAGTGAATTCGGGACAATGTGCTTGAAGATGATCGATAGATGGCTGGAGCCAAAGGCCCGCGCCGCATCCACATATTCATAGGTGGAAACCATCAGCACGTTCGCTCTCATCGTCCGGGCATAGGTCGGAATCGCTCCGACACTCAGCGCGATAATCAAGTTGAACGTATTTGCCCCGAACGCAGCAATGATCGCAATGGCGAGCAGGATGCCTGGGATAGCATACAAAATATCAAGCGCCCGCATGATGATATTGTCAGTATGACGGCCATAGTAGCCGGAAATGGCACCCAGGATGCCTCCAATAATAACAGGAATCAGTGTCGACATAAATCCCACAATGAGCGAGATCCGTGCGCCAAAGACGATTCGGGAGTACAGGCAGCGGCCGAAGTCATCCGTTCCTAGTGGATAGGACAGCGACGGCGACTGCAGAATGGCACTGTAATTATTGTCTACAGCAAAGCTATATTCAAAGGTCAGCAGGCTGCTGACAGAAATCGTGAACAGAAAAATAATGAAGAACATGCCGAGCATTGCCGTGTGGTTGCTCGTAATTTTGATCCAGACATCGGCCCAGCGGGTAGCCCCGGGATTCGCACTACGGCGGATTTTGGATAGCAGGCTAAGCCCCAGCACAACGGCGAACAGATTACCGGTAGCTGCGGTTAGCAGCAACGGCAGTGCCAGCCATTTCAATCCGGCAGGAAGCACATGCTGATGGGCATACTTGGCGACGAGGAGCAGCGCCGTCAGATGAAACACGGTAACGGCAATCAGTATGCCCATACCGGGCAAGAACCCATTCGATACGTACGGCTTGAACATATTTAGAGCCGATAGCGCGATGACGAAGATCTGAGTCAGAAGCATATATACCGAAATCGTATATTCCGGACTCTTCTGCTTCTTGATCAGATTGAAGGAAGCCACCGTCAGAAACACATTGCCTGTCAGCAGGCTAAGCAGGCCGGCGTATCCCCATCTTCTTGTTGCCGGCCTGATCTCTCCATGCCGTGTGAGATCTCGCCGGATTTGGTAGGTTAGTGCTCCCTGTCCCAAGGTGAACAGGGTATATAGGATGAATAATACCAGGATCACAGGGCGAACCTCCAGGCTGCCCCATGCAAAGCTGTTCAGCAGCAATACAAGGGCTAAAGCCAGGGAGACGACCCAAGTGAAGTTCGCCTGGGAATACTCGGGTGAGGATTTCAGGCGGAACCGGTCCTGCTGCGATTGTTGTAAGTTCTTCTTGATCATGGGTACACCTGCTTTAATAAGGTTGCAGTGCTGAAAGGCTGCAATGAGCCGGCTCAGTACTGCTTCATCCGGGAACGGATCCGCGGATCCAGGAACGCATACATCATATCAATCATCACATTTACAATCGAAATCGTGATGGCTGTGTATACGACACCGCCCATAACGGCCGGGATGTCGGGAATAAACTGCTTGTCTACAATATAGCCGCCGATCCCGCTAATATTAAATACTTTCTCCGTGACAGCGGCGCCTCCGAGCATCGCTCCGAATTGAAGACCGATGACAGTAACAATCGGAATGAGCGCGTTGCGCACTGCATGCCTGCGCAGGACCTGTCGGCTGCTGATGCCTTTCGCCTTGGCGGTCAGGATATAGTCCTCATGAATGACCTCCAGGGTTGAGGAGCGTGTCATTCGGGCAACGGAGGCTGTAAGCGCGGTGCCCAGCACAATGACCGGCATGATCATAGAGAGCCAGTTCCCAGGGCTGTAGGTTGCCGGCAGCCATTTCAGATTAATGGAGAAGCCCAGAATGAAGATCAAGCCCTGCCAGAAGTTCGGAATCGACAATCCCAGAAGGGCGATGAACATAAAGGAGTAATCCCAGAACGAATTCTTCCGGGTCGCCGATATGATTCCAATTGGAATGGCAATGATCATCGCGATGAGCAGGGAAATCACGGTCAGCGTCAGCGTAATCGGAAATTTCCTTGCAATACTGTCGGTCACTTGTTCATTTCCGGAGAAGGATTTCCCCAGGTCGAAGGTGAATATTCCCTTTAGTGTGTTCCACAGCTGCGCCCAATATGACTGATCCAGACCGTGGAGGCGGTTGAAGGCCTCGATCTGTTCCTGAGTCGCGGTCACACCTAAGATGTTGGCGGCCGGATTCATCGGCGACATATAGAGAATGCTGAACACCAGCACCGACACTCCAAGGATGACGAACCACGTCATAACAAGCCGCTCTGAGATAAACTTCAGAAAGGGATAGCTGTACAGAATGATCATCAGATACATGAGCAAGCCTGGAATCCATGAAATTGCAAAAAAAGCCGGCCTGCGGATCAAGGATTCAAACGTGTCCGCAAAAGTTAACCGGCTTTGCCCGTTAAGCTGCATTTCCTTGATCGCCTCGTCATGTAGCTGTTCCTGGAACTTCTGTTCCGCGAGCCGCTCGGTCTCGCGTTTCAGCTTCTCCGAAGAGAGCTGCTGTTGAAAAAATTCAGCCTTACGCCGCAACTGATCCTGGATCTCCTCCTGCAGCTTCAGATGATAGCCGGAGGATAACCACTCGTTCCGCAGTCTGTTAACCACGGCGGTATAAGCGTCATGATTTCTCTGAATCATATAAACGAAGAAGACAACCAGATGAACCGGAGCTCCTAACAAGAGAAAGAGGTATTTATATGAAGGATTCAGAAGGATTTTACGATACGTGCTGGTGATGTGGTTGATGGTCCGGCTGAAGCCGGCAGCTTCCTTCACATCCATAAGATGACTAGCCCTCCTTCATAAATTGCATTATTCCGAGTGATATAGTATATTTTATTTTAGCGTTTTTCAAAAGTCAATAGAGATCAAACGTTTCTTTCTTTATCATAGTTTATATATATTTTAAGGCAGGAGAAGGAGATATGGAACCCCTACTAGATGTAAAAAACTTAAACGTATCCTTTCAGAACCGCGATCGGGAATTTCATGCGGTACGCGGAGTCAGCTTCCAGCTGAACAAGGGAGAGACGCTGGGCATTGTCGGTGAATCCGGCAGCGGCAAAAGCGTCACTGCCCGCTCCATTATGCGGCTGCTTCCGTCGCCGCCTTCTTTTATGAAGGAAGGCGAGATCAAGTTTCAAGGACAGAGCCTGAACGAGAAGACCGAGCGTGAGATGGAGAGCATACGGGGACGGGATATGGGCATGATTTTTCAGGATCCGATGACGTCCTTGAACCCTACGCTTCGAATCGGAGAGCAGATTGCGGAGAGCCTGATCAAGCATCAGAAGCTGTCGGGCAAAGAAGCGAAGCAGCAAGCGCTAGATATGCTGAAGCTGGTTGGTATTCCGAACAGTGAGGCGCGGTACAGCCAGTATCCGCATGAATTTTCCGGCGGGATGCGGCAGCGGGTTATGATCGCCATTGCACTCGCCTGCCGGCCGGCGCTGCTGATTGCGGATGAGCCTACGACGGCACTCGATGTAACGATTCAGGCCCAGATTTTGAATGTCATGAAGGATATGCAGAACCGCTTTGGCACTTCGATCATTCTCATTACCCATGATCTCGGCGTTGTAGCGGGTATGTGCGACCGGGTCGCGGTCATGAAGGATGGCGTTATTGTAGAAACGGGAACGACGGAGGAGATCTTTGATAATCCGCAGCATCCGTACACCCTCAAGCTGCTGAACGCTCTGCCGAGGCTTCATGAGAAGAAGAAGCCGAAGCCGGTATCATCGATCTTGACGGCAGAGGAGCTGAAGCGTCCGCTGTTGCAGGTTCAAGGATTGAAGCAGCACTTCAGCATGGGTAAGGGACAGGTGCTGAAGGCCGTTAACAATATTAGCTTCCATATTAATGCCGGCGAAACGTTAGGCCTTGTCGGAGAGTCCGGCAGCGGCAAGTCCACAACAGGGCGCGCAATTCTGCGGCTTCATCAGCCGACAGGAGGCGATGTGCTGTATCAGGGGATGGCGGTGAACCGGCTTTCGTCCGGTGAAATGAAGACCATGCGTCAGCATATGCAGATGATCTTTCAGGATCCATATGCTTCGCTCAACCCGAGATTCAAGATCGTGGATATTATTGGCGAGGCGCTGGATGTGCACAAGCTGTCCGGAAGCCGGCAGCAGCGCCGCAAGCGTGTTGAGGAGCTGCTCGATATGGTCGGGCTGAACCCGGCCTTTGCAGACCGGTATCCGCATGAGTTCTCCGGGGGACAGCGTCAGCGGATCGGGATTGCCCGGGCCCTCGCGGTAGAACCGAAATTCATAGTGTGTGATGAGCCTTTGTCCGCGCTCGATGTCTCGATACAGTCGCAGATCGTCAAGCTGCTGGAGGAGCTTCAGCAGCGCCTGGGCCTCACTTATTTATTCATTGCCCACGATTTGTCGATGGTCAAGCACATCAGCGATCGGGTAGCTGTTATGTATCAGGGCAAGATCGTGGAGCTGGCCGAAAGCGAGGAGCTATACGCCAATCCGCAGCATGAGTATACGAAATCACTGCTGTCTGCCATTCCGATTCCCGACCCCAAGATCGAAGCTGCGAAGAAGCGGGTGCTGCTGGAAGAACGGACGGGAGAAGATAAATACAATCTGGAGCATTCCGAGTTAGTGGAGGTGACTCCAGGACACTGGGTAGCCGTTCCGGCCGGACACGTCTCCTGACGTGCAATTAGCCCTCATCGCCATTTCTGCAGCAAATGCTGCATCACAATGGCGGAATAAGCCCTCGCGCTGAGCGTGAGGGCTTTTTTTGCAGCAGTAAATGCTCATGGAAATGAAATAATTCCTTCTAAATTCCTGTCGGCAAGCAGGAAGATGGGCTGCGTGTGGCAAATTAATAGATAAACGTCAAAAACGGTCGAGGAATGTCTATCTTTGGTCTAATGAGGGGGAAGAACACAGTGCAGCTGCAACACGATGATATTATTCTTTTTCAAGGTGACAGCATTACAGATGCAGGCAGAAACCGCAGTGAGTCCAGTAGCTTGGGGACAGGCTATCCACTGCTTATCTCGGCGCTGACAGGTCTGAAGCATCCGGAGCTGAACCTGCAGTTCCTGAATCGGGGCATTAGCGGGGACCGCGTCGTGAACCTGCAGGAGAGATGGCAGGGAGATTGCCTGGATCTGAAGCCGACCTGGGTGTCGGTATATATCGGGATTAATGATTGCTGGCGCCGATTCAGCAGGCAGGATGAAACGCCGGCGGCGGCTTTCAAAGCGGGCTACAGGGAGCTGCTGGAGCGGACGCAGGAATCACTGGGAGCCAAGCTGATTTTGATGGAGCCGTTTGTGCTGCCTGTGCCGGAGGATCGCCGCGCTTGGCGCGAAGATCTGGATCCCAAGATCCATGCTGTGCGGGAGCTGGCCGCCGAATTCCAAGCACTGCTCGTTCCGCTGGACGGCCTGTTCAACGCGGCAGCTGCACGCCGGGAGCCGGCATATTGGGCGCCGGACGGCGTTCATCCATCACCGGCTGGCCACGGGCTGATCGCGAAGGCATGGATGGAGACCATGGGCATTCTCTAGAGGTCAATGACTTGTTGGATGTGTTTTGTTGAGATTATGCTGGAATGCGTTAAAGTGACGCAAAAAAAAGTATTGACTCCCCCTTCTAAATCCGATAGGATTACTTGTAATAAAAAGAGATCAGTCATATTGAGGGGGAGAACCAGCATGAATATTAAGAAACCATGGGTGAAGCTGTCCGGCTTGCTATTGTCGGCAGTGATTCTCACAACGGGCTGCGGACAAGATTCCGCCGGCGAAAGCAGAGGCTCCAGAGCAGACATTGAGAATCTGCCAGCAGCCATTGCAGAGAAAGATGATATGAAGCTTATGATCATCCGCAAGATCGGCGGAGATGATCACACAGCACAGTTTTTGGCGGGTGCGAAGCAGGAAGGTGAAGCACTTGGCTTTAAGGTAGATACCTTTACAGCGAATAATGATGCAGCTAAATTCCATGATGCGGTTGCTCAAGCGGCTGGTAACGGCTATGATGGTATCGTATTGTCTCATGGTGACGACCCTGCTACCGTGGAGGATGTCAAGGCTCTTGCTGCTAAAGGGATTCCGGTTGTAGCGTTTGACTCGGTACCGGAGCTTGCAGAAATCGAGGGTGTAACTGTGACTTCCCAGGATGATGAGACGCTGGCCAAGCTGTCGCTGGATCGCCTGGTAGAAGAGCAGGGCCCTGACGCTAATATCGTCTATCTGTGGGTAGATGGATTCCCGCCAATGGTTCGCCGGAATGCGGTATATCAAGAAACCCTGAAGAACAATCCGGGCATCAAAGAGATTGAACGCTTTGGCGTAGCGAGCAGCGACACATCTATAGAAACACAGAATGCTGTAGCGGCTATGCTGACGAAGCATCCGAAAGGCGAGATTGACGCAATCTTCGCGACATGGGACGCCTTCGCGATTGGCGCTGCAAGAGCGATCAATGAAGCCGGACGCAATGAGATCAAGATCTACGGGATCGACGTATCTAACGCGGATCTTGAGATTATGCAGAAGCCGGACAGCTCATGGACAGCTACGGCTGCGGTGGATCCCAAGACCATCGGCGCGGTGAATGTACGTTTGCTGGCGAAGAAGCTGGCCGGTGAAGAGACGCCTTCCACGTACAGCCTTCCAGCCACACTGATTGACCAGGCGAGCCTGGCGAAGTCTGAGGAGCCTGTGAATATGAGCAGTCTTGCGAATTTGATTCCTGGCTGGGGAACCAGCACGGATTTTGAAGAGGACTGGATGAAAGCCTTGAAAGAAGTTTACGGTAATTAATATGCCGCCCGGCGCTCTTATCCAATAGGATAGGAGCGCCCATTTTAATGAGGGGAGAAGGTGAATCATCATGTCAGGCACCCGTCTGTCTGCCGAACCGCAAAGGAAGGATACGGCAGCCCCGTTGCTGGAGATGAAGGGCATCTCGATTTCGTTTCCGGGAGTAAAGGCGTTATCAGATGTGAATTTTGAACTGCAGGCCGGAAGAGCCCATGCGCTGATCGGCGCGAATGGAGCCGGCAAATCCACCCTGATGAAGATTCTTGCAGGTGCGTACAGCCACTATGAGGGTGAGATTGTGGTGGAGGGCAGCAAGGCTGTCATTGCTTCACCGCGAGATGCTAAGGATCTCGGCATTCAGGTTGTGTATCAGGAGGTCGATACGGCTCTGATCCCGAATCTGACTGTTGCCGAGAACATTATGCTGGAGTCCATGGTACATAGCATGAAGGGAAGCCATGTCATCCGCTGGCAGGCACTGCACGAGCAGGCGCAGGCCGCACTTGCGCGGATGAATGTCTATATCTCCACACGAAAGCTCGTACAGGAATTGACGCTGGCGGAGAAGCAAATGGTGCTGATTGCCCGTTCGGTGATCAAGCAGTGCCGCATTCTGGTGCTGGACGAGCCGACAGCACCGCTGAGCCGCAGCGAAACAGATCAGCTCTTCAAGCTGGTGCGCAAGCTGAAGGGAGAAGGCGTCAGTGTCATCTTCATCTCCCATCGTCTCCCGGAGTTGTATGAAATCTGTGACGATATTACGATTCTCCGAGACGGTCAGCGGGTAACCTCTGATGTCATCCACAACCTGACCCAGGAGGAGATCGTCGAGCATATGCTGAATGCCCGGATGGAGCAGCAGTTTCCGCTTCGCAAGAAGGTGAAGGGGGAGGCTGCCTTGACCGTCAGTCATTTGTCCGACCGCGAAGGCAAGGTCAGTGATATAAGCTTCACGATGCACCAGGGAGAAATTATCGGCCTGGCCGGACTCGTTGGTGCTGGGAAGACCGAGCTGTGCCGGGCCTTGTTCGGGGCTGCCAAGCATTCCGGCGAGGTGGTGCTGAATGGCCGCAGGCTGCGGATTTCAACCCCGCACGATGCAGTGCGCCAGGGGTTGGCGCTGGTGCCGGAGGAACGGCGGCGCGAAGGCATTTTTGTCGAGGAATCGGTATCCGTGAATCTGACGGCAGCGATGCTGTCGAGGTTCTGCCGATGGGGCTCCTGGATCAGCTTCAAGAAGGAGGCGCAGTCCTCCGAGATGATTATCGACAGCCTGGGGATCAAGACCCCGGGCGGCCATACGAAGACGGGGAGCTTGTCCGGCGGCAATCAGCAGAAGGTAGCCATCGGCAAGTGGCTGCTGGTAGATGCCGATGTTTACATGTTCGATGAGCCGACCAAGGGAGTGGATGTCGGCGCGAAGCGGGACATTTTTGAGCTGGTGGCGGAGCTGGCGGCACGCGGCAAATGCGTGCTGTACGCTTCCAGTGAGCTGTCCGAAATCATGGGCATTTCCGACCGGGTTTACGTCATGTATGACGGCCGGATTGTCAAGGAGCTGGAAACATCGAACAGCAGCGAGGAAGAGCTGCTTCTGTATTGCACTGGAGGGGGATTAACGACATGAATACATCAGCGGGTGCCCGGAACAAGCCGGCACAGAGCGCATTTGATTTTTTGTACAAATATGGAACCTTGATCACGGTCGTCGTGCTGATTGCGGTATTCGGCCTTTTGAACGAGAACTTCCTCAGCTCGGGAAACGTCATTAACATTCTGCGCTCAATCTCCATTGTGACCATTATTGCCGTGGGATTGACGGTATCTCTCGCGGTTGGGGGCTTTGATCTCTCCGTCGGCTCTACAGCCTCCCTGGCCAATGCGCTGGTCATTTCCTTCTTCGTCTGGCATGGGCAAAATATAGGCGTCGGCATCGTGCTGACACTGATCTTCTGTCTGGTGGTCGGCGTGATTAATGCATTTCTCGTCATTAATTTCAAAATTCAGGATATGCTGATGACGCTGGCCACGATGTTCGTGTTTCAGGGCGTCGCCTTAACCTATACACGGGGTGCTACCGTATCGCAGAACATGATTATGCCAAGCGGTGAGTACGCTGAGGGCCGAATTCCCGGATTATTCGAAAAAATCGGCCAAGTGCCATGGATCATCGTTATCATGCTGCTCGTCGTGGTCATCGTGCACCTGTTCCTGACCTACACCAAGCACGGCCGCTACATGTACATGATCGGCGGCAATCGTGAGGCTGCCGAGCTGTCCGGCATCGCGGTCAGCCGGTACCGGCTGACGGCGTACCTGCTTTCGGCACTATTTGCTGCCATAGGCGGAATCATCCTGGGTGCCCGCGTTATGAACGCGGAGGTCAATGCAGGCGGTCCGTATTTAATGGATGCTGTAGCGGCCGCCTTTATCGGCTATTCCGTGCTTGGGTCCGGCAAACCGAATGCGCTGGGAACCTTTGTCGGCGCTGTGCTGATCGGGATTCTGCAGAACGGCCTCATTATGATGTCGGTTCCTTACTACGCTATGGATATCGTGAAGGGCTCCGTGCTGGCGCTGGCGCTTGCGGTGACGTATTACAAGAAGAAGCATTAAAGAGATCAGGCCGTCTTTTCCAGAGACGGTCTTTTTGCCGTCTTTTTACACATCTCTGCGGTAAGAGATTTAGCTGCCGGTCATTGACGGCTGGGAGCGGTATTCATTATGCTAGGAGAAGCTGACATGAATGCACAGCATTTTGTTGAAAGGGGATCACCGTGAGAAAGACGACCTTTGTACAGCCGGACCCTCAGAGCTGGCTGCAGACCTTCCATTTTGCATTTCCTATCAGAATCCGTTACTGTGAGACCGACATGCTCGGACATGTGAATAACGTGAGCTATTTCATGTACTTCGAACAAGGGCGGATTGAATATTTTGAGCATTTGGGACTGACGGAGGAGCTGTTTAGCCAAAAGGCGGTTTCTGTGGTTGCAGACCTGGAGTGTCAGTATCTGGCACAGCTCTATCTGAAGGATCCGCTGATGCTGCATGTGAAGGTAGCGGAGATTGGCCGCTCCTCCATGGATGTGCAGTATGCGGTGGTGGTTGAGGATCAGCTGAAGGCGGCCGGACGTGGAACCATCGTGCTGATCGACACCGAAAGCGGTAAGAGCAAGCCGGTTTCGGAGCATGCCCGGAAGATCATTGAACACTTTGAAGGACGAGCCCCGGCTTAAAGAGACCTCCCGGAAATTGATCATGGAAAGGATGCGTTGTGATTGTTACAAGTGCGATTCGGAATTATTGGAACCAACTGGATTACAGAACGTTTTATTCAGGCCGCGATGGAGAATGACCGGTTTACCTTGACTGCCGTGTACTCCCGGACAGCGGAGAAGGGATCAGAGTTCGCTTCGAAATATGATCCTCGTCCGGCGGTATATACAGACATCTCGGAAATGGCTGCGAGCCCCGATGTGGATGCGGTGTATATCGCGAGTCCCAATTCGTTTCACGCAGAGCAGGCCATTCTGTGCATGAAGGCAGGCAAGCATGTGCTGTGTGAGAAGCCGCTGGCTTCTAATACTGCCGAGGTTCAGGCGATGGTGGATGCTGCCCAGAACAGCAACGTGTTGCTCATGGAGGGCATGAAGTCCACACAGATGCCGAATTTCAAAGCGGTTCGCGATCATTTGTACAAGCTGGGGCGCATTCGGCGTTATGTGGCTTCATATGGCCAATATTCTTCACGCTATGATGCTTTCCTTGCAGGCACGGTGCTCAATGCGTTCAACCCGCAGTTCTCCAACGGCTCGCTGATGGATTTGGGCGTGTACTGCATCTACCCGGCGGCTGTGCTCTTCGGCAGACCGGAGTCCATCAAGGCGGAAGGGATTCTGCTCTCCTCCGGTGTGGACGGTGAGGGAAGCCTGGTGCTGCGCTATCCGGAGATGGATGCCGTGATCATGCATTCCAAGATCAGCGACTCCTATCTGCCGGCCGAAATCCAAGGCGAGAACGGGACGATGGTCATCGACAAAATCAATCAGCCGTACAACGTCAAGATTCATTACCGCGACGGCACGATTGAAGAGATCACACAAACCCAGACGCATGAGTCCATGTACTATGAGCTGGATGAATTTATCGACGTGCTGGAAGCCGGCAAGCGGGAGAGTGAGATCAACTCGCATGAGGCCTCCATCATTACCGCGGAAATCGCGGAGGAAGCCAGGCGCCAGATCGGTCTGGTGTATCCTGCCGATCAGCAGGCCGCAGACAAGTAAATTATGAAGTAAAGCCGCTGATGGCGCTTACCTGCGTCAAGCGGCTTTTTTGTGTGTAAAAAATGGACGATAATGACAATCTATTCTCTATGCACTCAAATTTTGTATGGATATATGACAAATGTCATCCCTTGTTCTTGACGTTTATGACTGTGGAGCATGACAGGTCTTCACTATAATGTAAAGTAGAAAAGTATGCTGTGGAACCTTGGATCCCGGCTGCGCTATATTTTGAGGAGGAATTCATCATGGCTCAGGCTAATTCACTGTCCCATCTAAAGAAAAATGTCGCTCCCTACGAAAATATTGATACGAAGGCCAGCATTCGGCAGCTCATCAATACACTGCTTCCATTGGTCGTCTTATGGTATTTGGCCTATCTAAGCCTGTCGGTATCGTACTGGCTGACACTGCCGATTGCTATGGTAGCGGCCGGCTTCGTGGTTCGTACCTTTATCATTTTTCATGACTGCTGCCACCAATCCTTCTTCAAAAGCCGCCGGGCCAATGAAATACTAGGCACGATTACCGGTGTCATCACGCTCTGTCCTTACCAGCAATGGAAAACAACACATTCCATCCACCATGCAACGAGCAGCAATCTCGATAAGAGAGGCATCGGTGACATTTGGGTGCTGACCGTAAGTGAATATGAGCAGGCCTCGTTCTGGACGAAGCTTCGTTACCGTATTTACCGGAATCCGCTGGTTATGTTTATCTTGGGACCGATCTTTATCTTCGTGATTGACTACCGCTTTAACCGCAAGGAAGCGAAGCGCAAGGAACGGATCAGCACGTACATTACGAATCTTTCTCTGGTTGGATTGTATGCACTGCTGTGCTGGGCAATCGGCTGGGAAGCGTTCCTGCTGGTGCAGGGTCCGGTCTTCCTGTTCTCCGGGATGATGGGCATCTGGCTGTTCTACGTTCAGCACCAGTTTGAAGATACGTACTATGAGCATGATGAGGAATGGAGCTATGTGAACGCAGCGGTGGAAGGAAGCTCTTACTACAAGCTGCCGAAGGTGCTGCAATGGATTACCGGTAATATCGGCTTCCACCATGTGCATCATCTGAGCCCGAGAGTGCCGAATTACAATCTGGAGAAGGCGCATAATGCCACACCTCCCCTGCAAAAAGCAACGACCATCACGATGCGCACCAGCTTCAAAGCGCTCAGCTTCCGTCTATGGGATGAGGAAGCAAAGCTGTTCATCAGCTTCAAGGAGCTGCGGCAGCGCCGGCGGCAGAAGCAGCTGGATTCCGAGCGTGCGGTTACGAAGCTGAAGACAGGCACGAATTAAGACGGTAAACCTTGAATATCATTCATAACAAACGGTGGAATATGTTACTATATAAGATGATCAAGATGCGAAAAGGTGGGCGCCCAATGCAAAAGTGGTACCAGATTTTCCAGAAAAACACGGGGCTAAATCCTTACGTGTGGGTCGTCTTTTATATTCTGCCGTTTTATTTTATTTTCCGTTCGACCTCGACCTATCAGATTGTCATCGGCATTGTCATGATTCTGGTGTTCTTCTGCTGCTACGTGCTGTCGTTTCAGGCCAAGGGCTGGTTAATTTATTTCTGGACGAGCGTGCAGATTTTAATTTCGATTACGATGTCTTTGCTCTTTGGTTATGTGTATTTCTCTCTATTCCTGGCCTTTTTCATCGGGAATATCCGAAACCGGGTCGGCTTCTTCACGCTGTACACCATCCATCTCATTGCTACGATTCTGACGGTCAACTACGGCTTTGTCTCCAAAAACCCGTTCTTTATCACGCAGCTGCCATTCGTGCTGGTCAGTGTCGTAGCTGTGGTGCTGCTGCCGATTACGACGTTTAACCGCAACAACAATGACCGCCTGCAGGTTCAGCTGGAGGATGCTAACAAGAAAATTTCCGAGCTCGTCAAGCTGGAGGAGCGTCAGCGGATTGCAAGAGACCTTCATGATACGCTGGGACAGAAGCTGTCCTTGATTGGATTGAAGAGTGATCTCGCCGGCAAGCTGGTCATGAAGGATCCCGGCAGGGCTCAAGAGGAGATTCAGGATGTGCGCCAGACCGCGAGACTGGCCTTGAAGGAGGTCCGGGAGCTGGTCACCCAGATGAGGGGGACACGGCTGGTGGATGAGATGTTCCGGATTCGGCAGATTCTCAAGGCGGCGCAGATTGAGCTTCATCTGGATGGAGATGCGGAAGACATCAATCTGTCATTGATGAACGAAAATGTACTGAGTATGTGCCTGAAGGAAGCAGTGACGAATATTGTCAAGCATAGCACTGCCCGGGAATGCTGGATCAGCGTCAAGCCGAATGCAACCGAGCTGGTTGTGTCCGTGAGGGACAACGGTGTCGGGTTCTCAGGCGAGAGAGCTTACACCCGGGGAAATGGCCTGCGCGGCATGTGGGAGCGGCTGGAGTTCGTAAATGGAAGTATGGACATCAAGTCGGACCATGGGACCCTGCTTACACTGAGGGTGCCTCAGGTGTTGAAACAGCCCGGGAAGGAGGCAGGGATATGATTACGGTCGTCATTGCAGAAGATCAGAGGATGCTGCTGGGAGCACTGGCTTCGCTTCTGGATCTGGAGGAGGATATGCAGGTAGTGGGAACGGCTGGTAACGGAGAGGATGCGGTCAAGCTGGTGCATCTTCATCAGCCGGACATCTGTATTATGGACATTGAAATGCCTCTGAAGAGCGGACTGGAAGCCGCCGAGGAGCTGCGGGGGCAAGGCTGCAAGATTATGATTCTGACAACCTTCGCGAGACCGGGGTATTTCGAGCGTGCCCTGAAGGCAGGAGCCCATGGCTATCTGCTGAAAGACAGTCCCAGTGAAGAGCTGGCTACGTCGATCCGAAGCATTATGCAGGGTCGCCGGATCTATGCGCCGGAGCTGGTGGATGAAGCGTACGGGGAAGAGAATCCGCTGACCCCGCGGGAGAAGGAAGTGCTGGGGCTGATCGCTGACGGCAAGAACACGAAGGAGATCGCCAGCGAGCTGTTTCTGACGACCGGCACAGTCCGTAATTATATCTCGGTCATTCTGGATAAGCTGGGTGTCAGCAACCGAATTGAAGCCATTACACGCTTTAAGGAAAAAGGCTGGTTCAAGTGAAGCCTCCCCTGAAGAAGTGAGCGGCATCCTATATAAGAGCAGGTCTGCAGGATAAACCGGGCGGACGCTGCTCTTTTTAATGTGGGTTGAGAAAGGGAGCTACATGCTCCTGGAGAGCACAAGCGCACCGTATGCAAAAGCAGCCAGGATGACGAGGGCCGGATGGAGCTTGCGAATGTTCATCGCCCAGAAGGCTGCAGCAGCAATGCCAAGGCTCTGCAGCAGGCCGATGGAGGCCGCAGAGCTTTGGGCCATCTGCCAGGTCAGCACGGCCATCATGATGGCGATCACTGGCTGAACGAGCAGGGTCATGCCCTTGACGACCGGTGAGGTCCGGTGCTTCTGCAGCACCTTCAAGAGGAAGATGAGCGCTGCCGCAGATGGAACCACGGTGGCCGTAAGTGCACCGGCAAAGCCAACCCAGCCGGTCACCCCATATCCCACGTAGGCCGCGATCTTGGTGGCAATCGGACCAGGCAGTGAATTGCCAAGCGCGAGCATATTGGAGAACTCGTAATCACTCAGCCAGCCCCGCTGCGCCACAATATACTCATACATAAGCGGGATGGATGCCGGGCCGCCGCCATAGCCGAGGACGTTGGACACCAGAAAGCTTATAAATACCTGAAGCCATTCCAAGGCTATTCCTCCTTCCGTGCTGCTCGCTGCCGCTTCCAGCGGGCGAGGAGCTTGTAGTGCATAGCCCCGTAAGCCAGAAACAGCATAATGACGACGGCGGGGTGAAGCTGGATCTGCTGCAGCAGCAGAAAGGCAATGATAAAAGAGAGACTGCCGGCAGCAAGGCCAAGTCCCTTGACGGCCTTTTCCCCGAATTCATAGGCCATGGTGCCGAGCATAACGGCGATGACCGGGGTCACGCCCGCAATCATGCCGGCAATGATGCTGGAGCTGCTGAGCACCTGGACGGCCGAGAACAGGGCAATCATGGCGAAGCAGGTCGGCAAAATATGTGACAGCACAGCGATGATTGCACCCGGGGTCTTTTTTTGCTGGTAGCCAAGGTAGGCGGCCATCTTAGTAGCGATGGGTCCCGGAAGAGCGTTCGCGAGTGCCAAGGTTTCTCCGAACTCATCGAGGCTCAGCCATCCGTAACGGATGACAGCCTCATGGCGGATCAGCGGAATGACCGAGGGCCCACCGCCGTAGCCCAGAATCCCGGTTCGAAGCATGGCCAGACTTAGCTGCATATATACGTTAGAGTTTGATTTCACCGCAAAAATTCCTTTCTGTATCCTCTAGTTTCATGAACCATTGACGCACACGCTCTACCTCTTCCTGCTCCATGCCCAAGATCTTTCCGTCATATTGGCTCGACAGCAGGCTGACATGGAACGAGCGCAGCCTGCGCTTGCGCTGAGCACGGGTGCTTCTCACGGTGAAGCTGACGACCTGCGGCCGCCGGACATACCGAGTATGGCGGGCGAGCCGACGTGTACGGAGCGTGAGTTGTTTTTCGTGCAGCGACATACCAGCATCGTGGAACGCCCAGATCGCGTGAAGCAGGGACAAGGGCAGCAGCAGCAGTGACCACAGGCCCAGATCCTCAAAGATCCAGATACATCCGGCACTCAGTGCTGCTGCAAGCATCGCATCAGATCTTATATAAAGCCACAGTGCCCGGCGGGGAGGCGTAGTATCTATAGTCTGGGCTTGAAACTGGGGCACGATGCTGTTCATCAGGCTGTTAACCTCGCTGAGCCGAAGCATCGGATGGAGGACAAGCTGCTTGTCGTCACCCGAGGTCAGGACGTGAAGCCTTACTTCACTGTAACGGAAGGGCTGGCGCAGCAGTCCCTCCTTGACGGTGACGGCTTGTACGCGCTCTGGAGAGAAGATCAGCTCCTTTCTCTCCAGCAGCCCACGGGTGACGACGATTTGACGTCCAGCGCGTTCTACCGTAAACCCGGCGTACTGCACTGTGTAGAGAATGGCCGACAGCAGCCAGGCCAGGATGAATGCAGCTGCGGCGGCGGTGATCCAGCTTCCGGACAAGAGCTGACCGGCTTCCCGGAACAATCGGTTGTACAAAGGGTCCGGCAGTACATCGTCGGCCAAAGAGCCGATGGCTGCCAGAAACGCCAGGGCCAGCGAGAAGTTGGAGGAGGTCAGCGCGGCGAGCAGCAGCCTCCCCGGCGTCACTCGCAGCAGGACGCTACGTGCCTTCACCTCTCCAGGAGAAGAAGCCTGCTGGCCAGCCTGATTCTCTGGAGGTTGTGGTTCAGGCTGCTCATTTCCCGGGAAAAGTGTCCCGGCTGACTCCTCTTCAGCCTGCACATGCCGGGGCTCCTGCAGCCATAACTGCAGCTTTCGGGCTTCGGGCTTGGAGATGGCGGGAAGCTTGCCGCCGTCTTCATTCTTGCCGGAGGTTTCGATTTTGATCTGGGCCAGCCCGAGCAGCCTTTGAAGCAGCGGCTGCTCTACATGCACGGAGTGAATCCGAGCGATGTAAATGGACTGCTCTTCCCGGAACCAGACGCCTTTTTGAATCAATAGCTTGTCAGGCTTTAATTCGTAAGTAAACCGCCTCCATCTTCTCCAGCCGTAAAGCAGAAGCAGGATGAGCGTAACAACAAGGCTTAGCGAGCTCCACAGCCAAAAGACAGGCGGAAACGGATTGTCCCCCATCACTCGAACCAGCAGCAGCGCCAAAGCCGGCAGCAGTGTGCGGATCACGGAAGCCAAGGGGAAAAGGATATACCATCGGTGCAGCCGCTGCCTGAAATCCAGCTCAGACATCCTCATCCACCACCTGAGCCAGCTTTCCAATGACGGCCTTCAGCCGCTCTGCCTCTTCGCTGGATAGTGCCCGGATGACATGGGATTTGGCGGCCGTGACCACCTTGAGCTCTGCTAGTCCATAGCGGCGAAGCAGGGGACCGCTTTCCAGCTCTACATGCTGCACCCGGGTCATGGGAATGATCGTATCCCGCATAAAAAAGATCCCCGACGATATTTCCAGCTGCTCTGCCGATACCCGGAACCCGAAGGTCTCATGCCATAAGCGGGGTGCAATAAGCACCAGCCACAGTGCAGCCGGGAGCATCCCTGCAAGGGCGGCCCATCCGGGGAACAGCGGCCAGTCCTGACGGCCGGCAAGATAGAGATAGGCGGCTGTAAGGAGCAGGAATAAGGCACTGCCGCCAATGCTGTAGATTCGGTATATTTTGACCGTATCGGGATGGCAGCGCGGCAGCGCCTCTACGTGTTCTGACATGTTCATCATCCTCCTGAAACCCAATGATTAACAACGGACCTGTCGCTTCGGAGCAGGCCGGATTGTCTCATTGTAGCATACGGCGTACCCTTCCCGCTTCTGTTGAGACGAAGCGCTTCGCGGGGGCACCGAAGCAATAACAAAGCAGGCCGCGAATGGTGCTTCGCGGCCTGCTTTGTTATTGCTGCTTCAGTTCCTGCAGAGCTTCCTTCAACTCGGGGTACCGGAAATGAAAGCCATGACGCTCCGCCTTCATCGGGATGACCCGCTGGCCATCCAGCAGAATCATGGACAATTCTCCGAGCAGAGCCTTCAGGGCAAAGCCTGGCACTGGCAGCCAGTGCGGCCGATGATATACACTACCAGCGGTCCGTCCGAATTCGTCATTGGTGACGGGATGGGGCGAGGCGGCGTTGACAGGACCTGAGATGTCGGACCGGGTGATGCAGAACTCGATGAGAGAGACCATATCCTGAAGGTGAATCCAGGACATCCACTGTCTGCCGCTGCCGATCTTTCCGCCAATGCCCAGCTTATAGGGAAGAATCATCTTCGGAAATGCACCGCCGTCCTGACCGAGCACGACGCTGATCCGCAGCTTCACCAGGCGCGCTGCCTCAATGCCATCTGCCGCCTCTTCCCACGCCTGGACGACACGGGACGGAAAGTCCATGACTCTCGCCGGACTGCTCTCGTCGAAGGTCTCGGTGTCGGAGGTGCCGTAAATCGCCATCGCCGATGCCTGGATCACAACCGGGGGAGGACTGGAGAGCCGGGCCATCAGCCGGGCAACGGCCTCAACGGTTTGAAGCCGGGATGACAGGATGCTCTTTTTTGCCGCTTCCGTCCATCGCTGACTCAGCGAGGAGCCGGCGAGATTGATCAAGGCGTCCAGGCCTTCCAGCCGCTCTGGCTGCTGCTCCATCTCATCCCAAGTCACATAGGTGATGCTGCGCTCTAGCTCAGTCTGCTCCTCCGAAGCGGGCCTGGATCTCGTCACCACCAGCACCTCGTGGCCTTCTGCAATCCACTTCTCACTCATGGCTTGACCTATAAATCCGGTCCCGCCGCATATTGCGACCTTCATCTGCCGTCCACCTGCTCTCTATATTCATGTGTAGTTTATCAAGTAGCGTTCATTAATATATACACGCAAAAGGGGGCTTTTGACAAGCAGGGTGCGGATGACTCAAAATACAGGCTTTTTTGCGAGAGAGATCAAACTTGACCAAGACTTAACACGGGGCAGGGGAGGAGTTAACAAAACCGCTTTATACTTGCACCTGTACAACCATAACCCCTTGTACATAGGGAGAGTGAGCGGAGGTCGAACGTACGATGATCAGCAGAAAGTTAGAAAAGCGGCCGAACTGGCTGGCCTGCATGCTGAGTGTGATCATGCTGGTATCCGTAATAGCGCCTGCTGCACCTGCAGCAGCCAATGAGGAAGAGCAGCGACTCGGAACGCTGATGGATGAACGGACCTGGATGATTGGACCGGGAGCGTCATACACCTGGAAGCAGCTGGAGGTGGAGCGCGGTCCGGAGCGGCTGCACATGATACAGTTTGATCCTGCACAGTCATCGCTGAGCCTGAAAGCCGCCAAAACGAATGGCAAGCTGTATGGCATGCAGCAGCTCAGCGCTATGGCGCAGGAGGTGGATGCCCAAGGCAGCCGCGTTATTGCAGGGATCAATGGCGATTTCTATGATATGTCCAGCGGCGTGCCGACGGGGCTGTTTATGAGTGAGGGAGAACTGCTGAACAGTCCGCCTTCAGGCTGGAATGCATTTGGGATGAAAAGTGACGGGTCTACCCTTTATGGCCCCAGTCCATCGCTCATCCGCACTGTAGAGATCGGCGGACAGGAGCATACACTGACTGCAGTGAACCGCAGCCGGGGCACGGACGCACTCGTTTTATATACGGATTCTTTTCATAGCTCGACCATGACCAATGATCTTGGAGATGAATATGTGCTGGATGTTGTCTCCGGAGATTTCAAGAGCGGAGAAGACATTACATTCAGAGTCTCCACACTGTTCAAAGAGAAAGGCAGCTCACCGATCCGCGAGGGACAAGCTGTACTGTCTGTTTCCGGCTCCCAGCGCAGCAAGCTTTCTTCCTTAAGTCAGGGAGATCAGGTGACGGTGAGTTTGCAGCTGGACCCTGCATGGCAGGATGTCACGACAGCGATCGGAGGTAACGCCATGCTGGTGAAGGATGGCGTGGTACAGCCGCTTACGGATCCGGCGGTACACCCGCGCTCGGCAATCGGCACAAAGGCCGACGGCACGGTCATTATGCTGGTCGTGGACGGACGTCAGCCGGGCTTTAGTGAAGGCGTCACATTGGCAGAGATGGGGCAGCTCATGAAGGATGCGGGAGCGGTACAGGCTCTTAATCTGGACGGCGGCGGATCGGCAACGATGGTTGCCCGTCTCCCGGGTGAAGCCGCTAGAAAGGTTATGAATTCCCCGTCGGACGGCGGTGAGCGCAAAACAGCGAACGGCCTGCTGCTGGTGAATACGGGTGAAGAAGGACAAGCGAATCAGCTGGTGGTAGAGCCGAATCTGGAGCGTGTCCTGATCGGCTCCACGGCAAGCTTCAAGGCGCTGGCTGTAGACAGCCAGCTTCATCCGGCAAGCCTTCCTGGCGCAGTTTCCTGGAGTGTAGAGCCCGGACTTGGGTCTATAAATGATCAGGGCGTATTTACAGCCGGGACCCAGCCAGGGGCTGGATCCGTAACGGCGGCCTCGGACGGACTTGGCGGCTCAGCCCACATTGAGGTGGTGAACCGGCTCAGTGAGCTGCGTTTCAGCGATGCCGTAATGAGCTTTGAGCCGGGGGCCGTGCAGAGGCTGAATGTGAACGCGCTGCTCGACGGCAAGTCCGTAAAGGCGGACTACAGTCAGCTGGAGTGGCGTGTGGAAGGAAATGGAGGCACGGTGAGCGGGGACGGAGTTTTTACAGCCGTGCATGAGACGGAGGTATCCGGCACCATTATCGTTTCCTACCAAGGGGTGGAGGCTTTCATGGACGTCAATATTGGTCTGCCTCCGGTTATTCTTGAGGATTTCGAGAATGGTCTGGACCGGTATAAGGAAAGCTCCGGCGCGGCAGCCAATCTGTCGAAGGTCAGCATTGAGCAAGATGAGGACCTGGTCCGTTTCGGCAGCAGTTCCTTGAAGCTGGAGTATGATTTCACCGGCAGAACAGGAACGTCCGGGGCTTATCTTGACGTCAAAACTGTGGCAGACCGCATTTCAATCCCGGGATATCCGAAAAAAATCAGCATGTGGGTGTACGGTGACGGGAAAAAACACTGGCTGCGTGCCCAGATCCGGGACGCCAATGGTACCATTCCTTTGAATTTTGTCGAGCAGGAGCCCGGATTGACATTCACTGGGTGGAAATACCTGGAGGCGGAGGTGCCGCCAAACCGCACCTTGCCGCTCGTCATGGACATGCCTGTACGGTACATGGAAACGAGCACGGCCAAGAAAGATGCGGGTGTTATTTACGTGGACCAGATCCGTGCCTTATATGGCCCCAACCAGGATGACATCGAGCCCCCGGTCATCAAGAATATGGCGCCTGCAGAGCATAGTGTGGTGAACAACAACCAGCCCCGGATTTCTTTTGTCGGGGAGGATGCAGGCTATGATCCGGCAAAGCATCCTGCCACCACGCTCATTGATCCAAACAAAATCCGGATGTACGTAGACGGGCATCCGGTAGAGCCTGCCTTGTATCCGCCAACAGGGGAAATACACTACACGCCACCGACTCCGCTTGCGGATGGCATCCACCAGGTGCGGGCGGTGGTACGTGATTTGTCCGGCAACCAGACGGATGAAACCTGGACCTTTATGGTGAATACCGGAGGCTCAAGGCTTCAGTATACGGCGCCGGAGAAGGTGTATGCCGGAAATACCTATACCTTGGATATTCAAGGCATACATGCTTCCAATATTACAAGGGCCTCCATGGAGTTCTCTTATAATCCGAACGTGCTGGAGGACGTATCTCTCATTCGGGGGGCCAAGCTGCAGGAATCGCAGCTTCAGGCACAGATGGATCCGGTAACCGGCCATGTGAGGCTGGACATGCAGGATCTGCTTGCCTCAGGCATCCAGGATGACGACCTGATTGCACAGCTTCAGTACAGGGTGAAGGCCAATACGGAGGCCGATAAACATTCGTTTGACTTCATGTCGGGAAGCATTTCTTTCCTGAGTGCCGGGGAGGCTGTATTTTCAATCTTTGGTCTGCCCGTGATTTCAAGCATTAACCATCATTTAAAGCTGTCTTGGGATGTAAACGGACAAGTGGAGGGCTACGAAACCGTCCTGCAGGTTGAGGATGAGAATGGGAGCCTCGTTGAAGGAGCTGTCGTTACCGCAGATGGCGCCGTAATCGGGACCAGTGATGCCGCGGGTGAAGTGCGCACGAACACCCTGACGGCTCAGGTCAAGAAGCATACTCTTCAAGCAAGCAAGGATGTATGGTACAGCCCGCTGACGGCATTTTCTGTGTCACGGCTTGCCGGCAGCCCAACCCCTTACAATATAAATGTGAGCATGGGGACAGATCCGACCTCTTCGCGTGGCTTTACATGGCATACCCATCCGGGTGTCCAGACGACGGTTGTGGAGCTCGCTCCAAAGGAAGGCTTCAGCGGCTTTGACCAGCCGGAGGTGAAGAGAGTAAGCGGAAGCCATGAGCTGTATCAGACGCAGGACGTTGGCGCGGTTCGGGTTCACAAGGCACTGGTGGAGGAGCTTGTGCCGGGTACCGAATATGTGTACCGCGTTGGAGACGGAACGGGGCATTATGGTCCGCAGGGATCCTTTAGAACGGCTGCAGCGGAAGGGGATGCAACGAAGTTCCTGGTATTCGCCGATTCCCAGGGAAGCACTGCAGCGGACTATAAGCTGTGGGGGAATACCGTCAGCATTGCAGCGGCTGAGCATCCCGATTCCGAGTTCATGATTCAGGTTGGAGATATGGTCGATAAGGGCTATTTGGGCCAAGAGTGGAGTCACTGGTTTAAAGAGGCTCAGGAGGCGTTCCTTAACACGACTTTAGTGACGGCGGTCGGTAATCATGAGGTTACAGACACAGAATGGAATGGACATTTTCAGGCTCATTTCAACCAGCCGGATAACGGGCTGCCGGGTCTTGAGGGCACAAGCTTTTCCTTCGATTATAAGAATATCCATTTTATCATGCTAAATAGTGAATATGATTATGAGAAGCAGGCGCAATGGCTGGAGCAGGATCTTGCAGCCAGCACGAAGGACTGGAATATTGCCATATTCCATCGCGGGCCTTATGGCAGTATCTATGATACGGCCGTCATTCGGGATTCATGGGCACCTATACTGGAGAAGCATGGCGTAGATCTGGTGCTGAACGGGCACGAGCATATTTATCTGAGAACGTTCCCGATGAAGGATAAACAAAAGGCTTCCGATGGACTCGGAACCACCTACGTCATTTCAGGCTCTACGGGCTCCAAATTTTATGCTCTGACAGCACAGGACTGGCAAATGGTAACCGATGCAGAGAAGACGCAGATGTATTCCGCTGTGGAAATTGTGGGAGACCAGCTGAGCATGGTAACCAAGACCGTTGGCGGACGGGTGGTTGATGAATTTACGCTCCTCAAAAGAGAAGAGCTTCTGCCAGAGCGTGTGCAGATTGCAGAAGGGGATATCAGCCTGGCTGTCGGAGAACACCGTCAGCTGCGTGTAGAGGTCAAGCCCGAGGGGGCGGCAGACAAGAGCGTAACCTGGTCGGTTTACAGCCCGGAGCCGCAAGATTCGCCGGTCACGATCAACCAGGATGGACGATTGACTGCAACCGGGTTAGGCACGGCCGTGATCCGTGCAGCCAGTAATGCGGCACCGCAGGTCTATGATGACATTGTGGTGACAGTTGACCGTCAGCCGGAAGGCGTCATGGAAGCCATATCACTGCGCGGTGCGGCTGCCTTAAAGGTAGGGGAACGAGACCAGACGGTCATTGAAGCCGTATACACGGACGGCGCCCGATATGATCTTATGGAGGGTGTCATCTATGCCAGCAGCGAGCCGTCTGTGGCTGCAATCAGCGAGAGCGGAGAGGTTCAGGGTCTTCATGAGGGCACAACGGTGATCTCCGCAACGTATGAAGGCTTCTCGGATCACTATGCATTGAACGTAACGCAGGCTGTAAATCCGGACCCGGGCAACGGTGGCAGTCCCGGGAATGGAGGAGGCAGCAATCCGGGCAACGGAGACGGCTCTGTGGATCCTGTGCCGCCCCAGCCGCCGATCACGCCTCAGCCTCCGTCCGTAACAGGTCAGCTTGTACTTACTGAAGCCGAGCTTAACGCTATGATCTCCGACGGAGAGCCGCTTCTTGTGAACCTGAAGGAGGAGCTGAGACAGCTGCGTCTGCCATCTAATGCGGGTAAGCTGCTGAAGGATGAAGCCTTCACCATTGTGGCAGACAATATGAAGATCAGCCTACCAGGGAAGGTGCTTCAAGAAGTGAGTGACCTGGGGAGCCGTAATCATCCTGGATCGGGCTTCATTCAGCTGAACGTGGAAAGTCCATCATCGTCCGCCTCTGAACGACTCCTGAGTCAGGCAAGTGGAAGGTCGGGAGCCGTTCTGCAAAGTGCGGGTGGCATGTTCAGCTTTACGCTGGAGCATGTGAGTGAAGAGGGTACAGTCACCAAGCTGACCTCCTTCAGTGAGCCGCTGAGTCTGACTTTACCCGTGATGGCGGCGTCCCATCCGTCCCTCACTCATGTGTACCATGTCGGGGAAGACGGTACGCTCCAATATACAGGAGGAACGATAAGCGGTGATCAGATTACTGCGCAGGTGATGCACTTCAGCACCTATGCCGTTCTGACCTACACCAAAAATTACGGAGATGTACCGGCATCCCACTGGTCCTATGACGTGATTCGCGAGCTGTCATCCAGACAGCTGATTGAAGGAACCGGCGGCGGTATGTTCAAGCCGTCCCAGGAGGTTACCCGCGCCGAGTTTACGGCCATGCTGGTGCGTGCATTGAAGCTGGAGTCAGCACAAGCGGCTTCGTTCCGCGATGTTGCGCCGGAGCAGTGGTATGCAGCCGCAGTATCTGCTGCCAAGCAAGCGGGGATTGTAGAGGGAACAGGGCAATCGCAGTTCCGTCCGGATGAGCACATCCAGCGGCAGGAAATGGCGGCCATGCTGGTTCGAGCTTACGCGTATACCGCGGCACGCTCTGCAGCAGAACGCAAGGCGATCCCGTTCCAGGATACGCAGCAGCTGCCGATCTGGGCTCGTGAAGCCATCAGAGAAGCATATGATCTGAACCTGATGAAGGGCAGCAGCATGAATACCTTTAAGCCGCAGGCGCCAGCAACCCGGGCGGAAAGCGCACAGGTCATTCACAATCTGTTAGGCAAGCTGGCGAAGTAAAGCTGCCGAGCAGCGATTCCAGGTAATCAAGAATCGGCATGTGGTGAGTATTAGCTGCTGTACCCGAACCCATCAACGGGTGTGTCGGCAGGAGGCAGCGGCGTCCGGTGGTCCGGGCTGCTGCTTCAGACATGAAGAGCACAAAGCAAAGAGCCAGCCCCGCTCAATTCGCGGGGCTGGCTCTTTGTCATACGTGAGAATGAAATTTAGCTTGGGTGCGGCCAGTTCTGCAGCGGCACATTCTCTGTAATCGCCACAGTGTTCGTCTGCGCCGGATTCCCGACAGCCAGAATAATGACATGGTAGCTTTGGCTGGAGGCGTTAAAGCTGTTACCCTCCACATCTCTGGTGTTGATTCCCAACTCCCGAGTAATCGTCCCTTCCTGATGTGGAATTACGGTATAATTGTTCGCCGCGACCCGCTTAGCATCATCGATTCCAAACGGCAATGACGTTGGCACAAGCATCACACGGTATTCCGAAACATTCCCGCTGGTAGCCGGCGTGAAGCTGAGATCAATCCGCTGCGCAGCAGCATTGTCCCAGTAGACGCTGGCGGTGACACTGGTCGGCGCCGTAACGGCTCCGCTCTCCATCGTAATTACAGATGAAGGTGCTGACAGGGCGTTGTTGCCCGCGACGCCGTCTGTGCTCACGGAAACTACGAATACCCGGTATGCGGTCATATTGCGAATCGGCAGGCCATCAGTATCTGTTGACGTTGCAGACAGGCTGACACTGAGGGTGCTGCCTGTTTTGTTCACAGGCGTATAATTCGCTGTGTTAACATTATTGGCTGCGGCCAGGTTGAAGGCGTCTGCTTTTTGCGATGGCACGACATAAATCCGGTACCCGCTGATTCTGGATTCTTCGGCAGCAGGGCTGAAGGATACGAACAGGTCCCGTCCGTCATTGTTGTTGCCTCCGTCTGTGGCTGCTACATTGCTTGCCGCAGGCACAGATGTATTGCCGCTTAGCGTGATTACGGACGAAGGAGAAGACAGGGCGCTATAGCCCGCGTAGCTGCCGCTGCCGGCAGTCAATACGAAAATCCGGTACGCAACGCCGTTACGGATGACATCACCATTGATATCCCGTGCCCCTGCGGCGAGGTTTACGATCTGATTGTTGTTGGTCTTGCTGACATACGTATACCGGCTGCTGTCCAGGCTGTTCGCCCAATTCAGGTCGAAGGAAGCAGCATTTTCATTTTTGACGACATAAATTTTGTAGTGACCGATCGTGCTCTCATTGGAAACACGGTTGAAGGCCACGCGCAGATCGCGTCCGTCATTGTTATCGCTGACGTCACTGACCGCTAAACCGGTTACTGCCGCGACTACCTGGTTCGCGGACATGTACACATACGGGGATGAAGCGGAAAGGACATTGCCTGTGTATGCATTGCTGCTGACGGACATAACGAAGATCGCATAGCTGTTGCCGTTGCGAAGAAGATCTCCGTCGGTATCGCGTGTGCTAGAAGACAGGCTCTGACTGAGGTTGTATCCTGTCTTATTGACCTGGGTGTAATTATAAATGCTTAATGCATTGGCACTGTCCACGCTGAAGCTGGAGGACTTATTGTATTTTACGACAAAGACACGGTAATTCAGGATGTTGCTCTCGTTATTCGCCCGGTTGAAGGTTATTCGCAGGTCCCGGCCATCGTTATAGTCGCTGCTGTCTGTGGCTGCTACGCCTGTTACGGCTTCAACCTGGTTGCCGGTGCTCAGAATAATCTCATTGGATGCCGTCGAGAGCAGCTGAACTCCGTTCTGGCTGCCTGTTCCCACGGCCGATACAAAGACCCGGTAGTAGACGCCGCTACGGATCAGCTGTCCATCGGTATCCCGCGCCGTAGCAGGTAACGTGTGAACGAGATTATATCCGTTCTTGTTCACGGTTGTATAATAGTAGCTTGTCAGATTATTGGCCCGATTAACATCAAATAGGCCGGCCGTGCCGGATTTGACAACATAGATGCGATAAGAACCGATATTCGATTCATCCGATACTTTGTTAAAAGCGACCCGCAAATCTCTTCCATCCCCGTAATCGCTCACATCCGACACCTGGGTAATCATCGGTACAGAAGCACTTTGGTTCAGTGTGACCGATGACGAGGGTGTAGACAGTCTGCTCAGGGCCGTGGATTCATTGCTGCTGAGCGCCATAACGACGACAGAGTAGGATACTCCGCTGCGGATCAATTCTCCGGAGGTATCTCTGGAGGAGGAGCCGAGGCTGAGCGTCATCTGTGAAGTGCTGGAGCTTGGCTTGGCTACGCTCGTATACGAGGTTGCTGGAACGGCTTGAGCCGCAGTAAGATTAAAGCTGGACAGGCCTTGAGTTTTGACGACAAACAACCGGTAACCGGAAATTTGACTCTCCGATGCCGCCCGGACAAAAGAAACCGACAGATCCCGGCCATCGCCGTAATTGTTTACATCCGAAACCGTAACGCCTGTTGGCGCATCTACGGCTCTGTTGTTGATCAGAGTGACGGCGGGAGAGGCCTTCGACATCTGCGAGCTGCCGCTGTACTTGCCTACGGCGAGGACAAAGGCGGTGTAAGCCTGGTTCTCCCGAATCAGCTCTCCATCGCTGTCCCGTGTATTACTCGAGAAGGTCAGGGAAGGATCACTGCCCGTCGGGAAAATGACAGAATAGTTGGCGGAAGGTGCATTTGCAGCTGCACTTTCATTGAAATAAGAAGCCTTGGACGCCTTCACCAGAAAAACCCGGTAATAAGAAGCATGCTGCTCGTTGGCAGATTTGGAGAAGCTGACCTGGAGGTCGCGCCCGTCTCCGATATTACCAATGTCTCTGAGTGTAATGTAGTTGACCGGACCGAGGCTGCCTTCACCGGCACTGTTGTTAGAGGTGGTGACGGTCACGGTTTTGGTTGTTGAATTCCAGCCGATCTTCTCGCCCAGCGCTTCACTGACAAAGCGAACCGGTACCATAGTAGTACCGCTCAAATTCTTGGCGGGAACATCGAGCGTTGTCGATTTACCGTCAATGGTTGCTGTTTTGGCGTTGATTTTGAGAATAATGGTAGAATTGTCTCTAACCGCGGTGACCGTTTGGGTCTTCTGGTCCCAGGTAACCTTGGCGCCGAGGAGCTGGAAAATGACGCGCATCGGGAGCATAACCCGATTCTGTACCATAATCGGTGGCTGGGAAGGATTGATTCTCATCCCGTCCACGATGACATTGATGTGAGTTGCAGCCTGTACCTGACCTTGAAAGAGCAGGGGGAGGATGCAGACGACCGCCAGAAAGGCAGTCCAAAGCTTCTTCACGTGCTTGACCTCCTTAAAATAATAAATCAGTTGGGTAAGATTACCTCTATTATATGACACATTGAATAGGAGTAAAGTTGCAATTCGACAAGCGGTCCCGTAAAAATATTTTGGACAGCAGGGTTATTTATGAGAGGCTCATAGCTTCCAAAGCCGGGAGAGGCGTGGTTTTACGGCTATGGACATGGTATAGTGGACACGAAACCAAAGAGGATGGAGCTGCCTAAACGTGAAGGATTCAATACGCTCTTCGAAGAAGTCGAATCGTGAAAATATGAAGCAATCCCATATACAGCCAAACCATGTACAAAAACCGCAGGATAACCGCCGCAGTAAATCCGGAGATTCGCAGCGCCCTCAAGCCAGCAGCCTGGATGCTCTGGCGCAGGAGCGCAAGCTTCAGCAGCGTAAAGCGGACGGCAAGCGGCCGGCCGGAGGCGATTCGCGCCAGGCGGGCAAGCAGGCAGGAGGCAAGCATCAGGATGAAGTGCGAGGCGAGCCGCATCAGGCGGGCCAGCAGCCTGGGAGCAAACGACAGGAGCAGGCCGGGCTCCGCGGGAAGGCAGGAGGGGGCAGGCCAGCGGGCGCCGGCAGCGGGCGTAATGCAGGGCAACGCGGTGGCAAGGCCGCCAAGGCGGCCTCTTTGCCGCAATCGGTCAAGAAACGTCCTGCGGCTCACACTCCGCGCCCTTCTGTCAGTGAAAGTGCCGAGGAGCTTGTCCCCGGTGACGTGATCGTGGTTACGATCAAGCGGCTGGGAATTAACGGCGAAGGCGTGGGCTATTACCGCCGGAAGGCTGTATTTATAGACGGCGCCTTGACGGATGAAGTGGTCAAAGCAGAAGTAACCGGACAGCAGCCTAAATTCATCAAGGCACAGCTGCTGGAGGTCGAGAAGCGTTCACCTTACCGGATCGAGCCTCCGTGCCCCGTGTTTGGCATTTGCGGCGGCTGTCAGATACAGCATATGTCCTATGAAGGCCAGCTTCAGGCCAAAACAGATATTGTGCGCGAGGCTTTCCACCGCTATGCCGGACTGCAGGATGTGAAGCTGAAGCCGATCCTCGGCATGGAGCATCCTTGGGATTATCGCAACAAGGCGCAGCTTCAGGTGAAGCGGCGCGGAAACGAGGTCATTGCAGGCTTGTATCAGGCGGAAAGCCATGAGATCGTCGATATAACCGGCTGCCCCATCCAGAACAGCAAGGTTAATGAAGCCGTCGAGAAGGTGAAAGCTGTACTGCAAGAGCTGAACATTCCTTTTTATAAGGACAATGGCAGTAAGGACGGGGTGCGCACCATTGTGGTGCGGCATGGCTTTCAGTCCGGAGAGGTTCAGGTGACGCTGGTCACCGCAGGCAGCCGGCTGCCGCGTCAGGAGGAGCTGGTCAGCATGCTTCGTCTGTCGATCCCGGGAATTAGCGGAATTGCGATGAACATAAACCCGAAGAAGACCTCGCTGATTTTTGGAGACCGGACAATCAAGCTGTGGGGGGCAGACACGCTGAAGGAGTCTCTGGGAGATCTGGAGTTTTCTTTGTCGCCGCGGGCTTTTTTTCAGCTGAATCCACAGCAGACGGTGAAGCTGTATGAATCGGTGCGGGCCGCGGCTGGATTGACAGGGAAGGAAACCGTCATTGATGCCTATTGCGGGACTGGGACGATCGGGCTGTGGCTGGCGCCATATGCCAAGGAGGTTCGCGGCATTGAGGTCATTCCGGAGGCGATTGAGGATGCGAAGCAGAACGCGGCGCGCAACCAGCGCGACAACGTCTCCTTCCACACCGGCGAAGCCGAAGTGCTGCTGCCACGCTGGGTCAAGGCCGGCCTGTCCCCGGACGTCATCGTAGCCGATCCCCCGCGCACAGGACTTGACCCACGCTTCCTGGACACCGTACTGCGTACAAGGCCGAAGAAATTCATCTACGTATCCTGCAATCCCGCCACCCTGGCCAAAGACTGCAAGGTCCTGCTGGACGGGGGCTACTCTTTAGAGTGGGTGCAGCCGGTGGATATGTTTCCGCAGACGAGTCATGTTGAGTGTGTCTCGCAGATCGTCTTACAGGAGAAAGCAGGCTCCAATAAGGGATAGCCTGCTTCTTAATCAGTTGTTTGGAGCAGAGAAGCGGTAATAGATCCGCGGCATTCCGTCTTCTCGAACTTCAATCCGAGTTATTAAACGATGTAGCATCTCAGGCGTTAATTCATCGAAATTAAGGAAGCTGAGCAACTCTGACTTTAGCTGACTGAGGTTTTCTGTAACATTTTCGTGTTCAAATTCGGATGCCAACTCGCTTTTCTTCAAGACTAACTCATTGATTTCAGTATTGGTGGCTTCAACATTTTCGCGATACTCCTCATGTGTTAGGAGCTCATCGGCTAAAAGGTTGACGAAATTCTTTTTTCGCTTCTTTAATGTGTCGATTTCTTTTGTTAGTTTATCGAGTTGTTTTTGGATTTGAAGTTTGGATTTTACAGACTTCTCCTCCAGCTCCTTAACATATGCTTCCTTATCGATTTGATCCAACCACATTTTGATGTCAGACAGAATTGTTCTTATCAGAAAATCCTCTTTGACAGCATGATTGCTGCAGGCTTTACTACCATGTCGAGCATAAGAGCCGCAAATATAGCCTGCTCTGTTATGCCGATACCACATCCCGGTACTGCAATCAGCGCAAAACAGGGTATTAGTGAAAAGATGCTTTTTGGGCGCAGTTATGTGCTTAGTTCTGATTTTCAACTGCTGCTGAACAGCATTGAAAACTTCTCTTGAAATAATCGCCTCATGTGTGTCTTTATGGACAATTAAACTATCCTTATCAATCTTTTTTCGTTTTTTATTCGTCACGCTTATGGTGGTGGTTCGACCTTGTACCAAATCCCCAGTGTAATGCGGATTCGTGAGGATCAACCTGATGGTCGAATCATTCCATTTATCCCCAGCATTTTTCTTTTTGGCCACTTCAGCAGGAGTAGGAGTCGCCTCTTTATACAGCCGCCGTCCAATGCTTTCTCTTCCACTTCCACTTAGGTACTCATTAAAGATCCGTCTAACGACATCCGGTGTGTTATCGCCCCGAATTTGCAGTTGTCCGTTTCTTACCTCGTAACCGTATGGAGGAACGGAACCTTTGAATAACCCTTTATTTGCCCTAGAGCGAAGAGTGGCTTTAACCCGATTGCTTGTACTTTGCGATTCGTTTTCGTATATCCACGCATACAGGCCAAACATATGGGTATTCCCTTCCAAGGTATTTATCGCGTTATCCAAAGTGATGATATGGATGCCCTGAGATTCGCAAAGGTTCTTGATTTTGTACGATAGTTCTCCATTCCTGGCCAACCGCGAAAGTTCTTTTGCCAAGATAACATCGAACTTCTTTGCTTCAGCATCCTCGATCATCCTTTGGAGCTGTTTTCTTTTCGAAGTTGTTCCGGATTGGACATCAACGTAAAATTCGAAAATGTCCCATCCCTTCTCCTCAATGTATCTGTAAAACAGTTCCTTTTGATACTTAAGCGATGCCTTTTGTTCCTCTTTGTCCGTTGAAACTCGAACATATACCGCACATCTCATGAGTGTTCAAATCCTTCCTCATTTTGTTGAGATGTAGCAGTGTTTACCTTATCAACATTATTGACAAGATCTTCAATTTTATTTGCGACGATTAGTTTCATCACGCTTTCGAAGTCGAAGTCATTCTCCATGGAGAAAATGCGTTCTACACTACCGGATTCTTTGTTAGCCATTTAATCCACCTCTATCCAGGAGATCGAGGGCAATTAGCTTTGCTCCGTGATTGTCAAGAAATAATTTGAAATGAAATAAGTCCAATGTAATACGACTAATTCTGTACGATGAGTCAACAATGATGGATTTTATCAGGCCAACTTCAACCAAGTGTTTCAGCCACCGTAAACCTGAACGGTTTTCCAGCAGGCCAATTCCGCTTGCATGAGGATCCTCTATAATGCTCAATTGTAAAGAATGTTGCTTAGCATAATTTTGACCTTTTACTCTCTGGGGGTCTAAGGATTCCTTAGAATGGCTGGCAGAGCGAACATGGAGTACTGCATGTTCAATCAGTATACTCATCTTATGTCATCCTTTCGATGTGAAAAATAAAAAGAGCACGCCCAAAGTGGTAGGGGCGTGCTTCGCTGATCCTAATTTGAAAAAAGTTATTAGTTTTGCTACTTACCGACTAGTGATAGAAATAGATTATTTCATTCCGGTCTATTTCATTAACAATATAATGTGAAGATGAACGTAGCTGGGTTGCAATAATATTGGTTAGATCAATCTCTTGGTAAGCAATTCTATCCCATAAGTATCTGCTGTAATATAAAAAGGATATTCGTGGTATCATTTCATACTTGTTTATCTTTAAATACCTACGTGGGACATAGTAACTTATCTTTCCATTTTTCTCGGATGCAAAGACCGGCTGATCTTCGAACAGGGTTAAAAAGCCTTTGTAATTTTTCATTGTAATGTACTTGTCTCCCTTCGGAATTTAATAAAAAAAGCACCATTAACAAACGTCCGAAGAATAAGAAATTCTCCAAAACGATTGAACGGTGCTTCCGTGTAAATATTTTGTTAATAGTGCCTTTTCATAATCATCATAGCCAACTCAAAATGAGATGGATAGCATAAGCGATAAAGAAATAAAAGTGCTCTTGCAGGAACTTTTCTGATATAAATGCGGTTTAAACTTTCGGTTTTTTGACCATAAAGTTAATAAGCGATTCGATTATTCAACCAGAAAAGTATCCTTTACCGGTTGGAAAACCGATGAACTAACACCAAAATTCATTGATATCAAGGGATTCTTGAGATCGGCCAAGCGCGGTGAATTACTACTTCTTGATCTGAGTCTGTAAAATAGATTGTGTAAACTCCCAAAACTATTAAAATGAAACATAGTAGAAAGGTTGGGAGAACACATGGGACTTTGGGATAAACAACAGCTGCGAGCTTTCATTAAAGAGAATAATCTGGTGACCGCGCAGGATGCACAAAACGCCTTGAAAGATCTGTTTGCAGAAACACTTCAGGAGATGCTGGAGGCCGAAATGGACCAGCATTTGGGTTATGAGAAGCATGTCGTGAAGAGCAAACAGACGACAAACAGCCGAAACGGCAAGAGCAAAAAGAAGATCACCAGTGAATATGGTGAGCAGCAAATTTTGGTGCCTTGAGACCGTGAAGGTGAGTTTGAGCCGTTAGTGGTCAAGAAGCATCAGTCCAATGAGACAGGCATTGAGGACCAAATTATTGCACTTTATGCCAAAGGCGTCAGCACTCGTGAGATTCAGGACCATCTGCAGCAGTTGTACGGCCTCGATGTCTCTCCGACCTTCATCTCTAACGTGACCAACAAGATTATCCCTCTCGTGAAAGAGTGGCAGAATCGCCCCCTACAGAGCGTGTATGCTGTGGTGTTTCTGGACGCCATTCATTTCAAGGTGAAACAGGATGGGGCTATTGTCAACAAGGCTGCTTACATGGTCATTGGCATTGATTTAGATGAAAACAAAGACGTTCTTGGCATGTGGATTGGTGAGAATGAGTCTGCAAAGTTCTGGCTTAGTGTGCTCAATGAATTGAAGAATCGCGGTGTTCAGGACATTCTCATTACTTGTGTAGATAACCTTACAGGCTTCTCACAAGCGATTTCAGCATGCTATCCCAGCACGGAAATCCAAAAATGTATCATCCACCAAATCCGCAACTCCACCCGTTATGTATCCTACAAAGATCTCAAGAAGGTGACCTCGGATTTAAAGCCCATCTACAAGGCCACAACAGAGGAGATGGCTCTACTGGAATTGGATCGGTTTGAGGAGATCTGGGGCGCCAAATATCCACTCATTGTCCGTTCCTGGCGCAACAATTGGGAAGAACTTGCCACGTTCTTTAAGTACCCGCCTGAGCTTCGCAAGCTTATTTATACGACCAATATGATTGAGAGCTACCACCGCCAACTCCGTAAAGTAACGAAAGGGAAAAGCATCTTTCCTACGGATGAATCGCTGCTCAAAATGCTCTATCTGGTGACGGTCGATGTCACCCGCAAGTGGACAGGCCGAGTCCAAAACTGGGGTCAGATCCTGCTTCAATTATCCGTCTTTTATCCTGAACGGATTGGCCAGCATCTGCCTTAAAGAGCATCTTCTTCTCTTAACAGGGGAACTCTTGATTTAGAGTTTACACAAACTTATTGACAGACCCCTTGATATCTCATTCGGTTTTCCAGGCAGTTGGTTTAGTAATTGTTCGGTTATTTGACCAGTCGAGTATTCCAATTCAACAAATGGGATAAGCCTATAATTGATTGAAAGTGAAAACCCGTTAACATCTTTGGGTGTTAATTTAATACGGTCGATGAAGGTCAGGCACAGCGTTCTTAGCTCAGTATTGAATAAGGAAGTCACATCTGCATGTTTGAAGTGCGAGTAAACTTCATATAGGGCCTTATCGTCGTTCAGCAGATTAACCTTTTCAATAGCTTGGATTAGCTTTAGCTTCTCTTTCCGAATGACCTCTAATGATTGTTTGATGCGATGGATGGTATTAGACAAATCTTCAGAGTTGTCTTGTTGGTTTAGCAATCGTTCATTCAATAAAATGCGATCTTCTGTTTGATCAACTGATTTTTTCAAAGCTTGCAACGTTTTAAGCCACTTGGATAGGATCTTTTTACTTTCGTTGATCATCTCATTGAGGTTTGAGGTCCACTTTTTTGCTAGGTCCGCGAGAACTTCATCATGAACTTCATCGGCACGAATCGTTTCTTTGCATGTAAGGCATCGGTACACCTGATATTGCTTGCTTTTTGACTTAGGTGAATTATCTTTTGCGACTAGGATGGAATTGCAGTTACCGCAATGAAGAAGGTTACGCAAGAAGAAAGGTGTATCTAGCTTACCGTATTTTTTCTTATAATCTTTCACTTGTTTGACGATTGCGAACATGACGGGCGAAATGATAGCCTCATGTACGGAATCAAAAAGGCCGAAATCACCAGTGTCACTTGCATTCATGAACGAGTTTGAATGTTTTACATTCCAGCGGAGTTCACCTGCATACGCATAGTTATGAAGGATATAATCAATCGTACTGCTGTGCCATTTGCTAATATATTTCGTTGTCACACAATTAGCATTGAGAAATTCAGCAATCTTGTCATTCGAATTTCCCCAAGAAGCTAAATCGAATATAGTAACCACAATCGGGGCCTCATCATTGGCGATTAGTACACCTCCAATTAAATCGTAGCCGATAGGAGAACGAGCTCCAGGTCTAACCTTGTTTTCCAGTAGGCTAGATTGAGCATCTATTGCACGAATCGATTTGATTTGAGATTCTTCGGCGGCAAACACAAATTTTGCTTGGACGATAGGATCGTTAGGATCCCATTCGCCCGGTGACTGAGTACTAATAAATTTAACATGAGGATATCTCTCCTTGATCGGGCAATATATTTCCTCATAGAAGTCAGATATTCTGCGGGTCAGCCGACTTTCATCGTAAAAGATGATTGCATCGGCTTCATTTGCGTCGTTAATTAATTCTCTCAAGTTTTCTCTCTTAGCTGCACGTTTACGATACGCACTTTCCGCTTCGTCGAATCTCCATTTAATGATCTCGATTCCTTCTTGTCGGGCTCTCTCGCGTATCATTCTCTTTTGGATTTCTTCCGAATGATTGTCCATTTGTTTGTTGTCTGAAATTCGGAGATAGCCCACACCTTTCAACTTGACCACCACTTATTAACCAACTCCTTTCTGCTCTGATGCAAAGCTATACATGTTAAATTCCAGATAATCGTGATGTATATTGATTTCTTTGATCAGAAGCTCAATTAATATTTCCAAATCCGATTTAGTCAAATTTCGTATGGCTCGAGGTACGATACTTGTAATGGATGTCATTTTATGTTCTAAGGATCGTAGTTCCACTAGTTCTCGATCAATCGTATCAATCTTATCCTCTATATGCTGAATTTTAGATTCTGAGTGTTTGCGTAACATACCATGATGAATGAAATCGGCGCTTGCTAACAACAAGAGGGATTTTTCCCATAAATGCTTATTATGTTGCTTTTGATGAAGAAGCTTATCCTGCACACCTTTAAGATGGGTTCGAAACATAGGCTCATATATTGAGAGGGTAAAGCTGTTTATCTCATTCAAGATCGTTTTTTCGATAAATTGGTTAAGTTCATCCAATTCAATTGCTATTTGTTTATGCCGTTGACCGCAAACAAAGTAGGATGGCTTATTTAACATTTTCTTAAATTTCATTTCGTTGTTGCAAATTCCGCAAATAGGTTGAAAGATGATTCGCTCTTTGACCCGCGCGACCTCATCCTCATACTCTTGAACAAATTTTTGAAGAGTTACTTGTGCTTTTTCAAAAAGTTCAAGAGTGATAATCGGTTCAACATGGTTGAGTTGATCATAGCCATAATCTGTGATGCAATGAGCTGCATAAAATGGTCTTTGTAATATTTTCATTACTTTTGCGTGACCACTTAGCTTCTTCCCATACGTAGACAATATATCCACAAATTCTGTTTTCGTTTGAATTTGGCTAAATTCTTCGAATAGAGAGTTGATCATATGGCTGCGATCATAATCCCTAAAGAATTTTACATTCTTTTTGCCTTCGCTTGTCTTCTGTTCAATGCGCTCATATCCAATGGTTTCCCCGGGGAATCTCTTTCTTGCATCATCCGTACGTCGTCCAATGTTTTTACCTTCTTGTTGGGCGAAGATCCCGTAAAAACTTTCGATGCTAGAGTTTTTATGGAATGGAATGGAGTTTGAAGCTGTATAAACGACTTCAACATTATGGAGATTCACCAAATCATTGAACTGTGAACCCTCGTAAAAATTTCGATATGCTCTATCTCGCGCATAGATGATGATTGTCGCGACTTTATCTTCACTTACCATTCGTAGTAGCCTGTTAAAATTCGGGCGATTTTTCATGTTGTTCTTCGTCGCCGAAACATTAAAATCTTCGAGAAAGAGAACATCTTCCTCATTGATATTTCTCATCTCTAAGACGTTTTTTGCCGCGGCTTTCTGTTCTCTTAAGTTTTGTGATCCGGAACTAACGCGTGTGTACACAACAACTAGCTTTTTTTGCAATTTTACAACCCTCCTTACAATCTGAATCTTCTGTCGGCTGACTCCAAAAGTTTCGTTTTAGCCGAGAAGTCGATGTCCAACTCGTTTATTAATAATTTGGTTATTAGCTTTTGAATCCACACCGCTGATTCTGCCGGCAGATCTTGCGCATATGTGATTTTTGTAATTCGTGATTTTGACATTTAGATCTCTCCCGTCAAGTTTATGCTTATAACCATACTTGACAGGAGAGGTCGGGATTATACCTTCTGTTCCTCTAGTAGGCCTTTTTCATCCGCTTGGGGAAGGTCTAGTTGTAATTGAACAACGAATTGATGATCGGCATCTGTTTCAGTTATACGAGGGATGAATATTTTCTTCGGGCTTGAACATGGGAACTGATACCTTTCAAAAGACTCGTTCATTCTGCATCCCCCTCAAAGCTCTAAGTCTGTGCATAAAAATGTGTCTTGAAATATGATGCTTTTCGCTGTGTCTGGCACATCGACATAGAGATTGCCGAATTGTGAACTTTGAAGCTTTGTTTGTTTCACGTTTCAATCTTGGCCCTCCTTCATGATCGTTTTAGGAAAGATGGACTGTAATATCGAGAACAAAAAAGGACCGGATATCCCATGTGCTTCAATAACATTGAAAGCACATAAGATATTCCGGTCCTCCCGTGATTTATCTTCTGTTGAAGTTATATTTTTATACTTATTTAATTCTAGCATTTGTTGTGGATGCATCTTTCCTTGACTCTATTAAAAACAAAAGAGACCAAGATGTCAAATTTAAAACTGATAAAAGTATTACAATCTTGACTCTTGCAAAAACTTTGTCATCGAAAACCATGGATAAGTAGGTCGGAAATTAACGCTTTAACAGAACCTTTGTCGATGTTGTAAAAATAAAAGGACATCGCACCGATTCCAGCGAAATTGTTGGTCACCACAACACAACAGTTTCCAGAAAAGGGGATGTCCCAATTCCATGGTATGCGTACACAAAGCAATCGTCAAGTTTATTTTGTCTCTTCAGTTGGGGTTTAGTAAACCTCAAATTCGCCATCTCACTTCGATCGTTAATGGCATTATTCTTTGTGAAGGACGGAAGAATATATCGACGATCCGTGAAGCTGTTGGTAAAGAGCGGCACCTCAGCTCGACTACCCGATTCTTGAATGACTCACCATGGTCTGTGAATTGCTTGCAAAAGCGGCGAATGGAACAAATCATGCAAGCCATTCGAAATCAATGTAAGAATCGCGGTAGGCAGATTATCTTCCTTCTCTTGGACGATACTTCATGTAAGAAAGAATCAACCACTCGCCGTATGGAGGGGCTCGACTTCCACTACTGTCACGAGAATGGAAAAAGCGTGTGGTCCCATTGTATCGTATCGATGCATGTCGTCTCCGAGAGGCAATCCTTTGCCTGGGATTATCGTCCGTATTTCCGTGAGAAGTATTGTGAAGAGCACCACCTCGGCTTCAAAAGCAAAAATGAGTTAGCCATGGAGATGATCAGAGCTTTTCCAGCGGACGCAACCGATCGTGTCTATGTGCTTGCGGACAGCTGGTATACAAGTCGTGATCTACTGGATACCTGCAACTCTCGCGGCTTTCATGTCATTGCAGCTGTTAAATCGAATCGAACGATCTGCCCAGCAGGTATTCGAACTTCCATGTCCGACTTCGCAGCGACCTACATCGATAACGCGGAGCTCCGCTCCGTAACCGTGGAGAATAAACGTTACCGTGTCTATGCTTACGAAGGTCCGCTTGCGGATACAGAAAATGTTCGGGTGTTATTATCTTGGGAAGGCAAGTTTGACGCAAACGTATGCCCGTTTTGTATCGTGTGTACAGATCTAAGCTTGGATCTCGTTACGATCTTAAGCTATTACCGTACACGCTGGCACATTGAAACGGGATACCGTTACTTCAAAGAATTGCTTGGCTTTGATCAATACCAATTGCTATCGTTTAAGGGCATTAATCGGTATTGGGCGATTCAATTTTTGACCCAGAACCTCTTAGAGACTCAAAGAATGGAATGGTCTAAATCTTCAATCAAGTTAACGCTTGGCGATGTGGTACGAAAATTTCGTCATGAGCATAAGGGGCGATTGATGCTCTATGTCTATGAACAAGCGATGCAGAAGAAACCGCTGTTCGACATATTGCGAGATCTAAAGATGATCTCATAACGCCTATTTAACCGCTAACACAACCAGTCTGTCTTTTTTCAGATCTGGTTAGCTTTTCTGCAAGAGCCAAGTTACAATATAATTTTTAGAGCAGATACTTAGTCGCTCTATATATTGTGGGTACAAGTAGGGTATCAATCTAGTGAAAAATATACCCATATATCGAATAGAGTTATATAGGTCATGAGAATTTTTTTGTAGAAGAATAATCGCCTCCAGACAAAAAGGATTAATTGAATAAGGTCTATAGGACTGATTTAATATGATGTTCCTGTCACTTGTAGGAGCTTTTCTTTTTGTCGAAAATGGCAAAAATTTCTGGAGTTTAAAGGGTATATGGTCTATGCTAATTATAGTTATAGCGCGTGCTGAAATGATAGAAAGTCACTCTTATCCCCCTACAACGTAGGAGGATGTGAGTTTGGATAGATCAATGGAAGCTTTGCCCCATTTGTCTAGGCGAATGCCGAGAGGCTATTTTACTACAAGAGAGGAGATAGTTTATGACGTTTAGGGAAAAAATTCAACAATTGCGCAAAGGCGCAAGCGAGGCTCAATCTGCAACAAAGATTATCGATAAGCTCAAGGCGCTTAAAGATAGCAACGGTCCAGATACATCGTATAGATGGATATGGGAGTTGATTCAAAACGCTAAGGATGTCGTGAATACAAGTGGATACGTTGATATTGAGATTAAATTTAGCGAAGTTAATAAAACTATTGAATTTAAACATAATGGTCGATTATTTACGACTGAAAACATAGTTTTTTTGATTGAGCAGGTCTCAACAAAAGAACGCTCATTGACTGCTGAAAATAAGAAAAAATCTACTGGTAAATTTGGAACGGGTTTCTTGACTACACATTTACTTTCTGAAAGAGTTCAGGTGCACGGATATTTACAAGATGAGAATGAAAGCCCTCGTTCCTTCGAGACGTTATTGGACAGGACTGGACAAGACAAAACATCAATCATGAATGCCATAAGTGATAGTTGTGATATGCTAGACAACGGAACAGAGTGTACTGTGAATGAGAGTCACATGAATACAAAGTTTGTTTACGAATTGGATAGAGTAGGAATAGAAACGGCAAAGTCAGGCCTAAAAAATCTTCTGATTTCTATTCCTTATGTATTTGCATTTGTGCCGGAGTTAGGTTCAATAACCATTAGTGTGGATGATTATCAAAGAGTAATTCGGAGAGGGGAAAAAGTAGCTGTAGAACTTGAATCTGCTAATGTTACCGAGGTGCAAATCTCAACATCCAAAGGAGGAAAAACGACCTATGAAAATAGGTATGTCTTTGTGCAAGCAAATAATGAGGTATCGATCGCTGTAGAAATTAAAAAAAACAGCACAAATGAAAAACATTTAATTGGGCTGCATAAGGAATTGCCACGGATTTTTTGCGATTTCCCCTTATTAGGCACTCATGATTTTGCATTTCCGGTAGTTGTCAATAGTCCATTGTTTAATCCCACAGAGCCTCGTGACGGCATCCCCTTGATTCATTCCGAGCGTTCAGGTGGTGACTCAGATGAGAACAGAAAAAGAATTATAGAAGCAATAAACCTATATAACGATATGCTTGACTATTTTGCAACGAAAGGTTACAAAGACCTCTATAATATTGTTAAGATTTCTGAACAATCCGAAAAAAATTGGCTCGACTCAGATTGGGTTGGGGAAATCCTTATTCATCCAATCAAAGAGCATATAAAAACAACTACTTTCATTCATAATAGTTTGGATGAAATTTGTTCTCTTTATGATGTTTGGGGTACCTCAAGCATTTTGATTATGAAAGATGAAACTCCTGAATATAGAAGTAAAGTTTGGGAGTTGTCAAATATATTGATGCCTGCGAAGATGACCCGAAAAGATGAAATCGAAAACTGGTACAACTCATTGTGGGTGGAGTGCCGCAATTTTGGCATTATTGAACTAATTAAAGAGGTTGAGGACTGCGGTAATTTGGTGACCCTGAGTACTCGTTTAGGCTGTGATTCGATAAAATGGCTTAACGATTTAATTATTCTTCTGTATCATAATTCAAGTAAGTTCATTGCTGAAATAGGGCGTAATCCATCCATTCTTCCTAACCAATGTGGCGATTTCTTACCTTTGGACAGAATATATGCTGAAAACAATATCGGCGAAATATACAAGGATATAGCCTTAATTGCAGGTATTAATTTCAGAGAAAGATTGCTTGATAACAGGGTTTCAAAAGATTACCTGCAAGGGTTACAAGAATTTAACTTAAAGAATGTATTTAGTGAGCTTATTCAAACCCAAATTAATCAAGAAACAAAACCTGAATTTTATAAAGCTATCATCAATCTTCGTGCAGGAAAAAATGAAAAGCAAGATGAGTTTGTTGATATTGCTAAATGCCTATATCCAAATTGCTTTGATCAGTACAGCAGAGTAAATTATCTTAATGATAAACTGCTCTCCGACGCATTGAAGTTTTGGAGGGAGAAGATTTGTATAGATTTAAGTGACTGTTCTTCTATTAGTAGTGTCCTTGAGCAATATGACTTTCAAAATGACAGAGAAGTAGCTGAATGGGTTTCAAAATTGGCAAACCATTTCAGAATATGTGAGGATGAAAACTTACTTGATAGATACGCAGTATTACCAAATCAAATTGGGGATTTCATGTGTAAGAGTGAAATCTTTTTTGACGACGGAAGTCTTAATGAAATTCTAAAAGACGCGGCTACGTATTCAGGCAATGACGTAAGGGAAAAAATGTTGTTTGAAGGCATTGCAATTGAGGTACCCTTAAACCGAACAATATCGCTTGAAACTATAGCTCCAACAATCACTGACTATGTTAGAAATAACAATAAATCAATAAGACTAAACGATTTCGAGCTAAGAGAAACATTTAGAAACACTTGCGCATGGATTAGGGACAACCGCAAGGATAGTAGAGTTAGTAAAGCTTTTAAAGAACTTATAGAAAACCTTCATTGGTTTTATGACGATGAAGAAATTGCTGAAAGTATGGCAAAGTCAGAACAGTATGATGAAATTTTAAAAAGATATAATGTAGCTGATATAAATGAATTGACTAAAATACTTGCATCTCAACCATCTACCGGGAGCGAAACTATCAGCATTTCAAAAGAACTGCTTGCTCAGTGGGGCATATCATCAGAAGAAGAGCTTCACAAAGCACTGTCAAAAAATGTTTTCGGTTCTGCTCAAATCCACTATTCCAAAAGTGATCCTGAGGTTTTTAGTTACGTTAAAGATATTCTGAATCGCTCAAGAACTAATATTGTAAACTTTTTGCATGAACATGATGATTATGATTTTGATAAAAACAACCTTCAGCTTATAAAAAATACAGCGAATACGATTTTTAGAGTTCGTAAATTCGAACAAGAAATTTACATTATTGCTAGACCTTCAGATTTTGAACAAATAATCTTGTACTACGATACGGAAATAGATTTGCTAGATTTCGATAAAGACTGTGAGTTGTGGGTGGAGGATGGGGTTGATCCAATCCCCAAAAAGATCACCCTTGGCAGAATATTGAAATTGACAGGAGTAAATAAGATTCCATTGAGGAGTTTAAAGCATAATGATTGATAGACATACAATCAGTACATTGTTAGGTTCAACATCTTTTAAGAACCTAGTCGGTGTAGGAATGGAATTAAAGCCTTATGAATTGGCTTTGCTTATGTTGCGTGCATTAGACAACTCCGAAGAATATGGGTATATAGTGATGGGTGTATCTAAGCTTATCAACAATTACGCGGTTGTTGGGTTAAGCCTCACGGTTAAAGACAGTGCTAAAGAACCTATCTCTACTGCATTGAGCCTTATATCCGTTGAACTTGAGGTTGAGTACGATAACATAGATGTTAATGGGAAAAATGTATTTGTAATAAAGTTGAAGAATAGCCCCAAAGCTCCTTCTATGAATTTTACAAGAGATCTCGATTCGCAAGAAGGTTTTATCAAAAATTTAATTGTAGCTTGTTTAACTTTACAAGCAAGAAAGTATTATTCTAATGCAAGTGAAGACGAGCGTAATGATTATATTGGTGACATGCTTGGAGCCATCGGTTATAACATAAAAGACCAAACTAGACGAGGAAGTTCTTCGTCAGGCAAAGGTTCTGGTGAACTTGATATATTCGTGTCAAAAGACAGATTACCGTTTACTGTTATTGAAGCAATGAATCTTAGTTCTTTAAGTACAAACTACATTAACGAGCATTTGGATAAGATTTTTTCATACGATACTTCAGGAATAAATTCAATGTATGCTTATCTTACGTCAAAATAGCGGATTTCAATTCTTTCTGGGAAAAATATTCTGTGCATGTGGCTAAGTACAGCTATCCTTCACCTTTACTTTCATCAGACACAAGTATTGATGATGAATATGGGTATTCTGAATTAAGAATAATGAAGACCAATCACAGTCGATCGGGTAGAACGGTTAGCTTGTATCATATTTGTGTTAGAATTCATTGATTTATATTATTCTCAATACCCATTAATCCAACTTTAAATCTAAATTACGAAAGCCTATAAAAGCAGGTATTTTAGAACAACAGACTTGGAGTTCGCATCCAGTTATGGAGTCTGGATTGGCACTTGGCACCAGTTGGGATGAAATAAGCCTTAACGTCCCCCCTCTTCATGTGAAAGAGCAACGGGATTCCCAATACATAAAGTGGGATTATTGCTTCATTCCAATAAAATACTTTTTCGCTCCATTCACAGCCAGACCTCTTTGTTTTGGAAAGAGGCGTTTAGCTTCAACGTCATCTGACGGCGCACAAGGTCGCGCCTGCAGAACGGAAGTTCTCTCGCCTAAACCGCTGGACGGTGTACGACCGGTGGATCGGCCCTCAGCAATTTTTGAACAGATTATAGGCCTGTTGTGTGTAGTTGGTGAGGGAGTAGTGATTAGGAGCCACGTTTACCTGTTAGAGTCCGAACACATTACTGTTTGGGCTTTACTATTTTGCAACATATTCCAAACTGAGGCAAGGTGGTTAACCAGGCTACAGCCCGAAAAAAGAAATGATGCTTCGGACGATCATTATCGTTATCGAAGTCCGTAGAGAGACGGAATCAAAGTTTACTTCGAACTACAAATCAGCCAGTTCATTCGTACGATAAGTGTCGAGGTTGACGGCATGGTAGATTTGGATAAGGCGCTTGAGTGAGGTATATGGGACTAGATAGAGATGAGGCTCTTGCAGACAGCAGGGGTCTTATTTATGCACATATAGCTATAATAAATCAAAATTTTCATAATTCGACAGCTGAATTCGACATGAAATTTATTTGTGTGAAAGTAAAATAGATATATAGATGCAGTCAAGGGGGTTGAATCAAATGAATGTTAAGATTGTATTGCTTACAAAGTCACGAAAGTACAATAATTACTGTGTTGCTGGTATTGATTTCCGTACCGGCAAATGGATCAGACTTGTATCAAGTCAAGCAGATATTCATTGTGCGGTACCAGAAGTAGATTTAACTTATGAGAATGGCACTCAAGCTGAAATTTTTGATGTAATAGAAGTTCAGTTAACCAAGGCAGCACCTCAATATTTTCAACCAGAAAACTATGAATACGATTCTGAGTATTATTGGAGAAAAGTGGGGGTGTCTTCGCTTGAAAAAGTGAAAGAGTTAGTGAATCAAAATGTAGATTCTTTTGTTTTTCATAATTCGGACAAGCGATTACTAGGTTCATTTGTTTCAGGGTTAACTGCTTCGAAAAATTACTCACTTAAGTTTGTTTTTGTTAAAAAAGCTACACTGGTTGTTGAAAAATACGAAACAAAGATAAAGCACAAACTCTCATTTACGTATAATGGAATAACATATAATGATTTAAGTGTAACGGATGATGCATTTATTCGACCGTACCAAAATATAGGTAGTTTTGATTTAAACAACGTAGGGTTAGTCATAAGTTTAGGGGAGATTTTTAAGGTGGACCAGTGCCACTACAAGCTTGTGGCAGCGGTGATACATTAACCTTTAGTGGGAAACGTGCTAGGAAGATTCGAAAGCAATTTTAAGGTTAAAATCAAGATTTTATGGTACAATAAGGGTATAGTTCGAAAGGAGGCATCAAAAATGAACCCCAAAGGAAAAGTATTTACATCGAACCCAGCAGGGTTGAAGAAAATCAATTTTGATGCAGATATCTTACTCATCACACGAGCAGGTGTTGAAATTGCAGGTGCTGAAATAGTAAGAGATCTCTCCCCTTCTTCCGACTTGTTTCAGACGTACCTAAATCAATGGAAAGACCGACCTGGAGAAGAATGGTGGTCAAAATATGAATCAAGATTTTTAATCGAACTTAAATCCAATGCAAAACTGAATGCACTTCGCGATGTCTACAAACGATTATTGCGTGGAAAGAACGTTGTTCTCGTTTGCTTTTGTAAAGACCACCGTTATTGTCATAGGAAACTGGTTGGCGAGTTTTTTGAACAGTATGGGGTAGAGGTGCGGGAGTTAAATCCAATCACTGTAGAACAAATTACGCTATTTTAGGGGCTAAATATATGAAACAAGAAATATGTACAATTGGATTTGCGAAAAAAAGCTTGGAACAATTTGTGGATTTAATGAAAGAGGCCGGTGTAACTCGTCTTATAGATACACGTCTTAACAATACATCGCAATTATCTGGTTACGCGAAGAAGAATGATCTTTCATACGTTATGAGATTAGTGGGCATAAAATATAAACATGATGTTATGCTTGCCCCAACAGAAGATATTCTCAGTGCTTATAAAAAAAAGCTAATGAGTTGGGATGAGTATGAGAAACAGTATATAGGTTTACTTGAAAAAAGAAAAGTTGAGAATCGTATTGATGATATCCTAGAAGAAGAAGCCACTTGTTTCTTGTGTAGTGAGGATAAACCTCATCATTGTCATAGAAGACTACTGGCGGAGTATCTACAGAATTATAAAAAAGAAATTAAGATAACTCATTTGGTTTGATAGTATTGTATCTCACTAGCGTTGCATTAATGTTCTCCGAATCTTCATAATATTCAGTCTTTTTAAAGTTCGCAAAAAAAATCCCTTACAATAAATTTGGTAGGTAGCCCTGTCCATAATCCATTAGATTAATCGCATTTTCGTTTGGTAAATGGCCTGCACCAATATGTACGAAAACGTTCACAGAACAAGTGGCTGAAACATGCAAGATAAGTACACAATGAAGCGTAACTGTAAAGCAGAGATGGCCTGCGGCATATCGCTGATGACGTACTCAGTAAGCTATTTCAAAAAGAGTTTGGGCTTACGTCGATATCGGTATACCAAGTTAGTCGTAGCACAATAAGGTGGAACCGGATCAGCTCCAGCTGGTGTTTGAACGTCTCGTCAAACGGATCTCTTGACGTATCGTGCACAGGCTCATCAGATCAAGATTAAGATCATTGACTCGACGACCTTTGCCCTTTGCTTGCAGAAGTACCAGTGGCACAGTTTTGCAAGAGAAGACTGGCATCAAGATCCACATGCAACTTACATATATCGGCGAACAAGATATTATTCCGGAGAAGGCAACCATAACGGCTGCTAAGAAGAATGACCGTACACAGCTTGATGAGCTTATCGGTTTGATAAAATAGTCAGAACTAGAGTGAAAAAACGGTGAAGTTCCATTTATTTTGTATAAAACAAAAGAAAGTTCAATTATGTGTGATACTGATGGATTTATACCCGAAGAAACACAACCGATTGTTAACGAAACAAGAGCCACATCAAATAAAGTTGTATTTGGAATCAATTCACAAAATTGATGGAGGTTCAAACTAATCCACATAATAGTACCAGGTAAACCTAGTGGACAGCATTCTTATGAGAAGTGCTGTCTTTTTCATGGATGAAAATATAAGAATGCATAGAAGTAGTAAAACTGGAAAACTTTTAAAATGAAAGTTCTTAGCGATTCTTTCAAAATAAGTGTTGAAAAAAATGCTTGACGGGGACAAAGTCCCTACTTGTTAAAATTAGTTGTGAAAGGGGGCGAATCATGTGAGACCAAAAGAAATTCAAGAAAGACTCGGTATTGATGCTGACAGAATTAAACTGTTTAAACGAGAAGGTATCTTCTTCCCTGAGAATCCGCCATCTGGTAACAGAAGTACAAATTACACTCAAACTGACTGTGAGAATCTGAGACTTCTTGTAGTGCTGACAAAATCAGGACTTACATGCAGAGACATAAGAAGGCTTCAGAATGGCAAATGGACTTTGAAAGAAGCCATTGTCGCACGTAAACAAAGTATTGATGCCGAAATCGCCAGAAAACGTAATTCATTGGCATTATTAGAACTTCTTGACTCTAATGCGGAGTTTGAAACATTTGAAACAGAGCGCTACTGGAATGTTATTGCTGAAAAGGAAGCTGCCGGAGAGAAATTCATCGATATCGAAGTTATGTATGACTATCGTTCAGTTTCGCTAATACGCAATATCAGGTGCCCACACTGTGGTGAAGGGGATGAAGTCAATTTGGAAGATTACATGTATGATCAGAGTAGTAATGAGAGTGAAAATGGTATGGGGCCCGATATTGTGTATAGCTTTAATTCTGAAAATAGTTATGAGTGTCCCGAATGCAGTAATGTAATAAAAATTGAAGGGTGGATTCGAGAGTATCCTATGGGCGCTTATGATTCAGAGGATATTACCGTTGAAGAACGGGAGGATTAATTATGGCATTAACGAGGGAAGAAAAGAATCTTTTAAAAAGATTAGCCTCAGGAGCATTTGAAGGATTTGTCGGAGATGATTTGACTACTACCGGTGGATCTACTGTATGGAAACAGATTAAGAACGGTGTTCCGGCAATGTTTAAACAAGGCCCCAGCAGAAAATTCTTTAATGGTAAGGAGAATGAGCGCATTGTAGGTGTAATGCACACTTTACAAGAATGGGCTACAGATGAGCAGAAGTTAGAATTTCTCAAAAAGTTTGGATGGCTTATGAAGGATGAGGCCGTTAATGCCTACAGTGCTAAGTTCAAACCAAAAAAATAACAGAAGAAGTAAGAATAAGTTTCACCATCACCGGATTCGTTCCAGTATCCATATATTTGCCGGGAGCATCGTTGAATACTCATCAAGTACCAGTCGTCGTGTTGATACAATTGTTCGCAATATTATGAAGGTAAACACCACTACATCAATATATCTGCGATTACCACTCAAGCCATGTGGAGTGTTGCTCACTGTTGGTCTGGACTGTCAACAGTAAATCAGACAACTTTTTTAAGGGCCGCAGCTTTATACTGAACGGGTGTCATGTAACCTAGTGAACCATGAACCCGGTGTTTGTTAAACCAGTTCACATAATCATATAATTCT
>NZ_JBISEO010000045.1:0-767 GCF_044383795.1 Paenibacillus sp. JSM ZJ436
AACTTGGCGTTGCAGAGAACGCGGGGTCACCAAGGTCATGTTTTCTTTGATACGAATCACAAAATATTGATGTTGCTCTACGTCATTATCGAAACGCTCAATCTTTCCGTAAGCGCGGTCCTCAACCATGATAAATTCAGGATTGGCGAGCTTTTCCCCAATCGGTCCGTCATGCTTAGTAGCCACCGTTTCGATGACCTTTGTTGGCAGGTTTGCGGATGCATCGTAAGCCACATGAAGCTTGATTCCTGAACGTTTGCCATGGAATACAGCCCAAGGTAGACGGGTTTTGCCTACTGTGATGGTCGTCGAATCTACTAATAATAAGGCGGATGGGATCCGTAACTTCCGTCTTGTTGACCGATTACACTTGGCGGCCAACATTTCAAATAAACGTTTGAAAACCTCGTAAGGTACATCAGCGGCTTTCTTTGAGAAGGTAGAGTAATTCACGATCGGTAAACCGCAATCGGCTGCTTTGTCTACACTGGCTCTGTAACTTTCCCACTCTCCTGCCGCAGCATGAGTTAGAAACTGAAGCAGGGTGCTCACTGTGAATTTTTTACCTTTGTCGTGATAGCCTATCGCTTGCGCGACTTCTTTCACTTCTTCTTCGCTAAGCAATGTTTGCACTAAGTTCGTAAATGGGGTAATCTTCTTCATGAGAGGTCTCCTTTTCGAATCGTGGTGTCGTGACTACCGATTCTACTAAAGGCAAGACCTCTTTTCAATTTTTATTTCCTGTTACTGGATAATCAACACGCCTG
>NZ_JBISEO010000015.1:0-79160 GCF_044383795.1 Paenibacillus sp. JSM ZJ436
TCAAGTCCGCTCGACTTGCATGTATTAGGCACGCCGCCAGCGTTCGTCCTGAGCCAGGATCAAACTCTCCATGAAAGTTGAGTTCCATTGCTCATTTCAAAACTGACGAGATTATAAAATCTCATTGCTGATCTCACCGTAAGGCAAGATCGGTTTAACTCACTCGTTGTTCAGTTTTCAAAGATCAATTCTGTTTCTGTCGCTCCGACAACCTCTCGTCTCAGCAACTTTTATAGTATATCACGTTGGTTCCAACTTAGCAAGCACTTTTTTTGAAAGTTTATTTCAAGCATTTCGCTTGCCGTGTCTCTTCACCGTGACATCCAACCACCGTTTCGCGGCCGGAAATATAATATAACACACGGGTCAGTTATTATGCAAGCATTTTATTAATATTTAATTGCGGGGTGAACACTCATGAAAAATCTCTTCTATAATATAGACCGAAAAAGCACACCTAAACAAAGCAGTATTACATCCATGAAATAAAGTAAAAACCCGCCTCTTCTATAGAGACGGGTCTAAAGATATCTTATCTATTCGATGCCGAGCATTGCATAGCGCAAAACAATAATGATAAACAATATCCACATCAGCCAGTGTACCTTGACGTCGCGACCGGACATTTTTGCAAATACGGAGAGCACTACGTACGAAATAATACCTGCAGAGATTCCGTTAGCGATACCGCCAGTGAACGGCATCAATACAATTGTCAGGAAAGCCGGGAATGCGATAAAGAAATCATCCCATTCAATTTCCCGCACCTGGCTCATCATTAATACTCCCACGATAATGAGCGCGGGTGCTGTAGCAGCTGCCGGTACGATCAGTGCCAGTGGAGCGAGGAACAGGGAGAGAATGAACAGAACTCCTGTAGTTACCGCCGTCAGACCTGTACGTCCGCCTTCAGCTACGCCTGCAGCACTTTCCACGAATGCTGTTACTGTACTAGTTCCCAGGAAAGCCCCTGCACTGACACCGCCAGCATCCACGAGCATTGCTTTACCCAGCTTCTTCTCGCCTTGCTCCTTGTTCTTCAGCAGACCAGCACGGCCTGCAGTACCTACGAGCGTACCGAAGGTATCGAACAACTCAACAAACGTGAAAATAAAAATAACTTCTAGCAAGCCAATGCCAATGGCGCCCTTAATATCCATCTGCCCTACAGCCAGGTTATCAAAGGATGGGAACCAGCTTGCACCGCTCAGTCCCGCTGTGTTCGTTACACCCATCGGAATCCCGATCAATGTCGTTGCCACGATCCCGATCAGAAGCGCACCCTTGACCTTCAACACCATCAGAATCGCAATCAGGAAGAGACCAATTAGCGCCAGCAACACGTCCTTGTGCTCCATGAAGTTACCCAGCGCCAGGTTGAACGCCCCGCCAGCAACAGGCTGGCTGATGTCTGTTCCCGGATTAATATTAACCGAGACCAGATTACCCAGCTTGAAGCCGATAATGGTGATGAACAAGCCAATACCGACTGTAATGGCAACCTTCAGGTTGTTCGGCACGGCCGTCAGCAGCATTTGACGAACCTTCGTTACGGTCAGGATCAGAAAAATAATACCGGATAAAAATACAGCACCTAAAGCAGCCTGCCACGTAATGGCTCCGTTCGAGCTCAGCACGACGGTCATAAAGTAAGCGTTCAGGCCCATACCCGGAGCAAGTGCAATCGGAATGTTAACAAACAATCCCATCACAATTGTAACGAGACCGGCACCTACCGCGGTGGCGAAAAACACACCCTCCTGCGGAATGCCAGCACCATCAGGACCCAGAAACAGATTGTTGACGAACAGGATGTAAGCCATCGTCATGAAAGTCGTCAAGCCTGCAATCATCTCGGTTCTGACATTTGTTCCGTGTTCCTTTAACTTAAAGAAACGCTCCATTGTTGAGATATCCCCCTTAAAATTAGTGACCAACGACGAAAAGCCCTGAAGAAATATCTCCAGGGCACCCGCTTAAAAAGATATGCATCCCAGCAGTACTGAGCCGGTTGATCCAATTCCATCAACTCTTCCTTCTCCTGCTCCGGGAGTAACACCAGCTGCTTGGATCCAGTCACTACCGGCGGGTGAGAATAAAAAGATGATGGGTGGAGCAGCACAGTCAGCCGCTAAAGCTTGCATTTCTTTTCGTAGCCAGATCATTACGGTGACCTTGTAGAGACTCCCGGGCCGATTCCCAGGATTATACGAAAAAAGCTTATATATCGTTGTTGTCATATTATCTATGAACATTCTAGGTCGAAGGCGTGTTTTTGTCAACAAAAAAAGCGAATAATCGACATTTCATTTCCTAGTATTGTTCGGAAATAACGTCTCACAGCGAAATCTCTATCTCGAACCTCAATAAGTCGAAGATACTAAAATACAATAATGGGAAAATTTATATATATATTTATTATATTTTACCTCCCACTCCCTTAAATTTATCCACAAAGGCAGAGATTTTCTGAAAAACGCTCTGCTTTTTTGTTAAATACTGAGGATTAAGCGGACTCATTTTAGGAAGAATTGCATTTAGCTCTGTTCCATTTTCACTGGCATATTCTCTTTTTAATGAAGTTAGAATATATCTTTTTGCAGCTTCTTCATTAAGATTTTCACTCATAATCAATTCTTCTGCTTCACGTTTTTGCTCCGTTTGAGCAAATGAGAAGAAGGCCTCAATGATACTTGCTTTATCCTGAATTCGATCTAAATCAGCTCGATTGATAAAGTCAACTACCAAACTTTCTTTTGCACGGTTTCCTATGCTGGAACGAATGATGCGACGAACTTCTTCAACCAAAGATGCTTTATCTTTCACCTTTTTGTTATGTTCGAAAATAAGTTCAAGAATGTAATCTAAGTTAATCTCTTGTGATTTCAGAAGATCTACTTCAAAGACAACATCATCCCAATTAATGGTTGAATTACCTTTTTCTCTTCCAGCCTTTTCACGTCGAAACCAATCACGAATATCATTATAGGATGAACGATAATCTTGAACAGCTCTTTCTTCTAACACTTGTGTCTCTTGCATAACAGCTATATCCTCATCTGTTACATAATGTGTAGACTTAAAATCTTCAACTGCATCCGAGTCCGTCAGATCTACGGTTTGTAAAGCTTTTAAAGCTGAATATTCATCATAGTTCTGCAGGATATTTTCAATACGCAGATATTCACCAAATAGTTTAGTAAATTCTTTCTTATCCTTTTCAGTAACAATCTCATCGACATTAGGAAAACGTTCCTTTAATTCTCTTACTACATCAGCATAGCCACGACGGGCTTCACCCGTTGCCACATCAGCGAATCCTTCCATATACTCTTTATAACTTTTTTCCAAGACCACATTTTTAGTGTTTTTATCTCCGAATAGCGTAATGGCGTCTACGGTCGCTTGTTCTAAATCTCTAAAAGTAACAATATTCCCAAACGTTTTGGTGGAATCATAAATACGATTTGTTCTCGAAAAAGCTTGCATCAAGCCATGATACCTAAGGTTTTTATCCACAAACAAAGTATTTAATGTAGGGGCATCAAAACCTGTTAAAAACATTCCAACTACAATTAACAAATCAATCTCTTTGTCTTTTACTCGTTTGGCAAGGTCACGATAATAATTTTGAAACTCCTTGCTTTCTACGCCATAATTGGTTCTAAACATTGTATTATAATCTTTAATGGCTGAGCTTAAAAACTCTTTGGCGCTACTATTCATCGCTGTGGGTTCAAACGTTTCATCAAGAATTTCACCTATTGCACTTTGTTCCTCATTAGCAGCAAAGGAGAAGATTGTCGCAATCTTAAGGGGTTTGTCACTTCCCTCTTGTAAGTTGTTCAATGATTCATAGTAGAGCTTGGCTGCGTCAACACTACTCACAGCAAACATGGCATTGAATCCATTTCCATTCGCGTTTAGACGATGAGTTTTTACTCTAAAATTATTAAGGATATAGTGAGATATTTCTTTAATTCGTTCAGGATGCAGTAATGCTTCTTTATTCTCTGCAGCCGATAGTTTTTTCTCGTCCTGTTCTTGCTCAATACTTTTGAACTTAGGGCGGACATCGTTATAATCTACCTTGAACTTTAAAACCTTCTCATCTCTAATGGCATCCGTAATGACATAAGAGTGTAATTCTCGACCAAAGACAGAAGCCGTCGTTTCAGAACCTAATGCATTTTGAGGAAAAATAGGTGTACCTGTAAATCCAATTTGATAAAACTTCTTAAACTTCTTATTGATATTTTTTTGAGCTTCACCAAATTGTGAACGGTGGGCTTCATCAAAAATAAATACCACTTGTTTATGATATATTGGTAACCCAGCTTCACTTTTCATGAGGTTGTTCAGTTTTTGAATCGTCGTTACAATAATTTTATTGTCGTCCTTTTCAATATTTCGCTTCAACCCTGCGGTACTCTCTGAACCATTCACACTGTCAGGAGAAAATCGCTGATACTCTTTCATCGTTTGAAAATCAAGGTCTTTCCGATCTACAACAAAAAAGACTTTATCAATGAAATCTAGTTCAGTAGCCAAGCGAGCTGCTTTAAAACTCGTAAGCGTTTTTCCCGAACCTGTTGTATGCCAAATATATCCGCCGCTTTCAATGGCGCTCCATTTTTTTGCTTGGTATGCACTTTTAATTTTCCATAAAATTCTCTCCGCGGCAGCAATCTGATATGGGCGCATAATCAGCAGGTTGTCACTGGCATCAAATACAGAATATTTCAATAATACATTTAGTAAAGTATCTTTTTGAAAAAATGTAGCTGTGAAATCTTTTATATCTTTAATTAAGACATTATCCGCTTTGGCCCAATTCATCGTAAAGTCAAAACTGTTCTTATCCCGTTTCGTCGTATTTGCAAAGTATCGGCTATCTGTACCATTAGAAATCACGAAAATCTGGACAAATTTAAATAGAGAGTTTTCATAATTAAAGCTCTCTTTACTATATCGATGAACCTGATTAAAGGCTTCACGAATGGCAACCCCACGCTTTTTAAGTTCCACTTGTACTAGGGGCAAGCCATTGACTAAGATGGTAACGTCATATCGATTAGCTTGAGTTCCTTTTTGTTCAAATTGCGAAATGACCTGGACTTTATTACCGGCAATATTGTTCTTATCTACTAGGTAGATATTCTGAATATGTCCATCATCAAACACAAAATCATATATATAATCGTTATGTATTTTACGGGTTTTATCGATATGGTTGTCACTCGGTTTATCTAAATATTGCTCACAAAACCTAAGCCATTCGGCATCTGAAAATTGCATTTTATTCAAGTCTTGGATCTGCACACGAGCATTAGCCAGCATCTGTTCAGGAGTAGTTAAATTAGAAACATATTCATAACCTTGATTCACTAAATCTTGAACCAGTTCTCGTTCTAAACTAGCTTCCGTTTGATAGCCTACCCCTTGCTCTGCTATCTTGCTATATTTATCTAGTACGATGTAGTGATTCGATTCTGCAATGGTTTTGTACTCACTCATCTTTATGCCTCCTTCCTAAAGCTATAGTTATTTATCAAATGATAGCCTAACTGTTTGTTTTTCTTGAGGAGACGGCTCTGCTGCACTTGAATCCGCCAGTGTAGAATGACTGGTAAATTGGATAATTCGATTATAATAAGTTTGTTTGTTATCAGGTAATAAGTCAGACCATTCTCGAAATCCAAGAAAACTAGCTGTTTTTTCATATAGATTTCTTAAAAGAGTAAAATGATATTTTTGTACTTGATTGTTCTCAATAGCTTCCTCTATCGTCTTCTTCAAATGCAAGTGATATGAAAAACTCTTATTTGAGTCTCCTGGTTTTTCTTTTAAATCGAAAGTGCCGTCTTCTTGACGGTCTAGCATGTAGCAGGTCTTTTTATTAAGTCCATTATAAAGCACATTATAAAATATAGGATTGTGAGTTGTAATAACAAATTTCAGTTCGGATTCACTTCTTTTGATTAATTGAGCCAAGTCAACTGCCAACTGAATCAGATGGTTGTCATCTAACGAAGTGACAGGATCATCAATAAACACGTATTCCAACTGATTAAGTTTATCTGTCTCTCGTTCATTTGGCTCAGCTACATTTAATACATCAATCGCTTGGTTAAGTAAACTATAAAACACACTCCAAACAAAGCAACTTTCCTCACCCTTTGAAATCTTTATGTTAGGAGAAGGCTCTTCATTTCCCCGTTCATAAGAAAATGTAACTTCCGAATAATCCGAATTGAATTTAGGTGTTAATTTAGAATCGGTATAATTTTGAAAATGACATGACATTCTGATCTTGTCCTTGTTCATTTAGCACCCATTCAGTAAAAGAGTTAGAATGAATTCTAAGTTTTAAATGAGTATCATTTGCTAGATCATTGTCCCAATAGAACAAATCTTCCGTAAAAGCGTTGTAGTAAATGATTTTTTTGCTGGCTAGCCCTGTTACATCAATCTCTGCATCGTTTTTAGGTGCAACCAACAATCTAAATTCTTTTGAAAGTCTGGTTTTTCCATTTCCATTAAAGCCATAAATTAGTTGAACTTTTTAATCACTATCTTTTAATTGTTGTGCAATTTCAATTAATGAAATGCCCATATTATGCCTTTACCTGCTCGTTTGGAAAGGTAAGAAGCATATTACGATAATATTCATATTGCTTTTGACGCAACTCTATTTCACGAGGCAAACCCTCTCTAATTGATGATGTTAAGGCATCGAATTTGTCTAAAATAGATACGATACGGTCTTGTTCTTCAATGGGTGGGATGGGGATTATTGTTTTACTCAAGCCGTTCGCATTAATCGCCGAGATTTTCCCCGAAGATATATGTTTTTTAATTTGATTATGAAATTGCTTGGTTCGTGTAAAGTATGAAACATATTTAGGATTCAAAAAACTTCTATATGAAAAACAAGCATCATGAATAGCTACCCCTGTATTACCAAGCCATGCAGTTCCTTTTCCAATGTCTTCAATCGTTTCGCCAGCGGCAACAATTACAACATCGCCATGATCCGCAATTCTTAGTTTTGAAGCTAAATCATCACTAACGAACGATTTTGTCTTTTCCGCCCAGATATTGTAATGCGTATACATTTCACCATAATGAATACATGGGAAACCCTCTGAAAGCATGTCGGTTTTTACGAATCTCTTGCCTCGTGTAAATTCACCCACATCCCCCAATGACTTCCAATCAACTTCATTCTCGTTAAAAGTCAACAATTTATTAAGGTAAAATGTATATTGCTTTTTACGAGCTGTAAGCTCTGCTGTAAGCTCTGCTGTAAGATCTATAAAATTGTCCAATATATGGACTATTTTTTCTTGAATATTATACGGCGGGATGGGTATCTTCGCTTTACTTAAGCCTTTCGCGCTAATTGAGGATATTTTCCCCGAAGATATATGTTTCTTAATTTGGTTATGAAAATTATTAGTTCGTAAAAAGTAAGAAACATACTTAGGATTTAAAGAACTTCTATATGAAAAACAAGCGTCATGAATAACAACACCCGTATTTCCAAGCCAAGCAGTACCTCTTCCGATATCTTCAATTGTTTCACCAGCGGCTACAATTACTACATCACCATGATTTGCAACTCTTAGATTTGAAGCTAAATCGTGACTAACGAAAGATTTTGTCGTTTCTGCCCAGATATTATAATGTGTATACATTTCACCATAATGAATACACGGAAACCCCTCTGAATGCATGTCGGTTTTTACAAATCTCTTGCCTCGTGTAAATTCACCAATTTCCCCCAAGGCCTTCCACTCAACTTCAAACCCATCAAGCCATTTATCCATAAGACTCGGATTAATCACTTTTCAATCACCTCAATAATGTCATCAATTTCAGCACGAAGTTGGTCTATCTTTGCTACAGTCGTTTTTATCTCTTCATTCAACTTATTGATATCAATGACTTCCCTTGTGTCTTTTGCTTCTACATAGGAGCTAACAGAAAGGTTGTACTCATTTTGTACGATCACATCGTAATCAACAGATTTTGCAACATGGTCTACATCTTCTTTAGCGTCAAACATTTCAATAATTCGCTCAATGTGTTCATCTGTAAGTATGTTGTTATTTGTTGCTTTTTTATAAAAATCCGCGCCACTTGCATCAATAAATTGCGTTTGATTATCGGTTTTATGTTTAGAAAGAACCAAGATATTAACCGCAATTGATGTCCCATAGAACAGGTTAGGTGCTAATGAAATAACCGTTTCAACAAAGTTATTATCAATCAGATATTTTCTAATTTTCTGTTCTGCACCACCACGGTAAAAGATACCAGGGAAGCAAACGATGGCTGCACGACCTTTGCTTGAAAGATAACTGAGAGCATGAAGTACAAAAGCAAAATCAGCTTTAGACTTTGGCGCTAGTACGCCTGCAGGAGCAAATCTTTCATCATTAATAAGCGTGGGGTCATCATTACCGATCCAATTTACGGAATAAGGTGGGTTCGATACAATGGCATCAAAAGGCTTTTCATCTCCATAGTGAGGGTCTAATAGCGTATTTCCTAAAGCAATATGAAACTTATCATAATTTATATTGTGTAGAAACATATTCATACGAGCAAGGTTATACGTTGTATGGTTAATCTCTTGTCCGTAAAACCCATCTTCGATAATATGAGCATCAAACTGTTTTTTTGCTTGTAATAAGAGTGATCCCGAACCAGATGCTGGGTCATAAATTTTGTTAATTGTTGCTTGCTTGTGTAAGGCTAATTGAGCTATAAGCTTTGATACATGCTGAGGTGTGAAGAATTCCCCTCCAGATTTACCTGCGTTAGCAGCATAATTAGAGATCAGAAACTCGTAGGCATCACCAAACAGATCAATTTGATTATCTTCAAATTTACCAAAATTAAGCCCTGCAACACCTTTAATAACAGCAGCTAAACGACTGTTTTTATCTTTCACCGTATTCCCCAGTCGGTTGCTTGTGGTGTCAAAATCAGCAAATAATCCTTTAATATCTAATTCCGATGGATAACCATTTGCTGAACCTTCAATAGCAGCAAATATCGCAGCTAAATCTGTATTCAAGCTTTCATTTGCGTTGGCGGTTTTCGCGATATTAGTAAACAACTGACTCGGATAGATGAAATAACCTTTTGTTTTAATGGCATCCTCTTTGATTTCTTTCGTTATAATCTCATCAGGTAATTCTGCATACTTGATACTTTCGTCTCCAGCTTCAATATAGCTAGAGAAATTCTCGCTAATGAAACGGTAAAACAGCGTTCCTAATACATATTGTTTAAAATCCCATCCATCTACTGAGCCACGGACATCATTGGCTATTTTCCAGATTTGGGATTGTAATTCGGCACGTTGTGCTGTACTTGTCATTGTATATACCTCCAAATTATCCTGCTAACAACAAAACTTATTCCATACTCTACTCAAAATTTCTTTTATTCGACAGTCACATACCACATTATACACCATGCCATTATGATGAAGTCGATTGATCGTAATTCCGTTATGTGCGTTCCACGCATGCAAACGGCTAATATCTAAATAAAAACTCCCACCGACAATCATTCGGCGAGAGTTTTTGACGACAATCTTGGAGACAATTCAAAAGAATTTTGATCTCAGAAAGTCATATAAGTTTTACCTAAACGGCGCAAAATAAACGTTTTTCATTGTTTAAAGTGTCGCTTAATTATTCCCACTCAATCGTTGCCGGCGGCTTGCTCGTCACATCGTATACGATGCGGTTGACGTTGTCGACCTCGTTGACGATGCGTACGGAGATTTTCTCCAGCACATCCCACGGAATACGCGCCCAGTCTGCGGTCATGCCGTCGATGGACGTAACAGCACGAATGCCGACGGTGTAGGAGTACGTACGGGCATCTCCCATAACTCCAACGGATTTCATGTTCGGCAGCGCGGTGAAATACTGCCAGATTTCGCGGTCAAGACCGGCCTTGGCAATCTCTTCACGCAAAATGTAATCCGAGTCGCGGACGATGGTCAGCTTATCTTCGGTAACCTCACCCAGCACGCGAATTGCAAGGCCCGGTCCCGGGAACGGCTGGCGCCATACAATTTCCTCCGGCAGACCAAGCTCTTCGCCAACCTTGCGAACCTCGTCCTTGAACAAGGTCTTCAGCGGCTCAATCAGCTTGAACTTCATGTCCTCCGGCAGACCGCCGACATTGTGGTGGGATTTGATCGTTTGAGCCGTATCCGTCCCGCTCTCCACAATATCTGTATACAGCGTGCCTTGAGCCAGGAAGGCAAAATCATCGAATTTTGCGGACTCCTCATCAAACACGTAAATGAACTCATTGCCGATCAGCTTACGCTTTTGCTCCGGATCATCGACACCCGCAAGCTTAGACATAAAACGATCACGCGCATCAATCTTGACCACCTTCATGTCGAACTTGCCGACAAAGGTCTCCATGACGCTTTCCGCTTCGCCTTTGCGCAGCAGGCCATGGTCAATAAACATACAGGTCAGCTGGTTGCCAATCGCCTTGTGAATGAGCATAGCTACGACGGAAGAATCAACGCCGCCGCTCAGTGCGCAGAGAACCTTCTGCTGTCCGACCGTCTCGCGGATTTCGCGGATCTGATCCTCAATGAACGTCTCCATGCTCCAATTGCCTTCACAGCCGCAGACCTCGTACAGGAAGTTCTTGATCATCTCATTGCCCTGCAGGGAATGACGAACCTCCGGATGGAACTGCACCGCGTACAGCTGCTTGTCCACATTGCTCATCGCTGCGATCGGGGCAGATTCCGTGCCCGCGTCCAGCTTGAAGCCGGTTGGCAGGGACACAACATGATCCCCGTGGCTCATCCAGACCGTCTGGTTATTCTCCAGACCTTTGACCAGCACCGAGTTCTCATTGAACATCAGCTCAGCCTTGCCATACTCCCGCTTGGAGGCACGTTCTACCTTACCGTCCAGCTGATGGGCCATCAGCTGCATGCCATAGCAAATTCCAAAAATCGGAACCTTCAAATCATAGATAGCCGGATCCACATGCGGCGCATTTTCTGCATACACACTAGAGGGTCCTCCGGAAAAAACGATGCCGCGCGGCGACAACGCTTGAATCTTCTCGACTGGAGTATTGTAAGGCAGCAGCTCGCTGTATACTCCCAAATCACGAATCCGTCGTGCAATAAGCTGGTTATACTGTCCACCGAAGTCCAAGACAACGATGATTTCATTAGGCTTGTTCATTAACGGGCCTCCCTCAATTATTGAGATTAATTATACGCAACCCCAATTCATACCGTCAAGGAAAGGGAGGGGATGTTTTTATGACAGCTTTTTGGCGAGAGAACGGCATTGCCGTAAAAAGCTTACCTTCTCGCTTCGACTCAGCCTCTCCGCGCCGTACGCAGTACGTTCCCACAGAGCAGCAAAGGAGGCCAGCTCGGCACAAAGCTGTGCTTCGCGGAGGGGCAGAGCCTGCATGTACTTTTTGACGGTAACCGCATTCCCCAATGCCCCATAACGTTTCGCAAGGCGTCTCCATACCTGATCTGCCGCACACAATAGCTGCTCTCTCTCCAGCACAGCCGCATCCTGCGCCGCTCCTTTACGAAGCCTGTTCCCGGGAAGACGCACCCGCCACACCCGGACCGCAGCCACGGTAAGAATAGGCAACAAAAGCAGGGCACACAGTGTGATCAGCAAGAACTGCGATGAAGCAGCTCCGTTCTTCAGACTTCTCCACGACTCACCCAGCATTTGCATAAAATCGCCGAGCTGCTGCGTCAAGCCCTGCTTAGAGGGAATTGCCCGGGAGCTCATAGCGGGCCCATCTGCATGATAGCCCGGTGTAGGATCAAAGGCCGTCCAGCCCTGCTCCGGCACATATACCTCCACCCAGGCATGAGCCTCCTGCTGTGTTACTCGGTACGTATCGGACAGCTGGTCATCCCGCTCCCCGGGCGCGAAGCCGGTCACATATCTTGCCGGGATGCCTTGGGTCCGCAGCAGCACGGTCATCGCGGTAGCAAAATGAGTGCAGTACCCCTGCTTCTGCTGAAACAGAAAATCATCGACGAAATCCTCACCCCCTGCGGGAATGGTGGTGTTCAAGGTGTAAGGAAAGTTATTTTTCAGATAGGTCTGTACATTCAGCGCTTGGCTGTAGACATCATCTGTCTCCTTTGTTAGCTGGAAGCCCAGCTTTCCAATGCGTCCGGGAAGATCGGAAGGCAGCTGGAGGTAAGGAGATAACGCACTTTGGAGCCCCTCCTCTTGTAATACCTGCAGGGAAGCTTGGGACAGGAGTCCTTCTGGAGAAGTCTTCTTCTCCGTGAAGGCCTGCTTGCCGTCAGGCGGCTCCAGAGAGACCGGCTCCGATGTTACGGTGTAAGATTTCAGGCCATCTATGCCCCCCTCCAGATACATAGCACCGGAGATCAGACCGGATGCAAGCGTTGGAGACAGCGCTTCTCCGTGATGGTCTGCAAAGTTTTCGACTCCGCTCACGACACCGCCAGAGAAGATCGGCATCCCATCATACGCGGAGCTGTGCAGGGTAAAGGTCTGCCTATGAGCCGCTCCGGAGGCCGGCTGCCGGGTGGCGGCGCCACTCCCGGTTTCTAAAGAAACCGGCACGCGGTCTTCGGCAATCCAGCGCCTGCCGGAATAATAGGCCATCGCTTCTCCCCGCCAGTACGAAGGGCGCCCTGACTGCACGGTAAACACCAGCTCGGTGTCGATCTCAAGCGGTCCGCCAAGATCTCCGCTCAGCGCATCATAGCCGGTGCGGCTGCTCCCTCGGCTTTTCACAGAGCTGCCGGCTGTGCCTGCAGACCAGTCCGACACCCGTTGGACCATGGATTCCAGCGTCCAGCCGTTCCCGGAAGCTGGCTCCACCGCCTGGCCTGCGGCATACAGCATTCCCGGCACCCCTGCTGCAGCGAGGGTAATCCATAGCAGCCGGCTCTGCAGGCTTCGCAGGAATGCCTTGTTTTTCAACACAGGCACTCCCTCTTCTCCGGAACCCGCTTCTTCCAGCTGTAATGAAATAAAGAAGGAGATCCCTTGCGCCAGCAGCATCCAAAATGCACAGCGGATAAACCCGCCATAGACAGGCAGCTCCAGCGCGCCCTCCAGCACAGCAAGATACAGGACTGTAGCTCCGCCAAACAGCCATAAGCTGCCGCGATGCAGAAACAGCAGCTGCACCGCCGATACCAGCGTTGCCCAGCCCAGCAGAAGAATCAAGGCGCGGCTTTCTGTGCTGAGCCGGCTGAAATGCTGCGGCTGCGACAGCAGGGCGGCATCACTCGGGAGAATATTCTGAAGATACTCTCCCACCCCATACAGCAGAGACGGCGCATCCAGCAGATAGCCCCAGCACCCCAGCAGCAGCACCGCATTCAGCGGAAGCCACAGCCATTCCTTTAAGCCGCTCAGTCCCTGAAGCAGTAATATACCGGTCAGGCAGAATAAAAGACCCAGCATTTCTCCTCCGTTACTCCCGCCCAGCCCTTGAAGCGGCAGCAGCCACTCGATCAGCAGCCCGGCGGCAGGAAGAGTCATCATGCATCTCAAGACAAACGGAGAAGCGTTAGATCTGCGAAGCTGCTGACGCGCGGCTTGTTCAGGCTTCTGCATCGGAGCGGATATTAGGCTCATGGTACTCCTCCTGATCAGGCAGGCTGTCCGTCAGCCCTGCCGGGTAAAAAAATCCGTCACGGAGGTCAAACAGCCGACCGCCGGACTCCATCCATTGCCGTTCCACCCCGGTCAGCTCTCTGCCACCAGTCTGCTGCTTAGCGAGAATGAGATGCACGGTAACCTGCTTTCCAGCCCGCCGCAGCCTGAATATTGCTTCTGCCAGCCCGGGATGCAGGACACCGGTGACGACGTGCACGTCCAGCGAACGGAATGCGCTGAATTCATCCAGCTGCAGGTCGGCTTCTGCCGGGGAAGCCTGCAGCTGTACATCTGCGAGCGGCAGAAGCCAGCCGCCTTCCCCGCCCTGCTCTTCTCGGCGCAGATGTACGATGGAAGCCGTGTGGCCCGGCAGCTGTAAATATGCTTCGCCTTGAGTCAGCGCCGCCCGGTACAGCAAGCCGGCCGCTGCGGAAACAGCGAGCTCAAAGAGCTCTTCGCCAGGACAGCTGCCGGAGACGGGATAACCGGAAGCCTCCGTATCCAGCAGGATCAGCCGCTCTGTCAGCGGTCCTTGCTCCGGAACACGGCTATGCAGCCTTCCCGCTCTGGCACTATTCTTCCAGTGAACCCACTTCAGCGGATCACCCGGTACATACTCCCGGAGGTCCAGCCCCGGCCAGCCCTGGCTATGGAAAGGAGAAGGAACGTCCTGCTGATCCATTGCCAGGATTCGCTCATCATAGCCCTTCAGATTCATCGGCTTGGGCAGCACAATCACCTGAATCTCCCTCATTCCCTTCACCTCCCTGCGATAACGGAACCAGCCGAACATATCGCCCCACTTCACCGTACAGGTCCCCCCTTCCCAGCCCCCCCGCTCCTTCAGCGGAATCCGGCAGCTGAACTCAGCAGCCCGCCGGAAGCCGGGGAACCAGAGCTTGCGGACGACCGCTCCCCCGATCTGCACCTGAAGCATCATCCAAGGTACTGGCATCAGCGTGACGAATTTCAGCGAAACCGTGAGCTCTGTCTCTTCACCTGCATAAATGCAGGCAGGAGAAAGCTTGCGGTCTATCTTGATCGCTCTTGGTCCGGTTAGGCCAAGCAGAGCGCCGCTCAGCAGTATGGCCGTGCACAGCAGCCACAGAAATCGCAGCGACGCCCCGCCGAGCCAGGTGTAAAGGACCCCTGCGATGCCCCAGAGACATATAGCTCTTAGCCAGGCCCAGACCATACTGCTCCCCGTGGCTAAGGACGCCTTGTCTTCTGTTGCAGGGCGGGAAGCCGGCGGATGCGCGCGCTTCATCCACGTCCGCCTTTTGCCGCTCGCTGCCGTGGCAGCTCAAATCGGCTCAGCAGCTGCTTGACGGTATCTGCTGCGCTCCATCCGGACGCCAGGACTCCGGAAGCCGGCTGCAGGCGATGAGCCAGTACGGGCACAGCGACCCGGAGACAATCGTCCGGAATGACGTACATCCGGCCATCCATAAAGGCAGAGCCCTGGGATGCCCTCATCCAGGCCAGGACTGCCCGCGGACTGATGCCAAGCCGGATGCCCTTATCTGTGCGGGAGGACGCTGCGATCTGCACCAGGTATTTTTGAATGCTGTCGTCGACATACACCCGGGAAGCCGCCCGCTGCATATTCAACAGCTCTGAAGGGGCCAGGAGAGGTCCCGGCAGCCGCTGCGCGCCTTCGCCGTGTGCCCGCTGAAGCAGCAGCAGCTCATCCTCCATATGGGGATAACCGAGCCCCAATTTCATCATAAAGCGATCCAGCTGAGCCTCCGGCAGCCGGTTAGTGCCCTCGAACTGCATCGGATTTTGCGTGGCCAGCAGGAAAAAGGGGGATTGCAGCGGGTAGGTTTCGCCGTCCACACTGACAGACCCCTCCTCCATCAGCTCCAGCAGCGCAGACTGGGCCCGGGAAGAGGCCCGGTTAATCTCGTCCGCCAGGATCAAATGGGCTGAAAGCACGGGGCCCCGCTTGAATTGGAATTCTCCGCGCTGCGGATGATACATCATCGTCCCCGTAATGTCGCCGGGCATGAGATCACTCGTAAATTGAATTCTGCCAAAATCACACCCCAGCACGGACGCCAGGGTCCGAACCAGCTTGGTCTTACCTACGCCTGGCACATCCTCCAGCAGCACATGCCCGCCGGCCAGCATAGCAATCAGGATTAGAGAAATTTCTTCGTCATGACCCAGGATGACAGAGCTTGTCTTTTTGACGACCCTGGCAAGCAGCTCCGGTCCCCAGTACGGGTGTGCCTGCTCTTGGGACTGCCACGATGAATGGAACAATGGCCTCCACCTCTTCTTCTCGTTCATTTCTCCCTTTGAACAGAACATGTGCGGGAGTCTATGAATAGGTTTTCCAAGATTGCAAAAAGATAGACCACGTTTGGCGGGAGATTTTGGCGCACAACCTAAAGAGCCCCCGAAATCAAAGGATTTCGAGGGCTCGGGTTCTTTACGTATAGGGTACCTAGTAGGCCAGTGTGAACAGACCTTTGATGTGGGACAGGTAACGCATGTTACTTGCTTCCTTCATCAGCGTTGCCGGCAGACCTTTAAGCTGGGTCTTGTTGGCGCCGATCGTACCGATCGCGTCCTTGCGGCCCAGGCTGCCCAGTGTACCGGAGAATACCGGCAAGAAGGCTTCCATAGCTCCGCCATTGGCATAAGCAAACAGATTATAGCCTACAAGCTCGCCCATCTGCCAAGCCAGCTGTGCTGTTGGTGGATACGGACGGCCTTCCGGCCCCATTACAACAGCGCTGTCGCCGGCCAGGAATACATCCGGGTGGGAGGTAGACTGCATGAACTCATTGACTGTAGCACGGCCGCGGTTCACTTCGATGCCGCAGTTCGCCACCACGGAGTTGCCTTGTACGCCGCCTGTCCATACCAGTGTACTTGTTTGAAGCGTGCTTCCATCCTTCAGCTCTACTTCGGTGCCGTCCATCTTCGTGATTGGCAGGCCGGTAAGGAAGTTTACACCGCGCTTTTGCAGACTTGTCGTCGCACGGTCCACCAGCTCTGGCGGGAAGCCTGGCAGGATGGAAGGTGCTGCTTCTACGCAGTACAGCTTGATTTCGTCCGGAGAAATGCCGTATTTACGGGCAAGCTCTGGACGCATGTCAGCATACTCGCCAACAAGCTCAACGCCGGTCAAGCCGCCGCCGCCCACGACAATTGTCGCGTCTGCCGGATTCTTCGTTCTGCTGTATTCTGCAATGCGGTCCTCTACATGCTTATGCAGACGGTTTGCATCGTTCACGGACTTCAGTACAAAGCTGTTCTCCTGCAGTCCAGGAATGCCGAAAAATGCGGTTTCGCTGCCCAGTGCAACAACCAGCAGGTCATACGTCAAAGACGCGCCGTTTTCCAGAGCTACCGAGCGGCTGTCCGGCTTGATTTCCTTAACGGTACCGATCTTCAGGTCTACGTTCGCATCGCGAAGCAGCCTGTCCAAAGGCAGGGCAACCGCCTTTTCAGCAATATTGCCAGCCGCCAAACGATGCAGCTCGGTAATAATCTGGTGCGTTGTAAAACGGTTAACTACCGTGATTCTTGCGTTCATTCCGAAATGCTCACGGGCCGAAAGAGCGCTCAGCAGGCCGCCGTAGCCTCCGCCCAGGATCAGAATATGTTTAGACATGACCATCCTCCGTTCTTATCCAGTTTCTTAATTAACGTTTCGTTTGTCCTTCGCGCTCGTTGAGCACATCCAAGTAAGCCTGTGCAAAGCGCAGGCCCTTCTGTACCTGAGGGTCCTTCAGCATTTTCATCAAGCCAAATACGCTGATGCTGTTGCTGTCGCCTTGAAGGCGCACGCGGTCTCCGGCCTCAATGGCCGCAGAAGCGGTGTTCTTCATCGCATCGGTTACCGGCTTGGTGAAGCCGCTGAGTGAAGCCATGGTGTCCTCGGCGAGAACCGGGTCGGTAGCTACCGATTTTCCGAAGTCATATGCCTTGGTCATGAACGTCAGCATTTCAGCCAGCTTGGGAAGCTGCTCTACCAGTACCGTCAGGGATTCCTGAATTTCAGGCTTCAGCAATTGATCAAACACATCCGGAAGTCCCGCTTGCGGTGCTCCCAGATTTTCGGCAACCTTCTCCGAGCCTTCGGACGATTGCGGACGGGATGTTTCTGTCATGTTAATTGCCTCCTTTGCTTTAAATGAGGTCCCAAGAAGAAATGGCGGCGATTGAACCGGTTCGTCATTGTGTTACTTTCGGGATAACCGGCCGCTATTATGCATCACTGCTTAAAAGTGAGGGTTTGTGGAAATCTATATCGCCAAAACAAAGCAGGGGGATCGCCTCCCCCTCCCTTTTAAACCGTTTCGTTGGGATTGTGATTATTATCTCAACCTCTAGTCTATAACTTGTGCCTCATAATTACAAACAAAAAATGCACGTTTTTTCTACAAAGTTTGAATTTTGTAAGCATACTCTTTCGTCACCACATGATTCAGCGGATGACCCGAGAAGTGCAGAATATCGCGGAGCGGAATCCACACGGCATTTCCCCAAATCATCACCTCCGAAGGCTGCTTCATCGAGGTATCCGGGGACCAGAGCATGCCAAGGCCCGGATCGACACTCCATGACGCTCCGCTAAGCCATACCCTGGCGGTTCTCGATGGCGCGTCCCAGCTCACCCGTCCGCCAAGGCGCTCCACCGCAGAGCGCAGCGGCACCATGAGCCGGCCGTTCTCAATCCGGTATTCACCCGGCTGAAACTCAGCCGCCAGACCGGCCATGTCGAGCGTCAGCACCTTGCCCTGATCAAACAGCTGTCCGTTAGGAACGATATGCTCGGCAATCCACCGGGAGCCTGGCTGCGACTCTTTAGGCTTGACTTTGCTCTGTACCTTGAACTGTACCGGTGCGGTCTCAGGCGTCAGCACGGCAAAGCGGTACCCTGCCTCCTTGTAATACTCGATAATGCGGGGCAGCGCCTTAACGGTTTCTTCGTGTCCTGCGCCATCGTGCAACAGCAGATTGATCTCATCTCCTGCCGTCTGCATCGTGGATTGGCGGACAATCTCGTCGGCAGGCACACCGATCTGCTTGGAATCACCGCTGTCTGCATTCCAGTCGAACACAAGGTAGCCCGCCTGCTTCAGCAGTTTGAAATAGGTTTCGTCAAATTTTCCTGCTGTGCCTCCTGGCGCCCGGAGCAGCTGGGGCCGTTCCCCTGTGATGCTGCGAATAATTTCCTCAGTCTGCTTGATTTGATCCCAAAACAGCGTGAATTTCCGGTACAGCTGGCTGTAATCATGATCATAGGTATGATTGCCGATGGCGTGACCTTCCTCCGCAATGCGGCTGACCAGCTCCGGACGCTGCTCGGCCTGCTTGCCGAGGATGAAAAAGGTCGCCGGAACGTTGTTCTCTTTCAGGATGTCCAGGACCTCTCCAGTCAATCCGGAAGGTCCGTCATCAAAGGTCAGATACACGGTTTTGGCTGGAGTCTCGGGGACTTGAGGGACCGCAGGAGCTTGAGGCGCGCTGCTTGAAGACAGCAGGCTATGGAGGAGCTTCACCGCCTTGGCCTGCATGGAGACGGCCGTATTGGCCGCTTCACAGTCTGCAGCCTTTTTCATTGTGAAGGGCATTACTGGCTTGGCATCTTCTATAGAATGAAACGTAGGATGATCCGGTTTGGCAGGGTTAACGGGTGGAGACAGATATGGCTCATCCGGCTTCAGCATTAGAAGCCACATGATTCCGCACACCGCGCATACCAAGAACAGCATTGCTTTTTTCATATGAATCTACCTCCATCATAATCTATGAGATTGACCGTTCACTTCGGATTTTCTGATAGATTATATGGGGGCCGCTGTTGAAAAAGACTACGCGGGTGCAATTAAAATTAAAGACTTCGTGATGTAGCATGTTCTATGAAAAAAACCGTTGCCCCAAGGCAACGGCTGATGCTTTATGATCTGACGGCGCTTAGCACTTCCTCTACATGGCCCGCTACTTTCACCTTACTCCAGGCCTTGGCGAGACGGCCCTCCCCATCCACAAGAAACGTGGAGCGGACAATACCTTCATACTCACGCCCGTACATTTTCTTAAGCTGCCAGACTCCGAACAACTCACTCACACGGTGCTCCTCATCCGAGAGCAGCAGAAACGGCAAGCCGTATTTCTCGATAAATTTGCTGTGAGACTTCAACGGATCAGGGCTGATGCCAAGCACGACTGCTCCCTCTGCCTGAAGCTCCTCATGTGCATCCCGGAAGCCGCAGGCTTCGTCTGTGCAGCCGGGCGTCATATTTTTGGGATAAAAATAAATCACGACCTTCTTCCCCTTGTAATCACGCAGGGACACCTGCTCACCGTTTGAGGCCGGCAGGGTAAAATCAGGAACCGTCTGTCCAATCTCCAGGCCCATCTCACTCATGATGTGTCACTCCTCCTATACTTGTCCATGCTTCAGCTACTTCTTATCTTATGAAATGGATGAAGGCAGTGCAACTTTTCAGTACAGCTTCTGCAAAGCTAAAATTGCTTGTCTTTTCGAAAATATCTATAATAGAATGAATACTTGTACAGAGCCAGCAACCATTATATTTATAAATGCACTTGTGCAGTCCCCGAAAGGAAGAGCCTGATGAGCATGAGCCGAAGAACCCGAAAAGCAGCAAAAAGAAAAAAATTCAAGAAAACAATGATCTGGACGGTGAGCCTGCTATTGGCGGGTATTTTAGGATACGGCACTTATTATGGAACATCGTTTTACCAAGGATTGGACAGCCTGCAGAAGAACGGCGAGGCTTCTCCCTTCCGCAATGTGGAGCAGGTGGACGCCAAGGCGCCGGAGCCTCCGAAATGGGAAGGCACGGAGCCTGTTAATATTTTGCTGATGGGCGTCGATGCCCGGGGCTTTGCGGAGGACGAAATTCCACGCTCGGACACCATGCTGGTCGCCTCGATTGACCCTGTGGATGAGACGATTCATTTATTCTCTGTCATGCGGGATACGTACACTGACATTCCGGGACACGGAAAGAGCCGGATCAATACCGCGGTCACACATGGCCCTAATACCGCTATGAAGGCGGTTGGCGATCTGCTCGGCATCCCGGTCCAGTATTATGTGTACACGGATTTTCAGGGCTTTATCAAGCTGGTGGATGCCGTGGGCGGCGTTGATTTCTATGTAGAGAAGGATATGAAGTACGGCAGCAAAGCAGACAATCATGAATATGATATCGACCTGAAGGAAGGCATGCAGCATCTTGACGGTGACAAGGCATTGCAATACGCGCGTTTCCGTTATGATCAGATGGGAGATTACACCCGGACCGAACGGCAGCGTGAGCTGCTGAAGGCTGTAGCGAAGAAGCTCCAGACTACAACCTCGATTATGAAGCTTCCGGACATTTTGGAATCCATCAGCCCTTATATCGACACGAACCTCGACGTCAGTGATATGTGGAAGCTGGCCAATGTCGGTTATCAGAGCGAGATGAAGGGCAGTGAGCAGATTCCACCGATGAAGCTGGTCGTGGAGACCACTGTGGGCGGAGCCTCGGTGCTCACGGTCGGGAATCCAGAAAGCCTGAAGGATTATGTACAGGACGTTCTGAATCCCCCTGCCCCGGAAGTAGAAGAAGGCACCGGCACTAACAGCAGTACCTCTAAACCCAACAACTAAAGCCCATCATACGGACAGGCCGCCATCAGTGCAGCCTGTCCTCATTATTGAGGAGGAAGCATCCAATGACACAATCTATGAACAGAACACGCTCGGCCGAGCTGTATGAGGAAGCGCTGAAGCATATTGTAGGCGGGGTCAACAGCCCGTCCCGCTCCTTCAAAGCCGTCGGCGGCGGCGCTCCGGTATTTATGAAGCAGGCCCGCGGCGCGCATTTCTGGGACGCAGACGGGAACCGGTACATTGATTATCTGGCCGCCTTCGGACCGATTATTACCGGACATGCCCATCCTCATATTACAAAGGCTATCACCTCAGCCGCTGAAAATGGTGTGCTGTACGGAACGCCGACCGAGCTCGAAATCCAGCTTGCCAAAATGCTGAAGGATGCCATTCCATCCATGGATAAGGTCCGATTCGTCAATTCCGGCACCGAAGCGGTCATGACGACCATTCGTGTCGCGCGGGCTTATACGGAGCGCAGCAAGATCATCAAGTTCGCCGGCTGCTACCACGGCCACTCTGATCTTGTGCTCGTAGCCGCAGGCTCCGGTCCCTCCACGCTTGGCATTCCGGACAGCGCGGGCATTCCGCCCAGCATTGCCCATGAGGTTATTACCGTCCCCTTCAACGATCTTGAGGCGCTGCAAGAAGCTCTGGAGCACTGGGGAAATGACGTAGCCGCAGTTATGGTGGAGCCTATCGTCGGCAATTTCGGCATGGTTATGCCAAAGCCCGGCTTCCTGGAAGGGCTGTGCAAGCTAGCTCGCGCTAACGGCTCTCTCGTCATTTATGATGAAGTCATTACCGCATTCCGTTTCCATTATGGCTCTGCCCAAACGTATCCCGGCCTTCTCAATCATGAGGCAATCCAGCCCGATCTGACAGCACTGGGCAAAATTATCGGGGGCGGGCTGCCCATCGGCGCCTACGGCGGCCGTAAAGAGATTATGGAGCAGGTTGCTCCGCTCGGTCCTGCTTACCAGGCGGGAACGATGGCCGGCAATCCTGCCTCCATCGCCTCCGGCATCGCGTGTCTGGAGGTACTCCAGACAGAAGGCGTATATGAGGAAATGGAGCGCCTGGCTATCAAGCTGGCAGACGGTCTCCAGGCCTCGGCCCAGCGGCATGACATTCCGCTGACGATCAACCGGATTTCCGGCGCCTTCTCGACCCACTTCTGCAGCCACCCGGTCACCAACTATGAAGAGGCTCAGGATACGGACGGCGAAGCCTTTGCCGCCTTTTTCCGCCACATGCTGGATCAAGGCATCTTACTCGCGGCCTCCAAATATGAGGCCTGGTTCCTGACCACCGCGCATCAGGCTGCAGATATTGATCAGACTTTGACTGCCGCAGAGGAAGCCTTCCGCCGGATGGCAGCCCAGGCGTAGACGTTGAATTCTAACAGACAAAAAATAGACATGGCCGTGTCAGGATGCCTTGACGCTGCCATGTCTTATTTAGTGAGCTGATATACAATGAATGACGTTAATGACTTAATGACGGGATAAATTGATATAAATCACTATGAGTTATGAGTTCATTATGGATTAATAAAAACCGTCTTCAGCTTTTGGTGGTACTGAACATCCAGGCCCAGTCCCTGTACCAGTGCAGAGAGCGGGACATAGGTTTTATGTTCCTTGCCGACCTTGTGCAGAAAGGCTGGCGTAGTAAGGGGCACAGGGCTGCCATTTACCTTGATGTGATTGGATCCGATTGTAATGACCACGGTCTGCCCCTTGTAAGTGACCGTAGCACTTGAGGTTGTGTTGCTCCATACCGTGGTTGCACCGATGGCATTGACGATATCCTGAATGGCTACATAGTTCTGATTCTTGACCAGAACCGGCTTGTACGGCGTATTCAGGACCTTGCCGTTCACGATAATATTCATCGGCTGCCCGGGCTCTGCGGCCGCAGGCTTGGTGTAGCTGCCCCATATGGTGTTGGCAAACACCTTCGCCATCGTTTCGTATCCGTACTGATTAGGGTGGATGTCTTCCAGTCTCAAAATATGCGTCATGGTCATTTCTCTGCCTACAAATTCCTTGGCGACCGGAGCCACCTTCACAGAAATCCCCTGCTGACTAAACTGCTTCGCCAAACCCTCGATATGCCCAGTAAACAGTGCTGCAGCCTGATTCAGCTTGGCATAGAGCGCTTTGCCGGCAAGCTCAGGAATGGGATTATACTGGTCTGCAAGCACGATAACAGCATCAGGATTCATACTATGAAGACGATGGACAACCTCCGTCACATTCAGTGTATAAAGCTCAAACAGCTCCCCGGTCAGCTTCGCCAGCTCATCGGCATTTGCCGCTCCGGCCATGGACGTCAGATTGTACATATCATTGCCGCCAATGGTCACGGTGATCAGGTCGGCATTCTCAATGAACGCGCGGGCGGCCGGAGCTTCTCTACCGATCTGCTCTGTGCGGGGATCCGGGATCAATGGCTGAATGTCATCCGCGGTCACGGAGCGTCCATCTGCGATAGCCTGTACGTAATGCTTCAATCCCTCAACCTTCAGCCCGGCAATGCCCAGATTCACGGTCTCGGTTCTGCCGTGCAGCAAGCCCTGCTCCAGCAGGCGCTCGACAAAGCCATACGGCTTGGAATTGAGATCCATCCCCGGCTCATAGCCTACGGTAAGCGAATCTCCCAGACTGACAATCCGGAAGGGCTCCGGCGGGCTTGAAGCGGCAGCATGGATGGCGGAAGGCTTCCCTCCCAGCGAGGCTGACAGCATGAACACCGCCAGCGTGAGGCTGCCGGCAGCCTGGAACAGCCTGTTTCTCCACAATATTGACATGATAACACTCCTTCTCATTTCATTCTTTTTCCAGTTTAACACCTCGGCATGGATCGGCGATACCGCTATGCGGGAATTCATCCAGGACACGCAGTACCCTCCTTCAAGGCTGCACAAAAAGCGGCGATACCAGGGATTGCCCCGGCATCGCCGCTGTAAAGCCTTTGGAACAACCGTTGCCTGCCGGAGAGGTCCCGGCCTGCGGATTACTTCTCCCGGTTCTGGCTTTCCACCTGCTCCAGATACTTATCATACCGGTCGTCCAGCTCCTTGCCCAGCCGCCGATATGCCCGGATCTCCTCGGCAATAGGATCATGCTTCGTCTGAATGACAATCTCATAGGGATGGGAGATTCGGCGCCGGCCTTCTTCCTGTACCTCTCCGGCCTCAAGCTCCCCTTCCGTTAGCAACTCGCTCAGCCTCCGCTGCAGCTCCTGATCCCGCTCCTGCTTCTCGTTCATGAGATGATCTCTCCTTACACTTGAAGATTAAAAGGCCGCGTCCGCCAACACCTGCAGCAGCTCTTCATGAATAGCGCCGTTCGTGGCCGCAATGTTGCGCACCTTCAGACTATAGGGAGACCCGTTGGTATCCGTTACCCGGCCGCCGGATTCTTCAATCAGCAGCACCCCGGCTGCCACATCCCAGGCGTTCAGGCCGATCTCCCAATAGGCGCTCAGGCGCCCGGCAGCAACGTAAGCCAAGTGCAGCGCAGCCGAGCCTCCCGCGCGGACGTTCCGCACCTTGGGAACGATGGCCTGCAAAGCCTCCATATTTTGCGGAAGATTGGAAGCCGCATCGATCGGAAAGCCTGTGGCCACCAGGCTGTCCGACAAGACGGCCTCCCCGGACACTCGTGTCGGGTTGCCGTGGACGTAGGCCCCCTTGCCCTTCTCGGCAATGAACAGCTCATCCCGGGAAGGATCATAGATTACTCCCAGAATGATCTCCCCCTGATAAGCCAGCGCAATGGATACTGAGTAGAAGGGGAACCCGTGCACGTAGTTGGTCGTCCCGTCAACCGGATCAATAATCCATACGTAATCCTCTTCCAGCGCCGTCTCCAATGCCTTGGCTGAAGCCTCTGGCCCGGGCTCGACACCCTCCTCACCGAGAATGGCATGGTCCGGAAAGTGCGTCAGAATCAGTCTGCGGATCATCTGCTCCGCCCCCTTGTCCACTTCAGTCACAAGATCCTGGGCAGAGGTCTTGGTATTCAGCTGCTGTACCGTTCCCTGCTTGCTCTTGATCCATTCTCCGGCCTTTGCAGCACAGTTGATAGCAACAGCGGCATAGCTTTTGCTGCTCACGACATAAGGCGTCTTCTCTTTATCATTCAAAGCACTCACTCTACTTTCATATGAATCTTATAAACCTATTGTATTCCCCTTTTGCATCAGAAGGAAGGGCTGCTATATTAACAACGAGCTGTATATTCATATTCAACAAGCACTTGACGGCTATGGTGTAACCTCAATTGCGGCCTGGTTAAGGAGCTTTACTCCATCTCCCTCTGCCGCGGCAAAATCACGCATCAGGCCAAACAGCGCCTCATCCTTCTTCTTGGCCTCAATCATGACGTCAAGCTGCGGGGTGATCGCTGCAATCTCTCGTAAAAAATGAAGCAGCGGCGGCATCTCGACACCGTCCGCATGACTGCGAATATCGGTGGGCGATTTCGGGCTGGACACGTGAATCTTGGGCGGAAGAGGGTTGTCACCCTCCGAGCCGGCCTGCGCCAGCGGCGAATTCCAGGTCTCCAGCACATCTCGCCACAGCTCGCCTGGCCGCTCTCCTTCATGGTTGACCCATTGATGGTGCAGATCGAGCACCATGGGCAGCCCAAGCTTCTGACATACTGTTAACGTTTCTACGGCGTTAAAGGTTTTGTCGTCGTTCTCGAGCGTCAGCCGCTCCTTAATATCCTGGTCCAGCCCCTCAAAATGCTCTATAAAACGGGCCGCCGCCGAGGGCTTGTCCCCATAGGCGCCGCCAATATGAATATTGTTCTTCATTCGGCCGCTGAACCCGAGCGCATGAAGCATGTCGGTATGATGCCGCAGATCCTTGATCGAGTTCATCAGCACCTCCGGCCTCGGCGTGCTCAGTACCGTGAAATGATCCGGATGAAAGGACACGCGCATCTCGTGCTTGCGCACAAAATCCCCGACCTCTGCGAACGAATCCCGAAGGGCAGGGAATGGATCCCAATCGTCCAGATCGCCATGGGTGGCAAGCGGAATCAGCTTCGAGGTCATTCGGTACACCTTAATATCGTGTGCGAGATTATGCTTCAGCAGCCGGAGCGTATTGTGCAGGTTCTCCCCTGCAATCCGCTCCAGCCGGCGAAGACCGGCTTCCCGGTCGTCCAGCTTCTTGAAGCTGGCCATCGTCATTGTTCTGGATGGGGAAGAATTCTGCACGACGGTGGACATAGCCACATAGCCGAAGCGGACAATCATGCCTGATCTCCGAAGAACATTTCGTGCGCCAGAGCCGTCTGCAGCCTGGACTCCTCCTCGGTCAGCTTCCGTACGAGCTGCAGCTCGACAGAGGTCACTTCCTGTCCCTGAAAGTTGATTTCAGAAACACACGCGGTAATTTTCACGATGGCGGAGGCGACGTTCTCCGGAGTATAAGCGATCACCTTTTGTCCCGTAGGAAACACGCGGAAGCCCTGCTTCAGCATCTTGCCCCGGCCGTACTCCAGCAGCTCATACAGCTCCTGCTCGTTCTTGAACTTGCACACGGAATTAAACTCGGTTTGAAATCCCATAGCCAGCCATCCTTTCACCTGATAATGTGAGATTATAGTCAAGGGGAGCCGTGTTCAACGCGGACTCCCCTTTTGTTATATATTCAGTATACTGCATTATACCTCATTCTCATAAATGAGAGATTGCTTGTTCTCATAGCGTGCCAGCCCGAGGCTGATCATCTGATCCAGCAGCTCGCGGTAGGACATTCCGGTTTCGCGCCACAGCAGCGGGTACATGCTGAACGGTGTGAAGCCCGGCATCGTGTTCACTTCATTAATGAGAATACCTCCGTCATTGCGGCGGATAAAGAAATCAGCACGGGTAATTCCGCTGCCCTCAATCGCTTTGAACGCCCGGATCGCAAGCTCTCGCAGCGTATCCGCGGTCTCTGCATCCACTGGCGCAGGAATAAGCATCTCTGACTGTCCGTCCGTATATTTGGCGGCATAATCATAGTATTCACTGGAGGAGACAATTTCACCCGGGATAGAAGCAATCGGCTCCTCGTTCCCCAGCACGCTAACCTCTACTTCGCGGGCATCTACGAATTCCTCGACGATGATCTTGTGGTCATACTTCAATGCCGTCTCGATCGCCATAGCAAGCTGGGCCGCGTCCTTCGCCTTCGAAATGCCCACGCTTGAACCCAGGTTCGCCGGCTTCACGAAGCAAGGGTAGCCCAGCTTATCCTCAATGCCCTGCACCAGCTTGTGGCTGGCCCGCTTCCACTCAGCCTGCGTAAAGCAGCAGTATTCACACTGCGGCAGCCCGGCCTGTGCAAACAGCTTCTTCATGACCCCTTTGTCCATACCGGCAGCGGATGTCAGCACGCCAGTGCCTACATAAGGAATGTCTGCCATTTCGAACAGACCCTGGATGGTGCCGTCCTCGCCGAAGGTTCCATGCAGGAGCGGAAACATAATGTCAATGTCCGGCTGCTGACTGCCGTACAGACGGCTGAATACCGCATTCAGCGCAGCCTGTGTTCCGCTGCCGCCAGAAAGCTTCAGCTCCTTCTTATCCTTGAACGGAGCATCAAGCTTGCCGCCGATTCTCCAGGTTCCCTGCTTCGTGATGTAGAAGGGAATCATTTCATACTTGTCAAAATCAAACTCATTCATGACGGCAAACGCCGTAGCCAGCGAAACCTCATGCTCTCCTGATTTCCCGCCGTAGACCAGTCCTACCGTTAATTTATCCTGTCCCATGCCATACCTCTCTTTTTGCAATTTCAGCAGTGTTCACTGCATTCATTCCATTCCTTATAACTCATCAGGAATATGGTAAAAACGGTACACCGTATTCTCGCTCCAGGCATAGGAATCGCGATAGTCCCAGTAGCGGTGCCTGCTGGAGACGGTATGTGCATTGACCAGCGGCATCCCTCCGGCGTCGAAGGCCGTGACGATTGTGCTGTGCTGAAATGCTCCGTCACCGTCCCAATCATAGACGATAACATCTCCAAGCCTCAGCTGCTCCGCACGCTCGACCTGCTCTCCCCGAAGACCCGAGCCGCTGTATTCCAGGTATCGGGCGAAGCTGTTGGACACTGCCCAGCTGTAGCTCCACCATTCCCGTCCGCCGACGTAACCCTTGTACCACCAGCCTGTTTCTCTTTTACCAGTATAGTGGATTGGTGCTTTGCCTGCAAAGAGGCACTGCGAGATATAATTGGTGCAGTCCACAGCGAACTGGGCAAACTCCGGATTGCCGGAATCCCACCACTGATCTGCATAGGCAGCCGCCGCTTCACGGTCATACAGCCCGGCCCGGCTTCTCGTTCCTGCCGCGTACACGCCGCGATGATTAATGAGCGGCACCGACTTCGCCGTCTCCCAGCCATGAACCTCTTCAGACAATGATGAAGAAGGCGGACCCTGCTCCGGCTGGCGCTCATCCTCCAGCGACTCCACATCGACAATCAGCCACGCATCTCCATCACGAAGCAGCGTCAGCCGCTCACGCTGAATGACGTCTTCCCGGTGGAGCATGCCTCTTTTTTCATAATAGAACAGACTGTGCAGCCGAAGATCCGCAATGACCTGGTCCTCCGTTTCCTTCAGCACCCGGGTCAGCCGGGCTTTCGTTTCACACCGGCGCGGAGTCACTCCGCGCTCAGCGAACCAGTGGCGCAGCCGAATCTGACGTTCTCCCCGCTGCAGCAAATAGTTGAGGTCTGTCACCACCTGCTCCTTGAGTCCTGTCCCGTAATCGACGCGGTTCTGATTATATTGATCCACATAGGCGTACAATACATTTTTCCAAGGTCTGCGCACCTCTCTGGCTATAGACATCGCTCATCGCCCCTTTTTTGACATCACATTCCCGCTCTTGATCATTGCCGCTGGCCGGAACGTCCAATCCCTGCCTGCCTTCTATTACCGATTATATGAAGAACGTCCGCCTGCTATGAGCCGCAGTTTATAGAATATGATGTTATGCATAAATAGCATAAGGCTGATTTCAAGCAGGGATGAGTGTCCTCATTATTTGTCAAAACCCGGTGAATTCCGCCTTTTTCAGCCTCAAATCTTCTTAAAAAATGCTTTACGCTGGTCCGTGTAAACGTTATAATTATAAGTAGCTATTATTTTGAAATCATGTTTCATCTAGTGAAACAACACTGTTGTTTTCTGAAGCTGTGCAGATGTTTACAAGGGTGCGTCAGCCGCACCGCTATGGATTGACTTAATTCAAGGAGGGTCATGTAATGTCAGTGAAGGATCAATTCTCCGTCTCCCGTTCGCTGGAGGTGGCAGGCAAGAACTATCGCTATTTCAGCCTTCAGGCTCTGGAGGAGCAAGGCCTGGGCCAAGTATCAAAGCTCCCTTTCTCCATCCGCGTTCTGCTTGAAGCCGCAGTGCGCCAATTCGATGGCCGGGCGATTACCGAAGAGCATGTAAAGCAGCTTACCCAATGGGCTGAAACCCGGGATGCCAATAAGGAAATCCCATTTATTCCTGCGCGGATCGTATTGCAGGATTTCACCGGCGTACCGGTCGTAGTTGACCTGGCCGCGATGCGCGACACCGTGAAGAAGGCCGGCGGGGATCCGAAGCAGATCAATCCGCTGGTTCCGGTTGATCTCGTCATTGACCACTCCGTTATGGTTGACGCCTTCGGCACCGAGCAGGCGCTGGAATATAACATGGATGTTGAATTTGAGCGCAACGAGGAACGCTACCGCTTCCTGCGCTGGGCACAAACCGCATTTGATAACTTCCGTGCTGTTCCTCCGGGAACCGGTATCGTCCATCAGGTAAACCTGGAGTACCTGGCTTCTGTAGCTGCTACGAAGACAGTAGATGGCGAAACCCTCGTCTTCCCTGATTCCCTGGTAGGTACAGACTCCCACACCACCATGATCAACGGCCTTGGCGTTGTTGGCTGGGGTGTAGGCGGTATCGAAGCAGAAGCCGGCATGCTGGGACAGCCTCTTTACTTCGTAACTCCAGATGTCATCGGCTTTAAACTGACAGGCAGCCTGTCCGAAGGCGCAACCGCTACGGACCTTGCGTTGACTGTAACGCAAATGCTGCGGAAGAAAGGCGTTGTCGGCAAATTCGTTGAATTCTACGGCCCTGGTCTGGCTAACATCAGCCTGGCTGACCGTGCGACCGTTGCGAACATGGCTCCGGAATACGGCGCAACCATCGGCTTCTTCCCTGTCGATGACGAAACCCTGACTTACCTGCGCGGCACTGGACGTTCCGACGAGCAGGTAGAGCTGGTTGAATCCTACTATAAAGCTCAGAACATGTTCCGTACTGCAGATACACCGGACCCTGAATTCTCCGATGTCATCGAGCTGGATCTAGCTTCTGTTGTACCGAGCCTTGCCGGACCGAAGCGTCCACAGGACCGTATCGAGCTGACACATATGAAGGACAGCTTCAATGACATCATCCGCACTCCGATCGATAAAGGCGGATATGGCCTGAGTGACGAGAAGATTAACCAGAAGGTCACTGTGGAGCATAAAGATGGTACGACAAGTGAAATGGATACAGGCGCTGTCGTGATTGCAGCCATTACGAGCTGTACCAATACCTCCAATCCAAGCGTTATGCTAGGTGCCGGTATTCTGGCGAAAAAAGCCGTCGAGCGCGGCCTCAAGAAGCCAGGCTTCGTGAAGAGCAGCTTGACTCCAGGCTCCCTCGTCGTCACCGACTACCTGGAGAAGGCCGGCCTGATGCACTACCTGGAATCGCTCGGCTTCTACGTTGCCGGCTACGGCTGTGCAACCTGTATCGGTAACTCCGGTCCGCTTCCGGACGAAGTCAGCGAAGCGATTGCCGAGAACGATATGACGGTAGCGGCTGTATTGTCCGGTAACCGTAACTTTGAAGGACGCGTTCACGCACAGGTTAAAGCCAACTATCTGGCTTCGCCGCCTCTCGTCGTTGCTTATGCACTGGCCGGCACAGTGAACATCGACCTGCAGAACGATCCGATTGGCTACGATCCGAACAATGAGCCGGTATACCTCAAGGACATCTGGCCAACCAGCACAGAAATCCGTGAAGCGATGGGCGTATCCGTCAGCGCTGAAGCTTTCCGTGCGAAATATGAGCATGTCTTCACCGCCAACGAGCGCTGGAACCAGATTCCGGTTCCTCAAGGCGAGCTGTATGAGTGGGACAGCAATTCCACTTACATTCAGAACCCGCCGTTCTTTGAAGGCCTTGGCAACGGCTTGAATGACATTCAAGATATTCGCCAGGCTCGTGTTCTGGCGCTGCTGGGTGATTCCGTAACGACGGACCATATCTCCCCGGCAGGCAACATTGCTGTCAACAGCCCGGCAGGCCAATACCTGAAGGACCATGGTGTTGAGCGCAAGGACTTCAACTCCTACGGCTCCCGCCGTGGTAACCATGAGGTCATGATGCGCGGTACCTTCGCCAACATCCGGATCCGTAACCAGGTTGCACCGGGCACTGAAGGCGGCGTAACCACGTATCTGCCAACCGATGAAGTGATGTCCATCTATGATGCTTCCATGAACTATCAGGCAGGCGGACAGAACCTGGTTGTTATTGCCGGTAAAGAATACGGTACCGGAAGCTCTCGTGACTGGGCTGCGAAAGGCACTTTCCTTCTCGGCGTCAAGGCTGTTATTGCCGAGAGCTTCGAGCGGATTCACCGCTCCAACCTGGTCGGCATGGGCGTACTGCCGCTGCAGTTCCAGGAAGGCCAGGGCTGGCAGAGCCTCGGTCTCGAAGGCCATGAGACCTTTGATATTCTCGGCCTGAGCAACGACATCAAGCCAGGACAAGAGCTGCACGTTACCGCAACTCGTGAAGACGGAACCCGCTTCGAGTTCCCTGTCATTGCTCGTCTGGACAGCATGGTGGATGTCGATTACTACTACAATGGCGGTATTCTCCAAACCGTACTGCGTCAAATGATCGCTGACAGCAAGTAAGCTGAAAGCACACTTATAAAGGCTGCGCCCGGGACCTCTGGATCCCGGGCGCAGCCTTTTTGTTGACCCATTGACTTATCATACCTGCGACACACCATGTAAGGAGGATGGGACCAGATGGGCTTTTTGCTAACAGGACCTTGATTCCTCTTTTCTGGTCCTTTTCTCCTCTTTTGCAGCTAACACCGTTTCAAGCGCTTCGGTTAAGGTTAACAGGTTACAAATCATTTCTTACATAATCATCTTCTATAGCCCGATGTACCCGTAATCGCTATCTATGAAGAAAATGTGTGACAGGAGGTTTGAAGCCATGCTGAACATTCAATCGGCGCTGCCCTTTCATCATCAGTACCCGCGTCCTCAGACGCTGAGCCCTAACCGCAAGGAACAGGAGACAGACAAGCCTGCTTCCTTCCACGATATTTTGACCCGTACGATGAACGAAAAGACAAAAGGGTTGTCCCGCAAGATCTAACCGATCTCGCGGAGACAACCCTTTTGTCTCTTCAGGATATCATCAAGCCCATCTCTCTTGCCGCTTCCTTCAGCAAGGGCGCAAATTGCAGCAGCGTATCCGGGGACAGCCGGTTCACCGGACCCGACAAGGACAAAGCGGCGGCAATCCTGCCCTGATGATCAAAGATGGGTACCGATACCGCAACCGCACCGGGCTCCCGCTCTTCAATACTGATGGCGTAGCCCCGCTTCCGGATATCTCCCAGCTGCCGGCGATAAGCCTTCTTGTCGACGGTCTCGGGCCAGTCAGGGTCCAGTAGCAATTCCTCCTGTACAGCAGGGGATGCAAAGGCCACCAGCACCTTACTGGATGCTCCAACATACAGCGGCAGACGAGCTCCCACCTGAGCCACTCTGCGGATCGCCTGATTGCTCTGTACTGCCTGTATCCGGATACGCTCTGCACCATCCCTCAGATACAGGCTGATCGTTTCCCCCAGCTGGTCCCTCAGGCTCTCCATCAAAGGAAGCAGCCGTACCGCCGGATCGTCACTATGCGACAGATGGGTGGACAGCTCCCAAATCTTCATACCTAGCCTGTATTTATCGGTGCGGCTGTCCCGGATCACAAATCCCCGCTCCTCCAGTGTCGCCATCAGCCGGTGTACCGTGCTCTTATGCAGTCCGATCTGGGAAGATATCTCTGTAAGCGCCAGCTCCTGGGCTTTAGTGAAGCACATTAATATATCAAGCGCCCGTTCAACGGCGCGAACGGTCAGTTTGCGATCTTCCATACCGCCCTTCCCCTCTCAATGTTTCATCACGTGAAACCTGGTTACAAGAATTATATGAAAAATGATTAGGGAAGTAAATGGATTTCCAGTTTTATTTCTGTCAGAAATCCCTGATATTCATTGACTTTGCCTGTAGCCCGGCATACGATAGATTATATTTTCATTTTTTTATGGATGTGAAAGAAACCTTGGTAAGGAGGGGCCATACATGAGCATGGCTACTGGCAGAAACGCCCCAATCTCCCGCACCGCTGAAGCCGATTCAACAAGCTCTGTGCTGTCGACAGGAATGATTCGCCTCAAGCATATTTTGCTCGCTCTCATTCTATCCGTCGTCTTCTTTCTTATATTTTGCTTTATCGCGCTGCATGCCTATATCGCATGGGTGCTCTCTAACCCTACCGTAGCACCGCTGTATTCCAACCCCAAGCTCGCCAAGGGCATGGACTATGAAAGTGTGAACTTCCCGTCCCTGAACGGCGAGAAGACAATCAGCGGCTGGTACATTCCGTCGGAAGGCTCGAACCGCACCATTATACTCAGCCATGGATACGGGGCGAACCGGGAAGAGACCTGGGTGCCGATGTATGATCTGGCCCATTACGCTCATAACCTGGATTTCAATGTGTTGATGTTTGATTACGCTTTCGCTTCGCAAACGAGCAAAGACGTTGCTACCGGAGGCAAGGAGGAGAAGCTGCAGCTGCTGGGAGCGATCGAGCTCGTGAAGCAGCGGGGCGCGAAGCAAATTGTCGTCTGGGGCTTCTCTATGGGAGGCGGAACGGCCTTGCAGGCAGGACTTGAGACGAAGGATATTGATGCTATGATTCTCGACAGTGCGTTCCTGCTGGAGCCGGATACACTATATCATAACATCAAGAATCAGATTGACCTTCCGCGTCACCCTTCTCTCGAAATTCTGGAGCTGCTGTTTCCGGTGCTGAACGGCACCAGTCTGGATCAGATTCCGTATCAGGAAGTGAAGAAGCATGATTATCCATTCCCTACCCTGATCCTCCACGGGACGAAGGATGACAAGGCACCCTACCCGATTGCCGAAAAAATAGCAGCCAACCAGACTCACCCTGATTCAAGCTCGTGGATCGTAGAGAATGCGCGGCATGAGCTAATCTTCCGGGAGCATCCCCGGGAGTATCTGCGCCGGGTGTCCACCTTCCTCGGCAAGCTGGAGCCGCCAGAGGCTTCGCCATAATGATTGTCACTATAAGCCTGTCTTGTTTGCAGCTTCTGCTGCCCGCAAGACAGGCTTATTCTTGCTCCAGCAACAGCAGAAGCAGGGTCTTCCAGAATATTTTTCAGGCGGGCATGATACAGGCTCCCTTCAGAATATATCAGTAGAGTCTGACATGAAATGGATGGACAGGGGGAATTAAAGGCATGTTGTATATTTACGGTCCTCAGCTTCCAGCCCGAATTCTGGAAGAGATTATATTTTGGAAGCAGCAGCAAGCGGAGCATACCGAGGTAATCAAGGCCATCATCCCCGGGCTGGAGCAGGTCTACATCAAGCTGCTGAATGATTGGGCGATCGTATTTGCAGAGACGGAGAAAGCTGCAGAACAGCTCCTGCCGTCTACCAGCAGCCATGGGGCTTTATCGCCAGGGATAATCGCTCCCATTGAGCAGCTGGTGAGCATGTCCATGCACCAATCCAAGGTGTTCATCCAGCAGCTTCGGCTTATGATGGAGCGCAGTGCTGCCGTTCAGCAGCTTCCCCTGGCTCCGGTCGTACTGGAGCATATCATCCGGGAGTCACAATATTTCCTGGATGTGTTAGCGCAGCTGAACAAGCCTGGGTCGCTGGAGATCTTGATGCAGCAGGCCAAGCAAAGCAGCAGCCTCTCTCATGTACCCGGTGTACCCGGCTCCATCACGCTGTTCAAGCAGGACTCTCCAGAGGCCGTCCTCTCCTTCTCAGGCCGCTCGGCCGAGAAGCTACAGCCTGTGCCTATAGGCGGTCACCGGCTGCCTCCGCTTCCTTATGCTTATGATGCACTGGAGCCCTACATTGATGAGAAGACGATGCGGCTTCACCATGACAAGCACCACCAGAGCTATATAGACGGCTTAAATCAAGCCGAGAAGAAGCTTGCAGAGTCGCGCCAGCAAGGGCGCTTCGACCTTATAAAGCATTGGGAACGAGAGCTTGCTTTTCATGGAGCGGGCCACTATCTGCACACCCTGTTCTGGAGCATTATGAGTCCTGACGGGGGCGGCAAGCCGGTGGGTACGCTGGGAGACGAGATGGTTAGAAGCTTCGGCAGCTTTGATGCCTTCCAGCAGCAATTCAGTCAGGCGGCAGAGAATGTAGAGGGCAGCGGTTGGGCAATATTGGTGTGGAGTCCCCGCAGTCAGCGACTGGAAATCCTTCAGGCTGAGAAGCATCAGAACCTGTCACAGTGGGATGTCGTACCGCTGCTGGCCCTTGACGTATGGGAGCACGCGTACTACCTGAAGCACCAGAATAATCGCAAGTCATACATTCAGGATTGGTGGAAGGTCGTGTATTGGCAAGAGGTTCAGGCCCGGTATGACAAGGCCAGCCGGCTCAAGTGGGAGCCTTTTTAGAGGGGCTTGAGAAGCCAGCCATTAAAAAAAGGGTGTTACCTCTCGCAGCAGCGAAAGGAACACCCTTCATACAATCTTAATTCCTGATTAAAGACATAAACTCTGCACGCTGTGCAGCATCCTTCTGGAACGTGCCCCGCACGCCGGAGGTGATGGTCTTGCTGCCCGGCTTCTTCACGCCGCGGGAGCACATGCACAGATGCTCACCTTCCACAACAACCATGACCCCTTGCGGCTTCAGCACCTCAACCATAATATCGGCGATCTGGCTAGTAATCCGCTCCTGAACCTGCAGGCGGCGCGTGACAGCCTCCACCAGACGAGCCAGCTTGCTCAGGCCGGCAATCTTGCCGCTCGGTACATAACCGATGTGGACCTTGCCGAAGAACGGCGCCATGTGATGCTCACACTGGCTGTAGTACACAATATCCTTGACGATGACAAGCTCCTCGTGCTGCTCATCAAACGTAACGCCCAGCACATCACGGGGATCGACCTCATAGCCTGCAAATATCTCCTCGTACATCCGGGTGACACGGGCGGGCGTATCCAGCAATCCTTCCCGTTCGGTATCCTCACCGATCAGCTTCAGGATCTGCTGGACATGATATTCAATCTTCTCCCGATGCTCTGCTACATGATGATTCGTATAATCCTTCACGCCAGCCATGGTATACCCCTCTTTCCTGATGCCTGTTCAGCATGGATTGTTATTTCTATTTAAAGACCGTTTATTTGCGTTTGCGGGACTGGCCCGGAGCCTTGCCTGGGAGCTGCTGGTTCTTCATCATTTGCTGAGCGCGCTGCATCTGCTTGCCGTTCAAGTTATAGCCCATTTGCTTCGCCATCTTCTGCAGCATCTCGGGGTTGCTCTGCATCTTCTCCAGTTGCTTGCGGAGATAGTAAGCACCGATGAAAAAGCCTCCTACCAGACCCACGATCAAAGTAATGATCGGAATGACAATATTCATGACTTGACCACCTTTTGTTCACAATATTCACCATATTCATGGCATATTACGAAACCTATCATAGCATGTCCCATCAGGGACAGCAAATGAAAAAAACGTGTCATTTCTCCTCCAAGCGGCCCCAGGATCAGGCCTCTGAGCCCCGCCTTGCAGGCAGTGCATCCTCCAGCTGGAGCAGAGCACGCTTGATCTCCACGCCGCCGCCGTAGCCAACCAGTGCTCCATCTGTACCGATGACGCGGTGGCAGGGAACAATGATCGGCACAGGATTCTTATTATTAGCGCCGCCGACCGCTCGAACAGCCTTCGGTCTTCCGATCGCTTCGGCGACCTCTCCGTAGGACTGGACCGTGCCATGGGCGATATCGTTTAACGCGGTCCACACCTGCACCTGAAACGGCGTGCCGCGCAGATCCAGCGGAAGGGTAAACTCCTTCAGCTCCCCGCGGAAATATTGCTCCAGCTGGGATACTGCGGAGCTAAGCTTCTCTTCGCTGCGCTCATAGCCCGCTCCGCCGGCCCAGGTCCGCGACCATTGCTGAAGCACTGCTTCCTTCACCGTAAAGGGACCAAACTCCACCAGGCAAATCCCCGCAGGCGATGCAACAAGCGTTAATGTGCCAATCGGCGTCTGGACCTCATCGTAGTAAAGCACCTCTGCCGGAATAACCGGCGTTCCCATCGGCTCGCCGACTGCTGCGGGCTGACCGGCTGTGCGCTCTCCACCGTCCACCTCCGCTGGCGCAGAGGAGCCTGCAGCGGCTTCTTCCGGAGTCAGCTGCTGCAGCGCCTGCTGCAGCATGCTCCGAACCTGTTCATCCTGCTCGGATTTCATGCCTTTATTCAAGTTGTTCAACGCTTCCTCGCCTCCAATGCGGCCCAGAGCCCAAGCAGCAGTTCCCCGCAGCTCCGGCCTCGGATCCTTCAGCAGCACTTCGCTCAGCTTCGGCACTGCAGATGCATCTTTGAAATTACCTAAGGCGATCACGGCGTTACGCTGGATCGGCTTGCGCCCTCTCCAGGCCGCCGAGGTGTCGCCAAAGGCCTCCTTAAATTCCCGGTTGCTCATATCGAGCAGCGGGAGCAGCAGCGGCTTCGCCTTGTCGGGATCCGGCTGCAGCTCCGCATGATGCGTCCAGTTCAGTCCCTTGTTCTTGGGACATACAATCTGACATGTATCGCACCCGTAAAGGCGATTGCCGATCTTGCGCATATATTCATCGCTCAGAAATCCTTTGGTCTGCGTCAGAAAAGAAACGCACCGCTGAGCATTAAGCACTCCCGGACCGACCAAGGCATCTGTCGGACAAGCATCAATGCACCTTGTGCATTCCCCGCAGTCCTCGGTGACCGGCTGATCCGGGGGAAACGGCAAATTCGTGACCATTTCACCCAGATAAATCCAGGAGCCGAACTTTGGAGAAATAATAGCGCAATTCTTGGCGCTAAAGCCGATGCCGGCTCGTTCAGCCACGGCGCGGTCTGATAAAGCTCCGGTATCCACCATGCTCTCCAGCACGGCCTCCGGCACTTTTTCCCGAATGAACGCCTCCAGCCGCTGCATGGCATCCCGCAGAACCTGATGATAATCCCTGCCCCAGGCCGAGCGGGCCATGATGCCCCGGTACTGCCCCGGCTGGGATTTCGGGGGATTGCTCATCTTGGCGGGATAGGCTACCGCAATCGCAATGAGCGATGCTGGCTGGGTGCCCGGCAAGGCAGGCGTAACGCGCTTGTCCAGGTCCGGTTCCTCAAAGCCGGATTCATAGCCCAGCTCCCGATGACGCTGCAGAATTCCCCGCAGGGACACAAATGGATCCGCTGATGCGAATCCGATGTCATCAATGCCCATATCTGGCGCAGCCAGCTTGATCTCTTGCTTTAGCGCCTCCCAGACGGAAGGCGCCGGGGCATAAGCCCCATGTGCGGAATGCATCTCCACGCCTCCTTATGGCAGGCTGTTTGACTCCTGCTGGAGCTACAGCCCTTTAATCTCCGACAGCGGCCAGAAAATAAATTCGGCCTTGCCTACAATTTCCGACCGTTCCACCGTGCCGAATTTGCGGCTGTCTTTGGATTTTTGAAAATGACGGTTGTCTCCCATCACGAAATAATGTCCTTCTTCCACGGTAACCGGTCCGTAATCCGGGTCCTCGATCGGAACATCTGTATACTCTTCCTTCTGGGCTTTGCCATTCACGTACAGAATGTGGCCCTTGACCTCCACTGTATCGCCAGGCACTCCGACGATCCGCTTCACGAGAAACTCCTTCTTGTCCGGACCGTCACTGGGATCCTTCAACACAATGACATCCCCGTGGCGGGGGTCGCCGAAGCGGTATCCAATTTTATTAATAAACAGGCGCTCCGAGGCCGTCAGCGTCGGCTCCATCGATTCGCCCTTCACCATCGACAGGTTAAAAACAAACATATTCAGCAGCAGCATGATGGCAAAGGCAATGGCAATGGTCTTGATCCAGTCCCACAGCTCGGCTGCAAAGCTGGCTTCCTTCTTGCCTTTAGGCGCATCATTATTTCCGGAGGAACCCGGGGGTACCGTCTGTTCCATTGTACACCTTCTTTACTCGAGAATAGCCTGGCCGCGATACCTGGCCTCATCCGGCATACTAATAGAAAAGCATATCTCAGGTCCATTTGCAACGACCCGGGATATGCTCCATATCAAAATACGATCTTGACCTTCACGGCTGGGCTACGATGCTCAGCTTCTGAAATGCAGTCAAAATTTTATTCGCTCCGTATCCCATCGCTTCGTAAAGAGGCATGGCGGCGGCGTTATGCTCATCTCCAGCCACAAGGATGCGGCTGACCTTGCGTGATTGAAAACGCTGCTCCATTGAAGATACAAGCGCTTTGCCGATTCCCTTTCGGCGGTAATCCGGATGAATTGCGATCCGGTAGTAGCACCCGTGATTGCGCTCAATCGTACCGATCAACGCACCGACGAGCATTCCATCTTCTTCCGCGACCATGATGAGGTCGGAATCCCAGGCGAGCTGTCTTGAAAATGGCTCCATTGTGTTTTCGTAGCATTCTTCAGACAATGCAACCTGCAGCAGCTCAATAACCCGGTTACAGTCACTTAATTGAAAGGAACGAATATGCATTTCAAAATCTCCCTTTTCGTTAGCATGGTACGGTTTACGCGGTTTACAATATTGCATTTTACAATATTATAGTATTCCGTTGATGCAAACCTAACAATAATGATGACTACAAAAATGGCGAAAAACCCGCTTTCTTGTCCATTAAACCACATAATTCTTTCAAATTCACGGGTTTTCTTCTGTAAGCGCTTCATATAAAGCGATTACATATCAAGATCTTTATTCCATTTTCCTTTAATCCAGCAAGTCGATCAGAATTTGGTTAAAATAAACGCCAGCTTGTCTTTACATTGTCCAAACATACTTGTTTTCGAAAAAAAGCAGTGACGAGAGCAGCAGGGCAAGATGGCGCAGCGTTTTCGGACTCAAAAGTTGATTTAATCCATCAGAAAGGTTTAAAATATGGAGGAATGGACAATTACATATATGGATTCACCGTGTGATAAATGGTTCTCCCGTTACGGGAGCAGCCCTTTACTCATAAAAAAACATATTACAGGAGGTTTTTTTCACTATGGCATTTCAATTACCATCTCTGCCTTATGCAAACAACGCGCTGGAGCCTCACATCGATGCACAAACGATGGAGATCCACCACGACCGTCACCATAACACCTATGTAACGAACCTGAATGCAGCGCTGGAGAACGCTCCTGAGCTTCAAGAGAAGTCCCTGGAGGATCTCATTGCAAACCTGGATGCCGTTCCAGAAAATATCCGTACAGCCGTTCGCAACAATGGCGGCGGCCATGCAAACCACTCCCTGTTCTGGGAAGTCATCGGACCTAACGGCGGCGGCGCTCCTACCGGTGCACTGGCTGACGCGATCGAGAGCGAGCTGGGCGGCTTCGATAAATTCAAAGAAGATTTCGCTAAAGCAGCAACCACGCGCTTCGGCAGCGGCTGGGCTTGGCTCGTGCTGAACAACGGCAAGCTGGCTGTAACCAGCACGCCGAACCAGGACAGCCCGATCATGGAAGGCCAAACGCCTCTTCTCGGCCTGGACGTATGGGAGCACGCGTACTACCTGAAATACCAAAACAAACGCCCAGATTACATCTCCGCCTTCTGGAACGTTGTTAACTGGGAAGAAGTCGGCAAACGCTACGACAGCGCGAAGTAATATCGCCTGCCCAGCACTTCAAGCCGTCCCGCTGCATCTGCAGCGGGACGGCTTTTTTGCTTGTCATATTTACTTAAAAGTCGAGTTAGCCATAGCGGCTACAATATGCTTCTGCATAGCTGTGAATACAATGACAATCGGCAGAATCGCCATTACGCTGGACGCCATAATCACGTTGAAGTACATGGCCTCATTACCCGCAATAGAATCACGAAGCATGGCAATGCCGACCGTCAGCACGCGCATATCGTCACTGTTCGTCATAATGAGCGGCCAGAAATAGGAGTTCCATGAAGAAATAAAGATCAGAATCCCCAAGGTCACAACCGTAGGCATCGCCATCGGCAGCAGCATCCGGTACAGGATTGCAAAGCGTCCGGCTCCGTCCACCCGTGCCGCCTCAAGCACATCATTATTCAATGATTTGAACGCTTGGCGCAGCAGGAAGATACCGAAAGCCGAAGCGCCGTGCGGTACAATCAGCGCCCAGAACGTGTCCAGCCAGCCCAGCTCAGACATCATCACATATGTCGGTACAAATGTAATCTGCTCCGGCACAATAAGCGCGGCCAGCACGAGAAAGAACATGAATTCCTTCCCCCAGAACCGTCCCTTCGCAAACGCAAAGGCTGCCATGAGCGCTACATTCAACTGAAGGACAATCGATCCGACAGCCATAACCAGAGTATTGGCAAAGAAGCGGGCGTAAGGAATCACCTCGAACGCCTTCCGGTAGTTGTCCCACGCCAAGGTTTCCGGCCAGAAGGTAGGTACAGCAAGCCGCATTTCTCCTTCTGTCTTCAAAGAGCTTATAAAGAGCCAGTACATCGGAAACGCGATCAGCAGCATGACAACCGCAGCAGCCAAAATTCTGAGGAGATGCAGGCTGCGGTAATGCCGCTGCCCCGCCATTTTGCTATCCCTCATAATGCACCCTCTTCCTGCCGACAAACCACTGAAGCAGGGTTAACAGCATAATGATGATGAATAAAATCATAACCAGCGCCGAGGCTCTTCCCGTTTTGAATTCGGCAAAGGCCATCGTATAAATCCAGTACACAATTGCATTCGTGCTTTGCAGCGGCCCGCCATTGGTCATTACGTCAATGGACTGGAACACCTGCATGGACGAAATAAAGGTTGTGATGATCAGAAATAATGTCATTGGAGACAGCAGCGGCAGTGTAATATGCCGGAACGTATGAAGCCGGCTTGCACCGTCAATCGCCGCTGCCTCGTAATATTCATTCGGAATGCTGCGCATCCCTGCGATGAATAAAATCATAGCAAATCCGGCGCCTTTCCAGACGGATACGGCCACCAGCGCGGGAAGAACCGTTCCGGTATTGATCAGCCACTCCACCGGCTCCATGCCGAACCAGCCTGTGATCCGGTTTAGCAGCCCATATTGACCGTTATAAATCCAGGTGAACACCATCGCGGCGATGACCATGGAAATATAGTATGGCATAAAGATAACACCCCGGATGAAGCCGAACAGCCTGGAGGCGGTAACATTGAGCAGCAGAGCCAGCAGCAGCCCAATGGCAAGCGTCAACACGACATCCATCACAGTGTACAGGAAAGTGATTTTCAGAGACTGATAGAACTCTTCATTGGACAGCAGCCGGGTGTAATTGTCTGTGCCTACAAACTTCTTCACCGGACGTGTCATATTCCAGTTCGTAAAGCTGATATACACGGAATAGATCATCGGATAGAACAAAAACACGCCCAAAAAAGCAAGCGCAGGCAGCGCAAAGGCAAAATCCTTCCATTTCTCTCTCGCACTGTAAGAGACCAGCCTAGCAGCAGAAGCGGAAGCCCTGCCGGGCGCCGCTTCTACGTTGTTGCTGGATTTTAGAGTTAAATTACTCATAGTCAGCCAGAATGTCGTTGATTTTTTGCTCTGCGTCCTTCATCAGCGGAATCGGATCCTCGTTGTTCAGAATCATTTCTCCCACCACATCCTTATACACGGTGCTGAATTCAGGATAGGCCGGATGCTGCAGGCGTGGCGTGACTTCATCAAAATGCTCGTACACGGCCTTGTACTGCGGCCATCTCTCGAAATACTGATCCCCCTCCTGTGACTCAATCGCGGATTTGCGCGTCGGCAGATAGCCTACGGATTCCGCCCACTCGATATTCTGATCGGCAGACGTCATAAATTCAATAAACTTCCACGCGGCTTCCTCTTCGACGCCTTCAACGCCTTCCATCATCACGATGCCTGCGCCTCCGATGTTCGAGGTGCGCAGCTCATCGCCGGGCAGGAAAGAAACACCCACTTCAAAATCGGCATTTTCCTGATACATTTTCAGAAGGGCCGAGGTATGCTCGACCATCGCAATCTGACCGCCCAGGAACATTTGACGCATATTGTCCGACGCTCCCTTGCCAAAGCCCATATGCATGTAGCCCTCGTCCATCCAGCGGTTGAAGTTCTCGATATACCGCAGCGACTTCTCATCCTGCACGGCCGATGCCGTCATATCGTCCTTCAGGATATCGCCGCCGCCGTTAATGATCCACGGATCATAATACCAGGTGTCCCAGCCTGGCACGGAGAACGCATAACGCTCGGTCTTGCCGCCGTTCTTGACCGCTACCTTCTCATTAAACGCATCAATCTCATCCCATGCTTGCGGAGGCTTCACACCGAGCTCGTCCAGCATAGTCTTGTTATACACGAACACACTTGTACTGACGATCAGCGGGAATCCGTACTGCTTGCCTTCATAGCTGTAGGCATCCAGCATGCCTTTTGAGAAATCAGCGGTATCCACCTGATCGCGCTCAATCCATGGTGTCAGGTCCGCAAATACGCCGCTGTCAGCAAAGTTCGGCAGGGAAGCCACCTCAACATTCGTTACTGCAGGCACATCGCCGGCCGCTACAGCAGCCTGCAGCTTCTTATGCAGATCTCCGTAAGCTCCCTGAAATACCGGCTCCACGGTGATATGAGGATATTTCTTCTCGAATTCTCCCACCATCCGGTTCAGGCCCTCCAGTTGGGCTTCCGCATGGGCGTGCCAGTATTGAATCGTAACCGGCGTTGTGTCCTCCTTCATGGAAGGATCGGCCATCGCTACCGCAGCCTCTTCATCCGCGCCGCCTCCGCAAGCCGACAAGCCGACAGCGAGCGTAAGCGCCAGTGTTGTGTTTAACCATTTCTTCATCTTCATAAGTGTGAAGACCCCTTTCTACGCCTCTAAAATGTGTGCTTATAATAACTGCCTTCTCTTCAGGGTTTTCTCAGGGTCTCCACCCAGAACAGCAGCATCTTCATTTACCATTTACCAATATTCAACGGAGCCGATCGACAGATGATTAGCTCCACTCGCAAGCGCCTGCTTGATTTCCTCTTCGGTTCGGATCAGTCCGCCGACAATGAGAGGCTGCTCAATCTTCTGCTTCATTTCCTGGATGACTCTCGGCATCAGGCCCGGCATCAGCTCTACCTCATCGGGACGCGCCTGACGGATCATCTTGACCGCCGTCTCCAGCGCCGCTGAATCAATGGCAAATACACGCTGTATGGACAAAATACCAGCCTGACGCGCCGCGTTCACGGCGTTCGTCTTCGTCGTTACAATGCCGTCAACGCCAAACCGTTCCGCAATGTACTGCACGGCTGAATGATCTCTGCCGAGTCCGCCCACCATTTCCAGATGCACGAACACCTTTTTGCCGCTGTCGTGCAGGCTCTTGACAATGGAGGATAAATTCATAATATCGCCGGCCATCAGAATAACACGCTCTACACTGCTGTTCACCGCCGCCTCGATTTGATCAATGGATGTAATTGAGGCGATAATCGGTAATTTTACACGTTCAGAATGTTCTATGTTGATCTCCCCCTTTAGACTCTATCCAGCTTAATACGGGAGCTTCAGGAGAAGATAAACAGAGTGTAAATTGTATGTAAGCCCTTTTGAACGTCTCGGTTTGTGTAAACTCTTTTTTATTCCGGCATCCTTTCGGGCACGGCTTCAATCTTCTTGCCATCCAGAATGAACAGCATATTCCCGTTCAAGCCGGTCGTCCATACATGATCTGCTTTCTTCTCATAACGCTTTAATACATCCAGGCTCTGGAGCATGTTCGCACTGATGATGACCTGCTCTGGACCCACGGCATCGATAAACTTCCCGGAAGAAGAGGTTTTGTCGCCATGGTGCGGTGCATGCATCAGATCTGCTTTCAGCTGGTCTTTGTAGCGCTCCATCAGCTCGTACTCTGCTGTTTTGTAAATGTCTCCGGTAAACAGCACCCGGGTATCCTTGTACGTCATCAGCAGTACCAGGGAATGGTTGTTGAGCTCTTCTGTGGACCGTTGCTTCTCTAACGGCCCGATGCTGACAGGGTCCGGGTTTAACACCTCAATATTGAGCCCTTCCGACAGCTCAAGGCGGTCACCCTCCTGCAAAATGTGCTCCTCCACGCCCTCATCCTTGAGCGCGGCTTGAACCTTGGCGTAGGTATCGGTCGTGTGCGGGACTCCGTTTGAGTAGTAGGCCGAAACCGGCATCGTCCGCAGCAGCGTCGTCAGCCCCCCGATATGGTCGATATGCGGGTGGGTGCTGATCACAACATCCAGCTTCTCTATGCCTAAGTCTCGCAGCAGCTCATCCAGCTTCGGTCCGCTGCCCGGTACGCCGGCATCCAGCAAGAGCTGCTGTCCATCCGGCGTTGTCACGAGCACCGCATCCCCCGACTTCTCTTCCGACTCCAGATTGAAGTATCGAATCGACATTTCACCTGGCTCCGGCATCCTCGCTGTGAAATCCAATGCCTCCTTGGAGGGTAACGAGCAGCCAGAAAGAATACATGCCAGAAGACCGGCCCATACCAGTGCTTTCCTCCAACCCAGCAGCTTCTTCATCGTGTTAATCATGCTATCCCCTTTCTTTATGCAGTGGCTTCAGCACAGCAAAAAAACCCGGACACAAGTCCTCCTCCTCGAGGAAGCATGTGCTCGGGTTTTCTCATCGTCTCTACCCCATTCCAACGCTTTACTACATTAAAGTTTAACAGGGTAATGTTATCTGAAATAACTTTATGGATTAAGCAGACGTTAAATATTTGCAAAATAAGCGTTCAATATGCGCAAAAAAACGTTGGGAAACGCATAGCGTTCCATATCGTCTGCGGTAATCCACTGATACAGGGGACCCGGTGAGGAGCCCGCTTCCGGGATGGAAGGAGAAGCGTCATACGCCGCCGCGCTCTCAGCGGCCATTGCCGGCACTGCCGGTGACCAGGAGCAGGTATATACCCGCATATTCCAGTGAATGTGGCTAAAGGTGTGCTCTGCAGCCATAACATGCTCTCCGGGGACGACGGGAAGCCGCTCTCTGCCAAGCTCCTCCGCGAGCTTTTTGGCCGCCGCCGCATCCGGGAGCATGACATGCCTAGCCGCATCACCATCAGGCGGAACCTCCGAAATATGAGGCAGCTCCCACATACCGGCAAGCAGACCCGTTGATGGGCGCTTGCGGATCAGCACCTTGCCGCTCTCGACTCCGCTGCCCTCAATAATGGCAGTCAGCCGGTATTCCTGGCGGGGAGGCTTGGCCTTGGCCTTGACGGGGAGCTTGTCCTCCATGCCTTCGATCCGCCCGCGGCAGTGCACCATCACGGGACAGGTCAAGCATTTGGGCGACTTCGGCGTACACACCAAGGCTCCAAGCTCCATAAGACCCTGGTTGAAGTCCGAGGCGCGTCCTTCCGGAATGAGCTGCAGCACCAGCTCCTCCATCAGCTTCCGTGTGCCGGTCTTCATAATATTCTCCTCGATCAGGAAGTAACGGGACAGCACACGCATGACATTGCCATCCACCGCAGGTGCAGGCACATTAAAAGCGATGCTGCGAATCGCCCCCGCCGTATAGGGACCGACCCCCTTCAGCGATGCTACCTCTTCCTTCCCGCTCGGCATGATGCCGCCGTACTGATCCCGAATCTGGCGTGCAGCATACTGCAGGTTCCGCGCTCTGGAGTAATATCCGAGGCCCTCCCAGCATTTCAGCACTTCATCCTCCGGCGCATCCGCCAAAGCCTCCACGGTAGGGAACTTCTCGATAAAACGGTTGAAATACGGAATGACCGTATCCACCCGTGTCTGCTGCAGCATAATTTCGGAGATCCAGATGAAATAAGGATTGCTGTGCCTTCTCCACGGCAAGTCCCGCTTGATGACGACATACCAGTCCAGGAGCTCCTGGCTGAAATAACGTTGCTGTTGTAATGGGTCCATGACCTGTTTCATTCCTTTCGCTCAATCACGGCAAAAGCAGAGGCAAGCTCGCTCTGATGAGTAATCGTAATGTGAGTGTTATAGCTCTCCGGCTCCGAAATGCCAAGCCTTGCCCAGCATTCCCGGCTAATGCCTGCCACCGGCCGCCCGGCGTCATCCGGCACAATTTCCATATCCAGAAATCCGATCGTATGGCCGATTCCACAGCCGAAAGCCTTGCTGATCGCTTCCTTCGCCGCAAAGCGCCCCGCGATGAACTCAGCCCGGCGTTTCCCCTTGTCTGCTGCAAGCCTTCGCTCTGCCGGTGTTAATACGCGCTCCACAAATCGTTCGCCGTGACGCCCTTCCAGCAGGAGACTCACGCGGCTGATTTCCAGCACGTCATGCCCGATTCCATATATTATGATCGCCAGCCCCTTTTAGCGCTTCCCTAAAGTCTACAACCCCATCTATTGTATCAAAAAAACCAGCGCGCACCTATGAAACCGGCGCGCACTGGCTGCTTTAGCCTAATCAGGCTCTTATTCCGCTCTCAGGCAGGTACATCTGAGACTTCATTCATTAGATCCCGGGAATCGCATTGCGCTTGTGCGCGGTTCGGCGATAGTAGCTTTCCAGCTTCTCCCGGACCTCAGGCGCCACTTCCTTGCCCTCCAGATAATCGCTGTTGTCATCATACTTGATGCCAAGCTCCTTCTCATCGGTCTGTCCTTCCCACAGTCCGGCAGTTGGGGCCTTGTCCAGCACGGCTTGCGGAACACCCAGGTACGAGCCGATCTGGCGGACCTGACGCTTGTTTAAGGTGCTGAGCGGAGTAATGTCCACGGCACCGTCTCCCCATTTCGTGTAGAAGCCGGTAATCGCCTCGGAAGCATGGTCGGTACCGACCACGAGCAGATTCTGCTCGAAGGCAATCGCATACTGAATGACCATCCGCATCCGGGCCTTGACGTTACCCTTGCCCGGAATGCTCATATGCTGGTGCACACCGATATTCTTCATCCCGTGCTCAACCTCCAGGGCCACCTCGTTCACAGCATCCTCTACGTTCGTCTCCATCGTGTATTTCAGCTGAAAGGCTTTGGCGGTCTCATAGCTGTGCTCAATATCCGGCTGCTGCCCATAGGGCTGGAAGACGCCGAGCGTCTTGAATTCCCGGCCCAGCTCCTCCGTCAGCTCATCCGTTGCCCGCTTGCACAGTCCGGTCGCTACCGCACTGTCCAGCCCCCCGCTAATCGCGATCAATAGTCCCGAGGTGCCCGAATCCTTCACATACGATTTCAAAAAATCTACACGCCGTCTGACTTCCTGCTCTGCATTGATCTCCGGCTTGACGCCCAGCTCAGCAATAATCTGTTCCTGCAGGCTCATGCTTGCTCGCTCCCTTCATAATTAACACCGCAGTGTCCGGTTCATGTCAAGAACCTTGTGATTAAAAAGACCCCGGGGCCTCGGTGGTTCCGAATGCTACGGGGTCTGAAATTACTGACATTAGAGCATTAACGGCAGTAACGGTCAAACGCATCCGCGAGATCTGCCGCAATTTCCTCGGCGGAACGATTCTCGACCTGATGGCGTTCGATAAAATGAACCAGCTCCCCGTCTTTCAGCAGGGCGATGGATGGAGATGATGGCGGATAAGGTGCAAAATATTCCCGGGCTTTCGCCGTTGCTTCCTTGTCCTGTCCCGCAAAGACGGTGAACAGGTGATCCGGCTTGACGCTGTTCTCCAGCGCACGGGCTACACCCGGACGAGCCTGGCCTGCGGCACAGCCGCACACCGAGTTTACGACGACAAGTGCCGTTCCCGCTGCTCCCGGAAGCTTCGCTTCTACTTCCTCTGCTGTTGTCAGCTCCTGGATGCCCAGGCTTGTAAGCTCATCGCGCATTGGCTGAACCATATCACGCATATATCGGTCAAAAGACATACCCATCGTGCTTCCACTCCTTATATAAACAAGTTTATTCTTCATGAATACGGAATAACCGCTAACTTATATTATACAAACCGATGAACTGAAAGCAAGATATGTACGCAGACCTGCAGAAAAAGCGGACCCCAGGTCTGTGGAATCCGCTTCCGCTCACCCCCGCCTAAGTAGAGGGCTTGTTAACGCCGTCCAGCTTCTTGTCCGGAGCCGGTGAGCCCTGGCGCTGCTTGTTCTCCTGCTTCTGGAGCTGCTGCTGCTTCGAATCATTTTTGCTCATATCCGTGATAGCCTCCTTTACCGTGAGATCTCGACCTTATTATGGCTAGGGCAGGAAAAGATTATCCATAGTCACCCCATTGTCCGATCCTTGGGAAAGAGTAAGTATTAAGAGTGCAAAAAATGCAGGCAGCCGCTTGGGTTACACAGACAAAGTGGTATAATAAACGGGTTAAGCTTCACATATTGCAAGCCTTACAAGTCAATCATTAACGAAGATGGATCAGGCCCATAGGCCTGCTTATAAAGGAGATACATGAACATGCTGCATTACGATGTCATTGTGGTCGGCGGAGGTCCCTCAGGCCTGATGGCCTGTGTCGCCGCCGGCGAACAGGGCGCCTCAGTTCTGCTGGTTGATAAAGGAGACAAGCTGGGACGCAAGCTGGGAATATCAGGCGGCGGCCGCTGCAATGTTACCAATGCCAAGGAGCCGGACGAGCTGATCGCTCACATTCCGGGAAACGGACGATTTCTGTACAGCTCGTTTCAGCATTGGAATAACCGGGATATTATGCGTTTTTTTGAGGGTCTGGGAATTCGGCTGAAGGAGGAGGATCACGGCCGGATGTTTCCTGTCACCGATAAAGCCTCCAGCGTGGTGAACGCCCTCGTCGGCAAGGTGAGAGAGCTCGGCACCGAGGTGCTGACCAACAGTCCCGTAGAGCGTATATTATATGAAGGAAATCAGGCGGCCGGCATCCAGCTGAAGAACGGAAAGACCTTCCGCAGCCAAGCCGTCATTCTTGCCACAGGCGGGCAATCTGTGCCGCAGACCGGCTCGACCGGAGACGGCTACCCTTGGGCAGCCGCAGCAGGGCACACCATTACAGAGCTGTACCCTACTGAGGTGCCTATTGTATCGACAGAGCCGTTTATTGCTTCCAAGGAGCTGCAAGGGCTGTCGCTTCGGGATGTGGAGCTGTCGGTCTGGAACCCCAAAGGCAAGAAGGTCATTGCGCATCGGGGCGATATGCTGTTTACGCACTTCGGGATCTCGGGACCTATTGCGCTGCGCTGCAGCCAGTTTATTCGCCAGGTGCAGAAGAAGTTTGATACGGTTAATGTCGAGATGGCTGTCGATCTGCTTCCTGACCTTTCGCTTGGCGGCGCCGAGGAGGAGATTCGTTCCCGTCTTTCCCAAGAGCCGAAGAAGGCTGTGAAAAATGTGCTGAAGGGATGGCTTCCGGAGCGGATCATTCCGCTGCTGCTGAGCCAGGCCGGGCTGGATGGCGATACGGCGGCAAATGTCGTCTCCCGGGCGGCTGTCACTGCCCTGGCTGCCGTGCTGAAGAAGTGCAGCTTCCGCGCCTGCGGCACCCGCTCGCTGAAGGAAGCCTTCGTGACCGGGGGCGGAATCAGCCTGAAGGAGGTGCAGCCGAAGACGATGGAATCCAAGCTCATGCCGGGCCTCTTCTTCTGCGGCGAGATTCTGGATGTCCACGGCTACACCGGCGGCTATAACATTACAGCCGCCTTCTCCACCGGCTACACGGCAGGCAAGCATGCTGCCGAGGGAGCGCGGGGGTAAGCGCGGTCGAAGGACGCATGGGGCTTGAGCTGCAGCGGGCGGCTGATGCGCGAACCTGCGCGGAGTCTGCCGAGGGGTCTTGGCTTGGCAGGCTTTAAGGCTGTCGGCCGCTACCCTCTTCGACCCAGTGAAGGCCTCATCATGAAGTGCGGGAGCAGCAGGGTTACAGCTGTCCCTGCCGTTGCTGCGATCAGCAGGCCGAGCCAGCCCGGCGCCAGCGACAGGCCCAGCACCAGCGAAAGCAGCAGGCATGGCAGCAGCAGCAGTGTTTGGACAGCGAGCGTGCCGGCCTGCATTTCCTGCTGCGTCGTAAATGGCAGCACTTTGGCGAGGCTGGACTCCGAGAAGCCCTTCCATTTTAGCACCAGCACATAGGTGATGATGAGCATGATGAGCACGTAAACGATCAGTTTAACAAGCAGAGGCGGAACCAGCACGGCAGGGACACCAACCGACGTCATCTGCAGATAGAGCAGCAGGCTCTCCTGCTGCCGCAGGAACGCCTTGACCCCGGCGGAAGCAAAGCGCTTGTCGGGCGCTGGACTGCGGTACAGCCGGCGCGAGCGGCGAAACAGCCACGTCTTGCTCCGCACCTTGGGCAGCCTGCCGAGCGCCTGCGTCACCAGCAGGTCGGTCAGCTTTACGCGGCTGCGGGCATCCATTTTGACATCATTTGTAAACGTGTGTGGATCCCGGGCTTTTGTACGCATGAGCCATAAGGAAAGCCCCAAAAATACAGCACCTGCCGTGAAGAGAGCCGGGATATGACTGCCCATCAAGGACAGCAGAGCTATATAGATCCCAAGTGACGACAGCCGCAGGCCTGCGGCAAGAGTATACTTGCGGAGCCCGGCATACTTCGCCTTAACGGTGTGGGTCAGCAGGCTGGCATTCCAGCCGATCCCCGAAGCCAGAAAGGCCCATCCCGCCAGCTGCCAGCCTTCCAGATGAAACACTCTGTACCAGAGCGGGAGCAGCAGCCATGTAATGCTGCCTGCCAGAACGTTTCCAGCCAGAACGCTGTACATCAGGCCGCGCCCTCTCAGCACTTCCATCCACCTGTTCTGCTGCCGCAGAAACAGCGCATCTGCCGCATCCACAAACAGCAATACACCTCTGGAGAACAGGACAAGCAGGATTATGGCTGCCGGCAGGGAAGGAATCTGCTCCACCTCAGGCGGCAGCGTTACCTTCCACAAGTCTCTGTACAGGCCGATGCCGAGCGGCAGACCAAGCAGCACTAGATACAGCAGAACGGTCTTATCCACGACAGAACTGATCGCTGACCACTGCTGACGAAAGTGTTGCTGTAGACGGCGGCGAAACAGCTGCCGGGGATGATGGATCCGGGGAGCAGCTTGCACAAGGCTTGGAATATTTTCGGGACGTGTCTTCATAGGCCTCTCCTCATGTCATGGCATCAAAGCAGTCAAACAGCGAGCCCTCCGGCAGACCAGCGGCCTGCCGAATGTCTTGAAGGGTTCCCCGCGATACGATCCGCCCGTTCGAGAGCATCATAAAGGAATCACAGATTCGCTCTGCCGTATCCAGCACGTGCGTACACATTAAGATGCCTGCTCCCCGCTCCCGTTCCTGATTCAGCAGCCCCAGGAAATCCTTTGTCGCTCTGGGATCCAGACCGATGAACGGCTCGTCAATGATATAAACCTCGGGCGAGGACAGAAAGCCAATCATAAGCATCATTTTCTGCTTCATGCCTTTGGAGAAGCCGCCCGGCAGATCATGCCTGACATGATCCATGCCGAACTGCTGCAGAAGCTCATTCCCCTTCCGTTCAAAGTGGGATTCAGGGAGGCCGAAGGCAGCAGCAGCCAGATCTAGATGCTCCCACAGGGTTAAATCCTCATAATAGATCGGCTGCTCCGGCACATAGGCGTATCGGGGCGGATCTCCCGCTATGTAAATGTCTGATTTGGCATGCTCCAGCAGGCCCAGCATGGTTTTAATGGTTGTGCTTTTGCCGGCGCCATTGGGACCGATCAGCCCCAGCAGCTCGCCAGGTGCGACGCTAAAGACAATATCCTGGATTTGCAGCTTGCCGGGCTCATAGCCGGCTTCCTGGATATTTACGCTCAGCACCGGGCGTGTGTTCGCTCTGCTTTGTGAGGGTTTTTCATTCTCATTTTCCATAGGCTTCATAATAGCTTGTATTTCCCACCTTTCGTGTTCAATCTAATTGGAAGCATTATGAATTAATCTTGGTCCCTTTTACATACGAAAAAACCACGACAGGGTTGCACCCTCCAGGCCGCTGCGAGGCACATCGGCACTTCGGCACTTCGGCATACAGCAAAGCAGCGCCCCCTATGAGAAGCGGGGGCGCTGAAAAAGTCCTGACTAAATCGAAGAAGGTACTACACCCGAAATAATTAAGGGAGCAGTACCTTTTTTTGTTGTAAAATAAGGTTAACGCAAAAGATGGTGTATCCGCCAACAAAGGCGTGGTCGCTGCAGGAAGAGGGGGCTTCCGATCGCTGTTGTCCCCAGATTTCTTGTTCATATCGCTTGGCGGATGAAATCCGGGGACAAAGGCGAGCGCTCCGCTTCTCCAGCCTCCCTCTTCCCTCCGCTCCTTCGTCATCTACTGCAAAAGCGTTAAGATAGAGAGGATGGAAGCCCTTTGTTCCAGAATCAACCTTCGTTTTCATTCAGCCCGTACACGTCCTTGTATGACCTGATCGTGCCTAAAGACAACCTGCTCCGCCAGTTGAACGAACAGGTGGATTTTTCGTTTGTGTACGAGGAACTGCGAGCGAACTACTGTCTGGATCATGGGCGTAACGCCATCGACCCTGTACGGATGTTTAAATACCTCCTGTTAAAAGCCATTTCCGACCTCTCCGACGTGGACATGGTGTAGCGCTCACGTTACGACATGTCCTTTAAGTATTTCCTGCAGATGGCACCGGAGGATCCAGTCATCGATTCGAGCTCGCTGACCAAGTTCCGGAAATGGAGGCTGAAAGACCTCAATCTGCTTGACTTGCTGATCGGGAAATCGGTTGAACTTGCGATTCAAAAGGGCGTTCTGAAGAGTACGTCCATCATCGTTGATAGAACAGCGAACTCAAGCACAGACACGGGTAGGATGTGGCCACATCCTCGGCTCTATCCGGCATGCATATGCAAGGAGCAATGGCTATATTCGTGGTGAATCTGAAACGAATCTTTACATTAGGAAGCTGAAAGAAACCGAAAAAAGGGGCGCCGAGCTCGCTTTTATTGCGAGCTCGGTGCCCCTTTTTTTATATTAAAGTCTTTTGAAACTTAATTATGGTAGTTCTTCAGTGGCCTCCTGAGAAGCGGGGGCGCTGCAATAGATAAGACAGGCTGACGCGAGCGGGCTTAACGCTTGCTTTGGGCAGCGGCTATAACTGAGTCTGCGGCGCGGGTACTGCGGTCAGCCTCCCGCCATCCAAATGAAGGGAAAGCGTGGCTTCAGCAGCCAGCAGCTCGGGGTCATGCGTAATCAGGAGCACGGCTGCACCGCGGTGGCAGGCACTCCGGCACAGCTTCACAATTCGGCTGATATCCAGGTAGTCCATCCCGGCCGTCGGCTCGTCCAGAATGTACAGCGCCTTGGGAAGAATCAGCTGGCATATGACAGCCAGCAGGCGGCGTTCACCCCGGCTGAGGAGATATGGCGAGGCTTCCAGCCGGGCGGTCAATCCCGCCTCGGCCAGCAGCTCCTCCGCCAGCTCGCGCTGCTGCGGCGTCAGCTCCGGCCGCTGTGCCGGCGGCAGGCCGCCATGCAGGCCGTAGATCAGCTCCTCCCATACACTGTGGGAGGTGAACATATGCTCCGGCTGCTGGAACACGTATCCGAACAGGGCAGCTGTTTCATGGACAGGCCGTCCGGCCAGGTCCCTGCCCTCATATGAGATCGTGCCCCGCGGCGCGGGCGCAAGGCCCATGAGCAGGCGGCTCAGGGTCGTCTTGCCTGAGCCGTTCTTTCCCGTGAGCAGGGCCCATTCGCCCCTGCGCAGGGTAAAGGCTGCGCCTGCCAGAGCCCGCCGGCCGCCGGGATAGGTGAAGGTTAGACCCTTCACCTCCAGCAGGGCGGGCCCCAGCGGCGCAGCCGCCGCTGCCTCACGCGGCAGGCGAGGCAGCAGACCCAGCTCCGCCAGCTGCCCATGGCAGCGGCGCAGCAGCTCTGCCGGCGGCCCGTCGAGCACGACGCCGCCGCCGCTCAAGACGATGACGCGCGACGCGGAGCGCGCGGCATCGTCAAAGCGGCCGGCCGCGGTGATCACCGTCCGGCCCTCTTCCTGCAGCGCGGTGCACAGCTGCAGGAAGCTTCCCTGCGCCGCGGCGTCGAGACTCGCGCAGGCGTCGTCGAAGACGAGCAGCTGCGGCTGCAGAGACAGCACCGCAGCAATAGCCGTACGCTGCCGCTGTCCTCCGGACAAGCGGCGCACGGCATCGTGCCGGCGGTCACTCAGCTGGACCGCCGCCAGAGCCAGATCTATCCGCCGGTTCACTTCCTCCGGCGGATGGCAGAGGTTCTCCGGGCCGAACGCGACCTCGTCCTCCACGATCCCTCTCACCAGCTGTGCCTCATGCTCCTGAAAAAGCACACCCGCAGCCGGAATGATCTCCGCCAGCTCCGCTGCGGCAGGGTCCAGCCCCATGACTTCCAGCTTCCCCTCCCGCAGCCCGCCGCCGCTTCGCGGCAGCGTGCCGTTCAGCAGCTGACAGAGGGTTGATTTACCGCTGCCGCTTGCGCCAATGATCGCCGTCCAGCTGCCACAGAAAATCTCAAGATTGACCTCCTTCAGCGCATAGGAGGATTCACCGTCATACCGGTAAGAAAGCTGCTCACTGTGAACAGCTTTCACGACCGCTGCTGTCCTCATCCGGACACTAGCCCTTCATGCCCAGTGCAAACCGGCGGAGCAGTCCGGTCTTCTCCACGGCATCGCCGATGACCTTCGCCAGCAGGCCGCACAGCACGACACCGCTCACAATGCGCACGGCCAGTGCCGCCGCCAAGACGCCAGCAGGCCAGGCAGTATATCCGAACATCTGCGCCGCGAATACGAACCACAGCGGCACGAGCGCACCGCCGGCCAGCATCATTACGCCAGTGCTCCATTTCTTGTAACGGAATGCGGCGAAGAGACCCTCAGCAACGACCGCATAACAGGCTGCCGCGGTAAAACAGGCCGGAATGCCGTAAGTCGGTCCCGTCAATGCCTGAATGGTACCGCCGATCATGAAGGTAATGGCCGCTGTTCCCGGCTTACGGATAATGTAATAGGCGAGCAGGCCATACACGATATACAGCCCTGTAGTGACAGAAGTGGCAATCGGTCCTCCCAGGCTTGTCAGCAGCTTGTTCACCGGGCTCAGGTACATCGTCAGCACGCCATTGACCGCGGCCAGCATGGCCATCAGGACAATATCCTGAGTCGTAAATTTTCTGGATGCTTGCATAAATTCAGTTCCCCCATTTCAATTCAGTTGGCTTGATAATTCCCATTGTGCCGCCTTCCCCCTGCATTCGTCAACCTATTTTTATTGCACAACGGTTAACGATCTACATGTAGATGCCCGTCCATACCGTCAAACCCGCCATGAGCAGGAATAATGGCAGGCTCCACCATGGGATCACGCTCTTGTTCCGAAAGGTCCTATGGGAATAAGCGGTAAAGCCTTTAGACTCCATCGCTCCCGCCGTCTGCTGCACTCTGCGCAGGCTGTTCAACAGCACGGCAGCAATGAATCTTGCCCCCCAGGCCAGTCTTCCCTTCAATCCCTTCGGCGGCCGCCCTCCCCGCACTTGCTGGGCTGCCCGGATCATCTCCCCCTCCTCCTCCAGCATAGGAAGAAAGGTTAACGCCGTGGAAATGCCAAACGCAAAGCGATAAGGAATACGCAGCCGCTGCACCATCTCCGCCACCAGCTCCTGTGGATTTGTTGTAGCGATATAAGCCAGAGAGGACAGAAACAGGCTGATCATTCGCAGGCTCATTTCCCCGGCCTGGTCTACTGCCTCCACGGTCAGCCGCAGCGGCCCCCACGTCAGCCACACCGTTTCCCCAGGTACGGTCAAAGCCGTGAGCAGAAAATAAGGCAGCGCCACCGCCGCAATCAACCGCACCCCGCGGTACATGCGCCGCCACGACATCCCGGCGCCCCACCTGGCTGCCACAATGCACAGCCCGAGCAGCAGCAGCTGGCTGGCAGTTCCCTTCCACAGCATAGCCATAACCGCGATACACAGGAGTCCCGCCAGCTTTCCGAGCGGGTCCCAGCGATGCAGCAGGCTGCCGCCTGCTTCGTATTGGATCAGCATTTTTGTCCCCTTCTTTCACTGCACCTTGGTTCGAAACCGTAGTTCAGGTTTAAAAGTTTTTGACTTCTTTTTTGCCTTATCGGCCATACTAAGCCAAGTGTAATGATATAAATCCGGATGATCCACCACGGTTCACAAACAATAAAGCTGCCGTTAGCGGATGACTCTATATTGAGTGATGCCTTATAAATTCGTCAATATGAAACCTGATGAGAGACGCGCGGCGATTTTCGGTGAAAGGAGGCGCATGTGGAATGTATATTGCGATTACGATTGTCATCCTGATGGTCATGCTGACTGCAGCCATCACGCAGTTCGGGTACGTTCAAATTACGCAGATGAGGGTCAAGAACGACCTGCGGCTGTTTACCATTCTGGAAGGTCTGGGACTGTACAGCCGGGACCGCTACGAGGCACTGGCCAAGACCGAGGTTACCCTGCAGAGCATCGACGGGTTTAAGCTATCCGGCGCCGCCATAGCACCGCATCCCCGCTCCAAGCGATGGATGATTATCGTGCACGGCTACACCGGCTCCCGGGCTTTCTCCACCCAGTTCCTGGATATGTTTACGGAGGAAGGATTCAATGTGCTGCTGATCGACCAGCGCCGTCACGGGCAGAGCGAGGGCCGCTTTACTACGTACGGCTATCAGGAGAAATATGATGTGCAGGCTTGGGTGAACTGGCTGCTTGAGCATTATGGCGAGGAGCTCGAAATCGGTCTTCATGGTCAATCTCTCGGCGGCGGCACGGTGCTGGAGTACTTATCCCTGGACGTCCCACCCCAGGTGAAGCTCGTCATTTCCGACTGTGCTTACTCGGATCTCAGCGAGCTGATGAAGCATCAGATTACGAAGCTGAACAGGCTGCCTGTTCATTTCCTGAAATGGGTTAACAACCGGATCCGCAAAAAAGCAGGCTTTAGCTTCGAGCAGGTCAGTCCCATCCGCAGCGTGCAGCAAAGTCCGCTTCCTGTGCTTTTTATTCACGGCTCCCGCGATAATTATGTGCCCACTCACATGAGCGTGGACATGTACGAAGCCAAGCAGGGTCCCAAACGGCTTCTGCTGATTGAAGGCGCAAATCATGCCGCAGCCTACCATGTCCATCCCCAGCAGTACCGCGAGGAGGTTCGGTCCTTTATCCGGGAATATCTTGGTGAAGCCTCTGCCGCGTCTAAGTCTGCTCAAGAGTCTATAGGAGCTGCCAAGGAATCGGCCGACCCGTCGGCGCGCGTCCCGCTCTTTCCGGATTCGATTTCCAGCCTGTAGCTCCAAACATCTAAAAAAACAGCCTCTGTCAAGACAATCCGTCTTGACAGAGGCTGTTTAAGTTTGAAAGCCGATGCAGCTTATATGACCTGCATTACGCCAGCGTATCGGCTGCCTGGCCCTTATCTACAGGCTGCAGCACTTCACCGCATAATTCCTTTAGCTTACGCTGAATTTCTTTAAACTCTTCAATTCCTGCTCCGGTAATGCTGTAGCCTTCACCATGCGACGTCAGGTAGTTCTCCTGGGTCAGTCGCTCCAGCTCGTATTTCACTTCCCGGTCTCCCACTCTGTAGCCGTGGCGTTCCAGCTCTGGCTGCATATCGCTGATCGTAAGATCCCGTTGATGAGCGTGGTAAAGCATATGAATGCCGATAAACAAGCTTTGTACATCTGCACGCATTGGCTGTATCTCCCTTCACTCTTCTAGGCCGCGGCCTGCAATCCCTTACTTATTACCCTTTCCGGGACAGGCATAATCAGCCGGCATCAAACCCCTCTTGACGATCTCTTCCGCTTATACTATCTTAGAATAATTCTAATTTGATAAAGAGGTGATCCCTTTATGTTCCACAATATGCCTTACGAAGGAACGGCAAGTGAACAATATACCCAGGTTCTGGGACAGCTCAAAGCTCTGATCCACGACGAGCCCAGCAGCGTAGCCAATATGGCGAACGCCTCAGCCTTGCTTCAGCATTTTCTGAAGGATATTAACTGGGTCGGCTTTTATATTTATGACGGCAAGGAGCTGGTCCTCGGACCGTTCCAGGGACTGCCTGCCTGCATTCGCATTCCGCTGAACCGCGGTGTATGCGGCACGGCAGCGGCGCTCCTGAAGACGCTCGTCGTGGAAGACGTCCATGCCTTCCCTGGACATATCGCCTGTGATGCAGCTTCAAACAGCGAAATTGTCATTCCCGTACTGAAGGACGGGAAGCTGTTCGGCGTGCTGGACATCGACAGCCCGGTGAAGAACCGGTTCAGCCCGGAGGATCAGCAGTTTCTGGAAGAGTTCGTCGGCATTCTGCAGGGGACTCTGTAAGCATGCCGTCCTGTTGTGCAGGACTATAATCTGGCTTCGGCATACACCTTCATGGCATCCCGAAGATAGTGGGCGAGGCGCGGATGATAGACATCGTACAGCTTCTTGAAATCATCCTGCTCCACGTACAGCTCTCCAAGATCAATATATATCTTCTTGCTCGGCGTGTAGAAATGGCCTACCCAGCGGTAGTGCCTGTCAATGATGCCCTGCACCTCCGGGTGCTCCGGCTTCAGGCCGGAATCCATGGCCCGGCATAGATCCAGATAAATCTCATCCGCTTCCTTCTGGGTGCTCAAATAATCATCCTTGGACCAGCGGCTGTCCTCCTCCTGCCCCTCCTGCGAGGGGTCTTCTTCAATGTGTAGACTGTCATTGCTCAAATAGCCGGACTCCGGAGCGCCTTGGCCGCCCAGCCCGGCAAGCCAGGTCTCCGGATTCGGCCCCGCCCCCTTCTCCAGATCTGACAGGGTTCGGTCAATCGTCTCTGTCATCATCTGGAGCCGGCGCACCTTCTCCATCAGGCTCTGCTTGTGGGCCAGCAGCGCCGCGACAATGTCCTGCTCCTGCTCATCCAAAGTCAGCTTCAGCTGACTTGCAGGGATGTGTAGCTCCATATTTAAAAGGATGAGCTGCAATCTCAGCAGATCCTGTTCCTCAAAACGGGTGCTGCCCTCTTCATCCGGGGACCGTTGCAGCAATCCCTGCCTTATCCATTCCTGCAGCCTGGGAACTCCGACACCGGAAACACGGGCGATATCCTGCAGGTTGTAAGCCATTCGTCCCGTCACCTCTTTCTCTCTGTGCTTGGTTCTGTTTATGGGCACATCTTACTATCGCTTCATATATAGAGTTAGACGTTTTACCGCGAAATCAAACACAAAAAACCGCTTCTTTACGCACGGATTTACGAATTCATCCATGCGCTCTGGAAGCGGCTTTTTATTTAGCTGGAGCCTTCGGTTACAATATGCTTTACCCGGCCGACCTGACCGTCCTGGAGGCGGACCTTGATCCCATGCGGATGGGTTGGCGAGTTCGTTAAGAGATCCTTCACCACTCCGCGGGTAAGCTGTCCTGTCCGCTGATGCTGCTTGAGAACAATATCCACCACAAGGCCTGGCCGGATCGCGGATCGCTGTTGTCCGTTCATGCTTCACCTCGTTTAGCGCTGATATGCACAGCGTCATTTTCTACGGAGTCCACATTAAAGGATGCCAGCCGAAAAAGCAAATATACCGGGCCTTACCCATTTCCTCTATAGATAAGAGGCTTTATAGCGGAGAGCCGCCAAACAGGAAGCGATACTTCCAGGAGCCGTCAAAGTCATCAACCATGACTCCCCCGGCTTGGCTCGAGTAGGTGTGCAGCAGCTTGCCATCTCCCAGGTACATGGCGACATGGGTAATTCTCTGCGATGACTTGTTCACCCCGGCATACGCTGAAGCAGAGGATCCCCGGTAGCTCATAAAGAATACCAGATCCCCGCGCTTCAACTGGCTGGTGCTGTACACCGCGGCCCCCTTCTCCTGAATGTAGGCACCCTGGGAGCGCGAGTCGGACGGAAGCTTCAGATCCGCTCCCTCCATAAAGATTTGACGCATCAGGTCCGAGCAGTCAAACGTAGTGGTTGTGCTGCGGCTCGATCCGTATTCATAGGGTGTGCCCAAATATTTCATGCCCGACTGAATGACCTTCTCGACGCTCGAGCTGCTCGACACGCCTTTAACCGACGTATTGGCCGCCTCAATGTATTTGGTGGAAGCATAACCCGTCGTCCCGTCTCCGGTACGAATGCGATACCAGTCGCCCGACTGCGCCAGAATGCTCACATCGTCGCCTTTATAAATCTTGTCCACAACCTTGCCTCCGGAAGAAGGCGTGCTGCGCAGATAGACATTGCCCGATGCCTCAGCTGAGGCGGCAGCCGCTGCCTGTTGTGCCGGACCAAAGGCAAAAGCCCCGGCGATCGCGACAGAAAGCAGCGCGCTTGTGCAGATTTTTTTCCACGGTTTGCTGGAGTTGTTCATCATGTTCAAGTTCATGTTCGGTATTCCTCCCAGATGTCTGATCGGGATATCCGGCCCCTCTCCGTATTCCCGCCCTCATTATATCGGGATGACATCCGGGCACGCATGCTACATTGTACATGGTTCCCCACTCCACTTTTTACCAAAAACAAGGGACTAAAGTCTCTTTTATTCCATTTTTATGGTTGGATTACTGTTATTTAGCAGCTAACTTGCAGCCGAAGGCCGGGATCTTCTTCGGTTGCCGAGCACAATGCCGCCCAAAATGAGCAGCACCCCCAGCCATTGCAGCCAAGCTACCGGCTCTCCCAGTACGAGAGCAGACATGGAAACGGCTACGGGCAGCTCGGAGGCCGTCAGTATAGTGCCAAGCCCCGGCCCGACATGCGGCATGCCGATGGAGAACAGCAGCGGCGGGAGCACGACGCCGAACAGACCCAGCAGAAATCCATAAGGAGCCACTCCGCTTACGGTAGAAAGGTCCAGGATAAAGACGGGCGGAAAGCATAGAAATACAGTGATCATGCCGCCTGTCGATAACAGCGCCGTCTTCAGCATTGCCGGTGTGTCTCTGCCGACTGCGCTGCTGAGAAAGATGAACGCCGTAAATGTGAGCGACGCCAGCAACGCCCAGAGAATGCCTGCTGCGGAAGCCGCAAGCCCCCCGCTCTGCAGAAGATTCGCTGCAAGCACCGAGCCGGCCAGCAGCACCAGAATGGACAAAAGCTTCTGCCTCGAAGGCTTATTCTTGTAGAACAGCCACTCAAACAGCGTGCCAATCCAGACAAACTGAAATAAGATGACGATGGCCAGCGACGCATTCAGCGTCTGCAGAGACTGATAATAGAAAATGCCGGTCAGGCCAAACGGAATGCCGGAGAGCAGCAGCTTTAGACTGGAGCGGGAGCGGGCTCGCTTTCTTCCGGTGATGATCACGGCGACCCAGGCGAGCAGTGCGCCCACCGCGTACTGGCTTCCCGTGACCTCGGTTACGGTAAAGCCTGCAGCGTATGCCAGCTTGACCATGGTGGATAACACCCCGTAGCAGCAGCCGCCCAAAAAAACAATCCATGCATAATGCCATCGCTTCATTGCTTCTTTCCCCTCTGAAATAAAATAGCCACACCACTGTCATTATATGACAATGGTGTGGCGAAAATAGAGCTAGCTCTAGAAAAGTCCACAGCCTCAATTTTAGAATCAATTATGAAGTATAAGATGGCGTCAAGCGCTTGTCAATCCTTTTACGGCAGGAGCTATTCAGTATTGCTATGAGAAAATTTTTCTGTTTTTCACCTGCTTTTCAGCAAGCTCCGGTATGATGGGTGTAACGATGGGTACAAGCACGGGAGGAATTAGTATATGGAAGCATCTACAGCCTTAGGCGGTGTCCGGATTTTGCTGGTGGACGATGAGCCGCATATTTTAGAATTTCTCGAAATGGGATTGCTCGGGGAAGGATGTCAGATTAAGCTGGCGGACGACGGACGCAAGGCCTTGGCGGCGGCGGAAGCCTTTCAGCCGCATGTCATTATTCTGGACGTCATGCTGCCCGGCATGAACGGCATGGAGGTGTGCCGCGAGCTGAAGGCCGCCGGCAGCGACGCTGCCGTCATCATGCTGACGGCCCGCGATGAGGTCGGGGACCGTGTGGAGGGCCTGCGGATCGGCGCCGATGACTATATGGCCAAGCCCTTCAGCTTCGAAGAGCTGCTGGCCCGCATTCTGGCCCGGGTTCGGAATCAGTTTCCGGGACTGCTGGGCGAAGTATCTGCAGGCCCCTTCAGGCTGGATGACCGCAAACGCCGCATTACCTATGAAGGCACTCCACTGGCGCTCTCTCCAACAGAGTATGACCTGCTCAGGCTGCTCATACAGAAGAATGGCACCGTGCTCAGCAAAAGTACCATTTTAAGCCTCGTATGGGATTATGATTTCGGGGGCCAGGACAATATTGTAGAGGTGTATATCCGCTCTCTGCGCGAGAAGCTTGGAGATAAGGAGCACCGGTTGATCCGCACGCTTCGGGGAGCCGGGTACCGGCTCGATCTGCCATGAGGATGTACCTTCAGCGGCTGCGGGAGGGCCCCCGTTCTCTGCGGTATCAGCTGCTGTCCCGCTCCCTTCTCGTGCTGGCGGTGCTGCTGCTTATGATCGGTTTTGTTCAGTATGTGCTGACGCGAAGCGTCATTTATCAGAATCAGGCCGACATGATGCATGCCCAGCTGCGGACTCTGTCGATGAACTTTCGCGAGATATGGATGACAGGCGGAGGGAGTGGCGGTACTGGCGGTGAAGCCCCGGTTCCCGGGGGAAGGAGCCGGAATAGAGAGACAGCAGAAGCTGCCGAGCCCTTGAATCGCAGGCCGCTCCTGCTGCTTCCGGACACCTCTCTGGCCTGGATCAGCAGGGAAGGGCAGCTTCAGGCACTTCGCGACCACAGCTACGCCCCGCCCCAGCTAGGCACTGAAGCTTATCTTGCGCTGATGTCGGCGGAAACCCGGCTTCCCGAGCTTTACCGGTTGGTTGATGGACCGGATGGCACTCCGCAGCTGGTCGTGTTCCGGCTGATCGGGAGCCCCGCCCAGCCTCAGGGTTTAATGCAGCTGGGTGTAAGTGCAGCTCCGTTGCAGGACGTCATCATGCGCCAGCTGATGACCTTTGGGGTATTGTCTTTGCTTGCTCTTGCCGGGGGAGTCGCCTTGTATCTGCCCCTGCTGCGCCGAACCCTGACTCCCCTTAATAATATGGTGGCTGCGGTGCAGCGGACCGGGGCACAGACGCTGAATGAGAAATTCCCGGCTTCCCAGGGCCAGGTTGAAATTGACCGCCTTGCGCAATCGTTCAACGGGATGCTTGAGCGGCTGGAGCACTCATTCCGGGCAGAGGTGGAGGCTAAGGAGGGAATGCGCAGATTCATCGCGGATGCTTCGCATGAGCTGCGTACCCCGTTGACGTCTATTCACGGCTTCCTGGAGGTGCTGCTGCGGGGGCATGTCAGTCCGGCCCAGCTGGAGGCCGCTTTGCGGAGTATGCACGGGGAATCCGGCCGAATGAAGAAGCTGATCGAAGATCTGCTGCTCCTGGCCCGCCTGGATCGTTCACCGGGCCTGGAGCTGCAGAAAGTAAACCTCGCCGCCCTGATTGCTGAGGTGGAGCCCAGCCTGACCGTGCTTGCCGGTGATCGGCAGGCCGTCTTTCAGCTTCAGAAGGAGCTGATCAGCGCCTGTGATCCCGACAAGTTCAAGCAGGTGCTGCTGAACCTGTTTCACAACGCGGTACAGCATACGGATCCCTCCACGGGCAGCATCACGGTCAAGCTGATCCGGATCCATAACGAGGCCGAGCTGAGCGTTTGGGATAACGGCTCCGGCATCCTTCCAGATGCCCTGCCCTATGTCTTTGACCGCTTCTACCGAAGCGACGTCTCCCGAGCCCGTAAATCCGGGGGCTCGGGCCTAGGGCTAGCGATCTCCCGCTCCATTGTGGAAGCCCACGGCGGCATGATTGCGGTTGAAAGCACACCCGGTGAAGGCAGTGTGTTTCGCGTCCGCCTGGCCCTTGTTCAGTGAGCTTCATTGCGGTCCCGAACCGGGAACCAGCCTGGCACGTTCATGATGGCATTCCACAGCGCGTCAGGCACGACCAGCTCCTCCTGGTCCTCCGGGCCGACGGTAGTGCGGATGCTCTCTTCCCGGCCTTCTTCGACCTTCTTTACCCAGTCCGGCTCTACAATGAGCTCACGGCCCAGAGCCACCAGCGCGGAGCCCGCTCCCAGCACCTCCATCGCCTGCTCCGGGGTGTGCACCGAGCCGACACCGATCAGCGGCTTCCGGGTTCCAATCGTATCCAGCAGCAGCGCAAGCGTGGTCTTCGTCACATCCGGGCCCGTTCTCGGCTTGATGGTGTAGTCCATCAGGGACACATGGAGATAATCCAGCGGCTCTTCCGCCAGCTTATCCACCAAAGCTAGGGTATCATCCAGGGTAAAGCCCGGCGTTGTTGCCTCTTCCGGAGAGAAACGGTACCCGACGGCAAACGGACGGTCAGCTTTTTTACGTACCACATCGGTGACCTCCTTCACTACAGCCAGCGGAAATGCCATTCTCTTCTCCAGGCTGCCGCCCCATTCATCTTCTCTGCGGTTGGAATGCGTAGAGAAGAACTGGTGGATGAGATAGCCGTTCGCGCCGTGAATCTCGACACCATCATAGCCGGCCTCGATGGCCCGGCGTGTCGTCTCGCCAAAATCGGAGATAATGTCCCGAATTTCTTCATCTGACAGACTGCGAGGCTGTACGCCGCCGCCCCGCTCCTCCGAGGCCACTGCGCTGGCACTGACCACGTCGCCGTTCACAAGCTCGGGCGGGCAGGAGCGTCCTCCGTGGAAGATCTGCAGGATGGCTTTAGCGCCTCTCGAATGAATGGTGTCTGCCAGCTGGGCCAGACTGGATGTCATCTCATCACTATGGCCGCCGAATTCACCGGGAAAGCCCTTGCCATTTCCCGATACATAGGTGCAGGCGGTAATAACCGCCCCTACTCCGGCTGAGCGCCTTGCATAATACTGCAGCTCCTGAGGGGACACGGTGCCGTCCTCATGGGAAGCATAATTTGTCATCGGCGCCATGACCAGGCGGTTATGCAATTGAAGTCCTGATTGAAGCTGTACAGGCTCAAGCAATGCTTTAAAGGCTTTATTCATCATGGTTAAGTATCCCTCCAGATTTATAAGGTGAAGACCAAAAGTATAATACCCCAGCCTCATTACAGCATACCCTTAATTCGCACAAGATTGCCAACTTCGACACAAACCGGCTGGAATGGAGCCTTTTCCGGCTAGAGCCGGCCTGTGCTCCTCCTCCCTACTATCCATGTCAGCCAGGCAGCTATATAATAGAATAGGCTTTGCGGCCATAACGGATTCAGAGGTGATGCCACTTGGAGAACTGGATTACACAATTTACCGAGCAGTATGGATACTGGGGCGTATTTCTTATGATGGCCCTGGAAAATATATTTCCTCCCATCCCGTCGGAGGTGATCCTGACCTTCAGCGGTTTTATGACGACGTACACCGAGCTGACCGCCCCGGGCGTTGTTCTTGCGGCAACACTGGGCTCCGTCTTCGGTGCATGTATACTGTACGGCATCGGGCTGCTGCTGGATGTAGAGCGGCTGGAGAAGCTCATTGACCGCTGGGGGCATCTCCTTCGTGTCAAGCACGAGGACATTCACCGTGCCGACCGCTGGTTTGATCGATACGGATATTTCACCGTGCTCTTTTGCCGCATGGTACCCCTCATTCGAAGCCTCATCTCGATTCCGGCCGGCATGTCCAATATGAAATTCGGCATGTTTCTGCTGTTTACTACCCTTGGCACCCTGATCTGGAACATCATCCTGGTCATGCTGGGCTCTGTCCTTGGCGACGCTTGGGAGGACATTGTGGCTTTTATGGATGTATATTCATACATAGCGTATGGCTTGATTGCAGCAGCAGGCGTATTTGCGGTCATTCTGTTCATTCGCAAATTCAAGAAGTCGGCCTAGAAGACAGACGGCTTGTTCATACTGTTCATTTAAATGAAGGAGAGATGGGATTACTATGGATTTTATATTATTTATGAAGGCCGTCATTCTCGGAATGGTGGAGGGCTTGACCGAATTTGCGCCGGTCTCCTCGACCGGACACATGATTATTATGGACGACATGTGGCTGAAGTCAGAGGAGTTTCTGGGAAAATACGTTGCGAACACCTTTAAGGTCGTCGTCCAGCTGGGCTCTATCCTTGCCGTCGTTATCGTCTTCTGGAGCCGGTTTATGGATCTGCTGGGCATCCGCCGGAAGCAGCCGGCACCGGGGGCGGAGCATGGCAGACGCCTGAAGCTCGCGCAGGTCATCGTCGGCCTGCTGCCAGCAGGGCTGCTGGGTGTGTTCTTCGAGGATATTATTGATGAATATCTGTTCTCGGTGGAGACGGTGATGATCGGCCTTGCCGCCGGGGCGGTGCTGATGATTGTCGCCGACCGCTTCAGCCGCCGGGAGCCACAAGTGACGACCGTCGATCAGATGACCTACAAGCAGGCTCTCGGGGTCGGGCTGTTCCAATGCCTGTCGGTCATTCTGCCGGGCTTTTCCCGCTCGGGCTCCACCATTTCCGGTGGTGTCATGCTGGGGATGAGTCACCGCGCAGCCGCCGACTTTACGTTCATTATGGCTGTGCCGATTATGTTTGGCGCAAGCCTTATTTCTCTGGTCAAAAACCTGGAGTATTTCTCCATGAGCGCCCTTCCCTTTTTCATCGCGGGCTTTATCAGTGCATTTCTGTTTGCCCTCATCTCGATTCGCTTCTTCCTAAAGCTGATCAACCGGATCAAGCTGGTGCCGTTTGCCATCTATAGACTGGTGCTCGCTGCCGTGATCTTTATCGTATGGATTCAGGTGAAATAAAGGCTTCGCCAGGACATCCTGGCTGCACCGCACACGAAATAGAGCCGTCCTCCGGATTGCAGTGATCCGGAGGACGGCTCTTTTGACGAGGGATGCAGAATCTGTCTAGTCGAGATAGCCTGCGAGCCCTTTGGACACCAGGTAGTCCATCTCGCTGTCCAGAATTTGCTCTACGACAAGCTCGCTGAGAGAGACGTCCCGCTGCTCCAGCACATAATCCACCAGGTCGTCGCTGTCAATATCGACTTCACCCTTGGCGCCCTGATGCGCTTTTTGCAGATAAGCCTCCTCATGCTTCAGCACAAGACGGATATCTCCCACCGCCGCACCCGTCCGGGACGCGATAAATTGTTCCAGCTCCTGCTTGTTCAATGATTGCTCCATAGCTGCATGTCTCCTGTCTTTAATTAGCGTTGGATTCAGACTCAAAGAATAGAATAACTTACTTCCTATGCGCCTACAAATAGACAAGGTGTTCTTATCTAAATACGATTCTAGCTGCTTTGACCGGAGTTATTGAACTAAGAAAGCAATGAGTACCCATCGAGATCATATTACGGAATATATTACGTAACATATTGGGTAAGTGCATGGTATACTTAGATCATGAACCGGAATAATATAACGTAACCAAGGAGAAGATGGAGATGGTAGTAAAGATGTCAAAACCCACATTTGACGTTGACCAGTTGGTGACTTCTTCCGATGCTTCCAAAAAATTTGGAGAGTTGCGCAGAAAGGCCAAAGAGCTTCCGCAGTATATTACTGATAATGGCTCTGTTGATACGGTTCTAATTGGATATGATTTGTTTGAACAGCTATATGATCGGTTGACTCGTCTCGAGGAAGCAGAAGAGCAACGTATCCTCCTGCAACGACTCGAGCGAATCCAACGGAATCCAGAATCCGCGAAGTCTTGGAAAAGTGTGCGCTGTAACACAGAGACCTAAATGTCAGAAGAACGATTCGATGTTCGTTTACGTTCTTACTATTGAGCGGCGTACGCGCAATATGGCTTTTAATATCGCCCATGGCAGATTAAAGACTTATCGGAAGCTGACAAAGGAACAAATGCGACTTCTTCATGAAAAGCAAAAAAGTGGTCCCTCAAGCGATCACCCAAGGTGGAATTAAAGGAAAAAGCTAAAAGTCCCAAAAAAGATAAAGGAGCTAGCTCCTGAGTAGTGGGAGGCCACTGAAGAACTACCATAATTAAGTTTCAAAGACTTTAATATAAAAAAAGGGGCACCGAGCTCGCAATAAAAGCGAGCACGGTGCCCCTATTTTCGGTTTCTTTCAGCTTCCTAATGTAAAGATTCGTTTCAGATTCACCACGAATGTAGCCATTGCTCCTTGCATATGCATGCCGGATAGACCCGAGGATGTGGCCACATCATACCCGTGTCTGTGCTTGAGTCCGCTGTTCTTCGCTTCAATTTTGTAGCGCTCTTTGGCTTTTTCTTTGAAAGCCTCACTTTCCTGAAACGCCATTCATTCGGCGTGCACCCCGAATTTAATGGTGACGGAGTACGTCTTGCTCTTGGCGCCCTCCTTGTAACATCCCTCTTTCAAGGGACACCTCTTGCACTGCTCTACATCAAAGTAGTAGGTGTCGGCTTGGTTCTTGACCGTCTTCCTTCTTGCGTCCCCCTTGCGTAATCTGCGGGTTTGACCGGGAGACCAGTTCCATATGATTCTTCTTGGTGTAGATCAGGTTGTCTTTCTCCGAATACGCCGTGTCGCCCATCAGGGTTTTACAGTTACGCCAGCCGCGACGCTTTTTTGTCTTTAGGCACGATCAGGTCATACAAGGACGTGTACGGGCTGAATGAAAACGAAGGTTGATTCTGGAACAAAGGGCTTCCATCCTTCTATCTTAACGGTTTTGCAGTAGATGACGAAGGAGCGTAGGGAAGAGGGAGGCTGGAGAAGCGGAGCGCTCGCCTTTGTCCCCGGATTTCATCCGCCAAGCGGTATGAACAAGAAATCTGGGGACAACAGCGATCGGAAGCCCCCTCTTTCTGCAGCGACCACGCCTTCGTTGGCGGATACACCATCTTTTGGGTTGAGTAGTAGAGGGCTCCTTTTCTTAGTTGAATCAAAAGCAGGGATTGGCATGCATGATCTAGAAGGTATTATCGCAAGACTGATCCTATTTACTCGGGAGGTTGCTATGAAGCATACAGGACTCGGAGGCAAAAGTATTATCCTCAGACTTGAAATGGACACGAACCGGATCAAATTCGGCCAGGTCGCTTCGGCAGTTTCGGAAGCCGGTGGAGATATGGTAGCGATTGACGTCATTCAGTCCACTGGCCACACCACCGTCAGGGACATTACGATTACCGTAACCGACAGCGCGCATATCAGCAAAGTTACAGATACGGTCAAGAGCCTGGACGGCGTCCGGCTTGTGAACATTTCCGACCGTACCTTTCTTATGCATCTGGGCGGCAAGATCGAGACCAACCCCAAAGTACCGATCAACAACCGGGATGATCTGTCCAGGGTGTATACTCCGGATGTCGCGCGCGTCTGTACCGCCATTCAGGAGGATCCTAAGAAAGCGTATACACTTACAATAAAAAGAAACACGGTTGCCGTAATCTCCGACGGCAGCGCCGTGCTGGGGCTCGGCAATATCGGCCCGTACGCCGCCATGCCGGTCATGGAGGGCAAGTCGATGCTCTTCAAGCAATTCGCAGGTGTGGATTCTTTTCCGATCTGCCTGGATACCCAGGATACGGAGGAGATTATCGCTTCGATCAAGGCGATTGCTCCTGCTTTTGGGGGCATCAATCTGGAGGACATCGCCTCTCCGCGCTGCTTCGAGATTGAAGCGCGTCTGCGGGAGGAGCTCGATATCCCCGTCTTCCACGATGACCAGCACGGCACCGCCGTGGTGCTGCACGCTGCCCTGATTAATGCTTTGAAGGTGGTCGATAAGCCGCTGGACCAGGTTAAGGTCGTGATCTGCGGCATCGGCGCCGCCGGGGTTGCCTGCAGCAAGATTCTGCTAGCTGCCGGTGTCGGCGAGCTGATCGGAGTGGATCGTGCTGGAGCTCTGACCCGCGACAAATCCTACGATCAGCCCATGTGGCAGTGGTACGCGGAGCACACGAATCCCAAGAGGCTGGATGGCCCCCTGAAGGATGTAATCCAGGGTGCCGACGTATTTATCGGCCTGTCCGCCGGAGGCGTGCTGAGCCGGGAGGATGTTCAATCTATGGCGGAGCGGCCGGTCGTCTTCGCCATGGCGAACCCGGTGCCGGAAATCCAGCCGGAGGAGGTTGAGGACATCGCTGCTGTCATTGCAACCGGCCGCTCGGATTATCCGAACCAGATTAACAATGTGCTGTGCTTCCCCGGCATTTTCCGCGCTGCACTGGATTGCCGGGCGTCCAACATCAACGAGGAGATGAAGCTGGCGGCGGCGGAAGCGATTGCCTCTGCCGTTCCTGCGGAAGAGCTGAATGCCTCGTACATCATTCCGAGCGTCTTCAACCAGAATGTGGTCAAGGCCATTCGTGAGCGGGTGGTCAAGGCTGCCGTGCAGAGCGGCGTAGCGCGAAGAATTCCGCGGGAATAAAGAGGCCGGTTCTCTTGTAATCCGCCTCCCCTGCAAGTGTAAAGCTGATATAGCCCTCCTTGGCCTGCCTGATGATGACAAGCAGGCCAAGGAGGGCTTTTTAAATACTGATTATTGACCGGTATAGACCAAGATCGCGTCTCTCAAAAAAGCCGCCGTGCCCGGCTGCTCCTGATCATAGTAGGCGGTAAACCGCTCGTCATCCACATACATCTGTGCAAGCCCTGCATGGGCCTCCTTGCTGTAGCTGTCCCAGTAAAAGCACAGCCAGCGCTTGTGCAGCTCCGCTGCCTGCTGAGCCTGCTCTCCGGCCGGGTCACCCGACTGCATCGCTGTCGCCAGCGTTGCCTTCAGCTGCTGCTCCAGCGCTGTTACAACTTCATATTGCTCCGGCGACATGCCCTGAAGCTTGTGATTGGCCCGCGAAACTGTCTCCTCTCCGTACTTCGTCCGTAGCTCTTCCCCGTATTTCTTCTCATTCTCGTCCACCTGCTGACGCTTAAATCCTTCAAATTTGTCTACATCACGCATCGTCATGCTCCCTTCTGCTGCAGCAATGCTGCGCTCTACATTCTGAATCAAGAGGTCCAGCCGCTGCTTCTGTCCTAGCAGCTGCTCCCGATGTCCCTTCAGCGCGGCGAGGCTGTCAAATCCCGGCGCATCCAGCAGCTCCTGGATGGTGTCCAGCGGCAGAGAGAGCTCGCGGTAAAACATAATCTGCTGCAATCGCTCGACCTCCCTGCGGCTGTATATCCGGTAGCCGGAGGAGCTGATCCGGTTCGGGTGCAGCAGCCCGATCTCATCGTAATATCTCAAGGCTCTGGTGCTCACACCCGCCATCTCCGCAAGCTTCTGTATCGTATACTCCACTCTCGATCACCCCCTGGCTTTGATCATAAACCTTGACGCTGCGTTAAGGTCAACCCTTCTTTTTTATAGTTTATGTTTCCCTCTGAACAGAAACAAAAGGACCCCCGCTGGAATATCCAGACGGCGGTCCTCTTGGTAATACTTATCATCGGTTTACAGTTGTTCGTTTTCAGCAGCTTCAGCCCCGGTCTCCGATGTTCCGCGCTTTTTGTTTACCCACTTCTGCAGCGGCTCGGTCATCTGCTCCTTCAGCTGCTCAATCAGCTGCGATTCAGAGATGCCCTTGGCTTCAGCCAGCTCGGCCAGAGATTTGCCTTCCTTCAGCCCGGCCTTCAGCTCCTCCTCTGTCATGCCGAGAATATCTGCAGCCTTAGTCAGGCTGCCGAATTTGAAGCCGCCCTTGCCGTGACCCCGTGCAGCTCCCCCTTTATCCTGAGCAAATCCGGCCTGATCCACCATTGTTGCAACCCGCTCGCTGAGTTGCTCCTTCTGCTGTGCAGCCTGCTCCTCGGTAAGCTTTCCTTCGCTTTGGCGTGTGTCAATTTGTTCTGTGAATGCTGCAGTCAGCTTAGCCAGCAAATCCTCCCGGGCAACTCCCTGTGCGTCCGCAATCTCATTCAGCGTCTTGCCGGATTTCAATTGCTCCATCAGCGCGCTTTGCTCCAGGCTCAATGCAGCCGCTGCCGTCTCAAGCATATTCATATGTCCGCCGTGGCCGCCTCGCTGGCCCTCCTGGCCTCCCTGGAAGCCGCCGCGCTTCATGCCTTCTCTTGCAAAGCCTCTTCCCTTGCGCTCTGTGGAAGCCTCTCCGCTGCCCGAATCCGTCACGCTCGTGCCTTGTTCCTGTGCTGCTGCCGCAAAGGTCTGATTCTGCATATATCCAGCTCCGCCCAGCAACAATCCCGCCGCCATGGTTCCCGCCAATACTTTCAAGCTCAATGTTTTGTTGTTCATGTGAATCGCTCCTTTAGGGTTGGATGATCTTACAGTTCATAGTATAGGTTTCCAACCTGAAAGAAAGCTTAACGAAGGCTGATGCTCTCCTTAGTAGAAGCTGAATGTTTGCTGAATGTCGATACCTTATAGATCGAAATCCAAAGGGAAATCGTCAAAATCAACTCGAAAATATTCGTGGCGGCCGAGCTTTCAATCGGTATGGAAATCGCGCTGCCTATAGCCATAAGCAGAGTTCCCCAGAAGAGAGCCTGTGTCACTTTATGACGCCATAACTCAATACCAGCAGTCAGCAGCGGTATAAGGATCAGAAGCACCATGAGCGGCGGACCCGAGGCTTCATCTGCAGAAGCATAGCTAAGTGCTCCGTATTCCCACATCGGCTTTAATTCCAGCGGCAGTGTTTCGGTCACCAGCTCATACACAATCAATGCCGCCGTGAATAGCCAGGCTCCCCATGCAGCCACTCGAGTTCGGGCCCAATCGCTTCCTGCCCGGATTATTAGATCGTACGAAACCATGGTTAATAGCGGTGTGAATAAAGCATGAATCCAGAAACGCGAGAAGTTAAGACCTTTAAGAAGCGCACTCTCTCCAATCCAGGCCCCGGTCCCAAGCAGAGCATTATCCCACACCAAGCCCAGTGTCACCACAAATAAAAGGTACCTTAAACCTCCCGGAGACCGATCCTGGCGATATATAATGACTCCCCAAATCATCAGGCAAATATACATTCCAGACAACAGTAAAAACCAGAGCGAATCCAAGTTATCTCAGCCCCCTTAACGGTAGTGATCCAGGTGCAGATAAATTACTGCACCATCCATCCTTGAGTTTTTGCAGGTGAAACCAACTTATACGTTTATACCCGACCACATTTCGCGCAAACCAGCTGACTGGCGATTGTGAAGCTGTCCAAAACCAGCAATTTTTGTCCAATGCCCAGCATAAAGTGGCGAGCGGATGGCGGAACGTTTTTTTATAATGAAGACGTTATCATGATATTGCCAGTGCGCTGCAGCCTATAGACATGCTTGAACGATAAGGAGGAGATGCTTGTGTCGCTGCGAGTTGGAATGATCGGTTATAAATTTATGGGCAAGGCCCACAGTAATGCATACCGGGCTCTGCCGATGTTCTTCCCGAAGGCAGCCAAGCCGGAGATGGCCGTCATCTGCGGCCGCGACGGTCAGGCCGTACAGGAGGCGGCAGACCGCTTCGGATGGGCGGAGTCCGAAACCGACTGGCGGGCTCTCATTGCCCGAGAGGATATTGACATTATTGATATTAATGCGCCCAGTGATGCCCACAAGGAGATTGCTTTGGCGGCCGCTCAGGCCGGAAAGCATATTTTCTGTGAGAAGCCGCTGGCGCTAAGCCTAAAGGATGCCCGGGAGATGCTTCAGGCTGCGGAGACTGCCGGCATCAAGCACATGACGGGCTTCAACTACCGCTTCTCCCCGGCCGTACAGCTGGTCAAGAAGCTGATTACAAGCGGCCGTCTGGGGCAGATTTATCACTTCCGGGCCTGGTTCCTCCAGGACTGGATTCTCGACCCCAGCTTTCCGCTCGTCTGGCGCCTGCAGAAAGAGATCGCCGGCTCCGGCTCCCATGGTGATCTGGGGGCGCATCTGATCGATCTTGCCCATTACCTCGTTGGGGATCTGGAAGAGGTTATCGGCATGAGCGAAACATTTATTAAGGAGCGTCCGCTCGCCGCCGAAATGACCGGGCTGAGTGCCAAGGGCAGCGCAGACGGTCCCAAGGGCGAAGTCACCGTAGATGATGCGACACTGTTCCTGAGCCGGTTCAAGAACGGCGCACTGGGCAGCTTTGAGGCAACCCGGTTTGCTGCAGGACATCGCTCGACCAATGCCTTTGAGATCAACGGCAGCCTGGGCAGCGTACGGTTTGATTTTGAGCGGATGAATGAGCTGGAGGTTTATTTCACCTCGGATGCCGAGGACGTGCAGGGCTTCCGGCGCGTGCTGGCCACCGATCCTGCCCATGCGTATGCGGAGGCCTGGTGGCCGCCGGGTCATACGATCGGGTTCGAGCACACCTTTATCCATGAATTCCTGGAATTCACGACAGCTATTCAGGAGAATCGCCAGCCCGAGCCGAGCTTCACAGATGGTGTGAAGTGTCAGGCTGTGCTGGAGGCTGTGGACCGCTCTATCGCGGAACGCCGCTGGGTATCCATTTCGGAAATGTAGAACACAGGAGAGTGAAACGACATGAAAAAAGCATTGATCGTATGGGGCGGCTGGGATGGACATGAGCCCGAGCAGGTCGCGGGTATTTTTGAAGAAATCTTGAAAGAGCATGAGTTTGAGGTCGAGGTGTCCAACACGCTGGATGCCTTCGCAGATGCCGCCCGGCTGAAGGAGCTGGATCTGATCGTTCCGGTCTGGACGATGGGCGAGATTAAAGAGGAATATGTCAAAAATGTTTCGGAAGCCGTCCAAAGCGGCACCGGACTTGCCGGCTGCCATGGCGGCATGTGTGATGCATTCCGTACGAATGTAGACTGGCAGTTTATGACCGGTGGACAATGGGTAGCTCATCCAGGCAATGACGGCGTCGAGTATACGGTCGAAATTCGGCACAGCTCAAGTCCCTTGGTGCACGGAATGTCCCACTTCAAGGTTGTATCCGAGCAGTATTACCTGCACGTGGATCCTGCAGTGGATGTTCTGGCTTCCACTCGATTCCCGCTGGCAGACGGCCCGCACCGCCTGAATAACCCGGTCGATATGCCGGTTGTGTGGACCAAGCGCTGGGGCGTCGGACGCGTGTATTATAACGCGCTGGGTCATCAGGCAAACATCGTTGAGATGCCGCAGGTGAAGGAATTAATGAGACGCGGCCTGCTGTGGGCAGCGGAAGGCAAGACGGCGCCGGAAGCCATGGAAGCCGCCCAATCTCAAGGAACCTACACCGGGATGAGCGACAGCCAGCTGTAAATGCATTAGACCTCATTCATTTAGGAGCTGAAATCACACATGAGCAAATTAAAAACAGGTATTATAGGCTGCGGCAACATCAGCGGCATTTATATGGAGAATATCCCAAGCTTTGATTCACTGGAAATTGTAGCCTGTGCAGATCTTGATGTGGAGCGGGCCCGCAGCCAGGCGGAGAAGTACGGGATCCCGGCAGCCTGCACGCCGCAGGAGCTGTTGGATCATCCCGATATTGATCTGATCATTAACCTGACCATTCCCGGCGCGCACGGCGACGTATGCCTGATGGCTCTGGAGGCCGGCAAGCATGTGTACGTCGAGAAGCCGTTGACGCTGACACTAGAGCAGGGGCGTCAGGTGCTGGAAACGGCCGCAGCGAAGGGCCTGTATGTAGGCGGCGCTCCGGATACCTTCCTCGGCGCCGGACTGCAAACCGCGCTGAAGCTATTGAAGGATGGCGTGATCGGCCGTCCGGTCTCGGCGACCGCTTTCATGATGGGCCACGGTCACGAGCACTGGCATCCCGATCCGGAGTTCTATTATGCCGAGGGCGGCGGTCCTATGTTTGATATGGGACCGTACTACCTGACCGCACTGGTGCAGCTGATGGGACCGATTCGTACCGTAGCCGGCATGACCAGCAAAGCATTTGAGAAGCGCGTCATTACGAGTGAGAAGAAAAAAGGGGCCGAAATCCCGGTTGAGATTCCGACCCACGTGACGGGAACACTCGCCTTTGAAAGCGGCGCGATTGCGACGATGATTACGAGCTTTGATATATTCGGCGGCAGCTCGCTGCCTCCCATCGAGGTTCACGGAACCCAGGGCAGCCTGAGAGTGCCGGATCCGAACTCGTTCGGCGGCACCGTACAATACAAGAAGCTCGGCGATGAGGAATGGACCGAGGTGCCGCTGATCGAAGGCATGGCTGCAAATGGCCGCGGGCTGGGCCCGGCCGACATGGCACAGGCTATTCTGGAGGGACGGCGGCATCAGGCCAGCGGTGAGCTGGCGTACCATGTGCTGGAAGCCATGTGGGCCTTCCATTTGTCTTCAGACTCCGGCAGCTTCTACGACATGAAGAGTTCATATACCCCAGTATAAGGAGCATGTATAGCGCACGGCGGTGACGGGATTTCTTCCCGAAGCTGCCGTGTTTCTTTGTGTGGTGATTGCCCTGGCCGCCAGCTACTGGACAAAAACGCCCCTGCTCTCTATGATGGAATGGACATGGTTAACAAGCAGTATTGCCCACGAAAAGGATGCGGAGACGATGCGAAAAGGCGGGAGAGCGGCATGAAATTCATTTACGAGAATTGGAAATTTGACAGTGAGCTTCCCTTAAAGATTTTCAGTCACAATAATATCCAGTTCTATGCCCACTGTCATCCCGAGGTCGAGATTATTTACGTTGAATCCGGCAGTCTGCTGCTGGGTGTTAATGAGGAGAAGCGGGAGGTTCATGCGGGGGATTTCGTGATCTGTAGCAGTAACGACATTCATTCCTTCGAGTATGGCGGCAAGGAATCCCGTGCAACGGTTCTCGTGTTCAAGCCCGAGCTGCTCGGCTCCTCCCGGACATGGCCGGGCGACTTCCAGTTTACCTCTCCCTACTTCACCCCCGCTGACAAAGACCGGAAGCGGCTGTATGGACTGCTGCAAGCCATCTACCAGGAATGCGAGGGCGGCGGAGCCGCTGCTCCCGCCTCGGCGCTCATGGTCCGCGGCCTGACGATGCAACTTTGCGCAGACCTGCAGCGCTGCATGCCGGTGGCCCCCAAGGCCAAAGAGCCTTACGAGCAGCGGGCTCGCCTGCAGAAGATGCTGTCTTATATCGAGGAGAACTGCCGCACCGAGATGACGCTGGAGTCGATTGCCGGGCATTTCAATATGGATCCCTTCCATTTCAGCCGGACCTTTAAATCGACCCTGGGCCTGTCATTCAAAACCTACCTTAATATGGTGCGGGTGTCGCTGGCCGAAATCAAATTGGAAAACACCGACGACAGCATTATGGAGATCGCTCTGGAATGCGGCTTCAGCAGCATCCGCACCTTTAACCGGGTGTACAAGTCCATTAAAGGGCGGACACCGTCCCATTACCGCAAGCAGGGGGCTGCTCCCCAGGATTGAACTGCACCCCGTCAAGTAGACAGTACAAATAAATAAAATTAATTAGGCGGCCTTAGATCTGAATTCCATTGGACTAAGGCCGTTTAATTTAGCTTGTAATCGTTCATAGTTATAAAAATGAATA
>NZ_JBISEO010000046.1:0-749 GCF_044383795.1 Paenibacillus sp. JSM ZJ436
GCTGTTCCGCGTTCGCTCGCCGCTACTGACGGAATCACTCTTGTTTTCTCTTCCTCAGGGTACTTAGATGTTTCAGTTCCCCTGGTATGCCTCCCTCTGCCCTATGTGTTCAGGCAGCGGTGACTGGGTATTATTCCAGTCGGGTTTCCCCATTCGGACATCCCCGGATCAAAGCTTGCTTACAGCTCCCCGAGGCCATTTCGTCGTTCGCCACGTCCTTCATCGGCTCCTAGCGCCTAGGCATCCTCCGTGTGCTCTTAGTAGCTTAACCTGGTGCGATATATTCGCGCCAGGCGCTCTCTTGAACTCTTATTTCCCTGATTGTGTAAACCACTCCAAGGTTGAAATAAGATTTCAAAGGATCTCCTGTCACGATTATATCGCTGCTACATTTAACTTCCTTGGTCATTCTCATGACACAAGATCAGCTTAAAGGATCTTTCTAAAACGCAAATTCATTTCGTTATCTAGTTTTCAAGGATCAAGTGATGAAAGCTGAGGACGTTCACGGTTGTGACGTTTCAGGCTTCACCTTTGAGAGTTGAACTCTCAAAACTGACCAACGAGTGAGTTGGTTCTTCACCTGTGGTGAAGAGGTTGGCTTTCCTTGCGGTCCGCCTCTTTGAATGCTTCCGTTGCAGGAAGCGATTCTCCATAGAAAGGAGGTGATCCAGCCGCACCTTCCGATACGGCTACCTTGTTACGACTTCACCCCAATCATCTACCCCACCTTCGGCGGCTGGCTCCCT
>NZ_JBISEO010000039.1:0-1413 GCF_044383795.1 Paenibacillus sp. JSM ZJ436
CTCAACTTTCGCAGCTTAAATTTGGCAGATAAGCCTTGATATAACTGGGCAAATCGGCAATCCATTGCTGTAGTTGTGTTTGAATGAGTTTTGTCATTTTCTTATTTGCTTTCTTAGCCACATCCTCAAGAATTTGAATGAGCTGCTGTAAAGCTACGGCCCAATCCAGTTGGCTGACTTCGTCGCAGAGCAGATGAAATAAACCACCCAGGGTGCGGTTGTCGGTACTCTGCCGGTGTTGCCAAGCCAGCAGGATGTATCGAGAAAAGACAATGGTCGTGTGGCTGATCAACAAATCATAAGTGCGTCCCTGAAATTCTTTCTGCAAGCGCAGCAATGACTTGGCACACTTAAAGAAAACCTCAATGTCCCAGCGGATTCCGTAGATTCGGATGATTTCTTCCTCGGAAAGTGAAAGATCGGTGCATAAAATGGCGAGCCATTCCTTTTTGTTGGAACGATGGCGCACAAAGACCATCGTGACGGGAATCCCAGGAGACAGCTGAGTGCCGATGCACCGCAGAATGCCTTTGGTGTTCCCTTGAACAAGAGCTGCTTTATAGTAAAGCTCTTGGAGCGTTAACCGCCGGCCATCCACAAGGTATCTTTTCTTGTCGGCTTTAACCATGCCAATAACATCCAGACCGCGATCGATCATGGATTGGATTAGTGGAGCGTGTGTAAACCAACTGTCCATCAACACGTAAGAAGCTTGCATGCCTGTCGAAAGCGCTCGATCGATCATCGCGGGGACCACCTCAGGTGCGGGCAGGAGTGCCTCCATCCGTCTTTTATAGCCGGACGTCCGTTTATCGATACCGTCTATGATTCCATTCACTTGCGACTTGAGCGAAGCGAGCAAGGAGAAGTCGACGGGGATAAACGTGTGCCCATCTGACCAGCCCAGTGTAAGCATTCGAAAACCTTTGTAGTAACAGCCACTCGCATGGTCCTTAAATCTGGAAAGCAATTCAACCGCCTTACTGCGATTACGTTCGAACATAGAATCATCGACTATAAAGACGGATACCCGATCGGCACCCGTCAGGGGTTGCACCTTCCCAATGGCACAGGAGCTGAGAAGTATCAAAAATCGGCGCCACGGATAGGCGCTATGATTCAAGAAACGATACACGGTGTCTTTTCCAGGAAACGTTGCTCCCTTACCGCTTTCCAGCAAGCGAAACCAATTCTTGTGATGAAACAAGAGAACAAAAACGAGCTGAAATAAAAATGAACAGGTATACCCGAATTTCTTCTTAAAGCCCGCTGTTTTCAAGTGCTGTAGCACTTTTAGTTCTTTGAATGCCGATTTGATTTCATTAGGAAGTTGATTCTGATGGACGTTTTGCTCTATCATGTAGAGGACACCTCTTCTGTATGGTAGTGATTGTTCGACACTCTCACTTTACC
>NZ_JBISEO010000016.1:0-78171 GCF_044383795.1 Paenibacillus sp. JSM ZJ436
TCGTTCGGTTCGCTCGCTTGCTGCTCTTGAACGACTTGTCCGCAGAGTGGCTGATTCGAATACAACGTTTAATGTCGTGTTTTTTCAGGCTGAGTTAATTACATATATTGGTTAATCAACAAGCCTGACATTATATAATTCTTTAAACTACGATATAGCTGCACCTGTCGTAAAGGATGACAACGATGGGGAATTCTATCTTGAAGCTTCCATAAAGGCAAAAAACCAAACTTTAATTGATAACAATAGCTATGACGATTTGTTTACATTCAAGTTCAAGGTGAAAGAGGATGTGCAGGTCTCAAGTTCAACGATTTCTTTTACGGCTATCAATGTCGTGGATTCCCATAAGGTTTCCAATGATTTTAATCCGTCCATGAGTTCAATCGTAGGTGTTCCGGTGCAGGTGAATATCATTTACATTCCTGATTTCAATATCCCTGATTTCCCCAACCCCGATCTCCCTCCCGATTTCCCTACTGATCCTCCCATTCCCGTTCTTTCCTCTGAAAAAAAATTATTAACCGCTCAGTTTGATCATTTTCGCGGTATGGTTGATCATGCATCGGATGTGGTGTTCTTTCACATGCCCCATGGTCAAAGCCCTTCCGATTCTGGCACATTAACGTTCAGTCACAAGGGACAAAGCTTGAGAATCACGCAAAGTCCTCTGACATCACCTTACGTAGTTTCCTTCGATGACTTAAAATCAAAAGGGCTGACCGTCACCGCTGAAGATGGAACTACAAGGTCATATGCTGTGCAGTTCATTCCTGCCCCTGTAACCTCGGTTAAGCCACATTATTCCGATTTGGTGCTTCATGTAGGCAACCATTTACAAAATGGTCTCGAATTGTTCTTCACAGACTTGCCATCTATCAATGCGTTACACACAGATATTATCTGGGCCTCCAGTCATCCGAATGTAGCTTCGGTTAATCCGGCAGGCATGATTGAAGCTCATGCTGCAGGCACAGCTACGATTACAGGTACTTACAGAGGGATCGGCTATGAGACGTCGATCACGGTAGTAGACCCTAAGCCGGTTGTGACTGGATTGACGGTGACCCCTGTTACAGCTTCGGTGTACGTTGGAGATACGGTTCAAATCGATTCTCATATCAATTACTCCACTACACAGATCTTTATGATGACACGGTTCTCTGCCTTGGATGTTGATGCTCAGGACTCCAACGTCTCGACGACTGCCTCCGATGAGTTAACGTATTCATCCTCAGACACCTCAATTGCAACCGTTTCAGACACGGGCGAAGTGTATGGGGTAGCTGCAGGCACAGCAGACATCCGGGTTAAAATTGCCGGTTTCTCCGAAACAGTCACGGTCCATGTTATGGCCCGGCCGGTCGTAGTACCTGATCCAGGCACTCCGAGCAATGAGGTTACGGTTCCACCCGTCACACCAAGCCCTGTAGTCACGGTTCCCACCACGCCCCCGGTCGTGGAAGCGAAGCCGGCAAAGCCTGTCGTTGATATTTTCCTCAGTGAGATTGTTAAAGCCGATTCTAACGTAGTATCGGTCATCCAGAAGAAGCTCGAGAATGTGGGCATAGCCTCGCAAACGTTCACAACTCCTGTATTGAAGCCGTCGGATACGAAAGGACATTGGGCTGAAAAGACGGTTGATCTTTTTGTAAAGCTTGATGTTATTAAAGGGTACAAGGATGGAACGGCTCAGCCTGATAAAAATATTTCCCGGGCAGAGTTTATCTCGATCCTGTCTCGCCTCTTCCCTGTTCAAGGCAACAAGCAAGCAGCCTTCAACGATATTCAAAATCACTGGGCAAATGCTTCCATCGCCCAATTCGCCTCCGCCGGGATTATTAGCGGCTATGGGGATGGCACATTCAAGCCCAACGGCACCATCACTCGTGAAGAAATGGTAGTGATCTTGTCTCGCATCATTAACTTCCAGAACGTTCAAAAGGACGTGAATAAAGTAGTCACAGATCCTGTAGCAGCCTGGGCGAAGGAATATGTCGATATGGCCGTCCAAGCAGGGATCATCAACGGTAAAGGCAACGGTCAATTCGATGGCCGCAGCAGCTCCACGCGTGCCGAGGCGCTTCAGGTCATCCTGAATACCCTTAACCTTAACGCTGAAATCAAGACCCTGTTAGACAGCTTGGAGTAGTATTCAAGCACAAAGAGGCTGTCCCATAAGATCTTAGATCTTGCGGGATGGCCTCTTCCTATTTCACTCTATGAAATTGCCTTGCGTTCTCCCCCTACACTTCCCCTGCCATCCCTCCAAAAGAGCTACGGCGCTCCTGCTCCAGCTTCTTCTGCATATACTGCAGCAGGCTTTCCCGCAGCTCCTCATGCTGCAGCGCATAATGAATGGTCGTCTCGATGAAGCCCTGCTTCTCGCCGACATCATGGCGGATTCCGTCAAAGTGGTAGGCCAGAATCTGTTCCTTCCGGGACCAGGCTGCCAGCGCATCCGTCAGCTGGATTTCCCCGTTCTTCCCTGCTTCCTGCGCTTCCAGCACCTCAAAAATACCCGGTGGCAAAATATACCGCCCCATAATTGCGAGATTGGAAGGAGCCTCCTCCCGGGAGGGCTTCTCAACCAATCTTTCCGTGGCATAGATTCGCTCGGCCACAGGCACGCCGTCCACGATGCCGTAGCGGCCCACCTGATCCCACTCCACCGGCTGCACGCCGACCAGAGCGCTGCCATACTGATCGTAGACGTCGATCATCTGCTTCAGGCACGGCACCTGCGACTCCACAATATCATCGCCAAGCAGCACTGCAAACGGCTCCTGGCCGATAAATTTGCGGGCGCACCAGATGGCGTGACCGAGTCCCTTGGGCTCTTTTTGCCGGATGTAGTGAATATCTGCCATATCGGAGGGACGCCGCACCTCTTGCAGCAGCCCCCATTTGCCCTTCTCCGCCAGATTGTGCTCCAGCTCGAAGGAGGAGTCGAAATGGTCCTCGATCGCCCGCTTTCCTTTGCCCGTCACGATCAGAATGTCCTCAATACCGGAGGCCACCGCCTCCTCGATAATGTACTGGATGGTGGGCTTATCGACGATGGGAAGCATCTCCTTGGGCATCGCCTTGGTCGCCGGCAGGAAGCGGGTGCCCAGTCCTGCGGCCGGTATAATCGCTTTGCGTATTCTCATCGTATGCTCTCTCTTTCTGCAGCACCTGCTGCACGCTATATCGTCTCACGTTCCTTTATTGGCTGAAGATATTGTACCATGCGCCGTGCTATTTTTCCTGTTTGAGGACAGAAGCCCTTTCGTCTTCCCAGGTATCAAGCTTGCCAAAATAGGTTATTTAACAATAACCTCATGCCCAAAGGAGCGCACCCCCATGAACGAGAGAGATCTGTATTTTGACAATTTAAAATTCTGGCTCATTCTGCTCGTGGTCGTGGGGCATTTCATGGAGCCGTTCTATGGGGAGTCGCCGCTGGAGACGCTGTATCCGTGGATCTATTCCTTCCATATGCCGCTGTTCGTATTTGTTGCCGGCTATTTCTCCAAAAGCATCACTTACCCCAAATATTATATTCAGCTCGTGTCGAATCTGGCGCTGCCCTATCTGATCTTTGAGACGCTATACACGTGGTTCGACTTCTATACGCAGGGCTTGGAGAAGCTGCATTTTACGTATTTTTATCCGTATTGGATTCTATGGTTTCTGTTTAGTATGCTGCTGTGGAAAATGCTGCTACCCTATCTGCTCGTTCTCAAAGCGCCGCTGTGGATTGCTCTTTGGTCCTCCGTGCTGCTCGGTTATGCCCTTGATGTCGATTATTATGCCAGTGTTTCGCGGACGCTGTATTTTTTGCCGTTCTTCCTGCTGGGTGTTTATTTCAAAAGAGAATGGCTTCTCCCTTTAAAAAAACCGGGGGTGCGCCTGGTCTCGCTCCTGATGCTCCTGTCCGGAGCCGTTCTGCTCCATACGCTGTCCCCCGTACTGGAGCCGGCTTGGTTCTATGGCGCGATGAACTATGCCCAGTTTGGGCTGGACACATGGTATGCGGGCGCGTTCCGGCTGCTCACGTATACGTTTACTCTGCTCATGGGGGCCGCATTTCTGTCCTGGGTCCCGCAGCAGCGGCACTGGTATACCGACCGGGGCATGAACACGATGTATGTGTTTTTGCTGCACGGCTTTGTGGTCAAGTCACTGCTCTACTTTGGCGTGCTGCAGGAGATCGGCTCCGTTGCCGGCGGCATTCTGCCGATCCTGCTCGGCGTGCTGGTCACGGTGCTCTTGTCGTCCAGGGCCGTCAAAGCAAGTATGGGCTGGCTGGTGGAGCCCAATGTGAGCTTTTTGTTCAAGCCGCGCGTGACCCGACGATCCCGGGAGGTGCGGCGCAAGGAGAAGTTTTAGGGTTAGCGCATCTCCCACCGCTCCCCCGTATCCATGTCCGTCAGCAGCAGAAATGATAACAGCGCGATGAATAGTCCGGCTATAAGAGAAGCAGGCTGATGAATCATCATGTGTCATATAAAAATGATGCAAAAAAGGAGCGCAGCCCGAACTTGCGGCAGCACTCCTTCATGGTTCCTATTTCACCAGCTGTCCCCGGGTAACCCCGAGCTGGTTCGTTGCTTTCAGCTGCTTCCACACCTGGGTTCCGCTAATTTCGCCGCGCAGTGCGCGATGATACAGGTCAATGACCTCCTGCACCTGCTCCGGCGTTTCTTCCAGGAACTCTACGCGGTATCTGGAGACGCCCAGCTCCATAAAATTACTCAAATACTCTGCTCCCGACTGCTCGATCGCATTGTAGACGGTATTCCGGCAGCCTTCATCCACCCGCACGGGGTGGGACATGCCGATCCGGTCCTGAAGCGAGGCGCGGTGCTCCTCGCAGGGACGCCCGCAGTTGGTGAAGTCGGTGCCTTCACTCATAAACGTGCAGTATACACAATGCTCCGTATGGAACATCGGCAAATGCTGATGAATGACAATCTCCATTCTGGAGGTGTCCGAACGGCGAAGCAGGTCAATCATCTGCTGGATGTTCAAATCATACGACGGCGTTACGAGCTCGCAGCCGGACTCGATGAACAGGTCTGCTGCCTTATGGTTAGCAATGTTCAGCGAGAAGTCTCCGATCAGGCGAGGATGAGTCTGGTCGGGATGCTCCAGCCGGTGGCGCAGGTAGAAATACAGCGCCCCGGTGTTGGCACCAGCACGGCATCCGGCTGGAGGCGCAAAATGTTGTTGTGGTAGCCGTTCTCGCCCGGCATATGAATGCGCGGCGTGGCCAGCGCGATCTGCTTGCCGGCCGCCCGGACGGCATCCACGGCTGCCGGGAATTGCTTAATAAATTCGAAGTCGGCGTAGATCATCTCGACGCCGGCTTCCAGCGCAGCCTGTACCTGCGGCAGGCTGCGGCAGAGCGCGGTCAGCTGTGCTTCACCGCGCGGCACTTGCGATGCCGGTATGGAGGCATCGCCGTAGACCGAGGCCTCCCGTTTGATGTAGACGGGAGGCTTCGGGCGCTCGCCCGACAGCAGCTCCACCGCCTGGCGGCGGATGCTGTTGAGCTCGCGCATCGGCACGATGACATCGCCGTGCAGCTCGGCCTCGAGCTGCTCCAGCTGATAGATCGTGCCGCCCAGGCGCCCGAACTGCTCCTCTAGCAGCTCGCGGTTCATCGGGCGCTTCTTCGCGATTTCCAGCTCCAGCTCTGAATCCACACGGACCGTGGTGCCCTTCTGGACATCGGTCCACCAGGTGGACAGAGGCTGTCCCGGACTTCCGCTGACGCGGACGTGCACCGGGAATACCCGGTACGGCTTGTCTGTCTCAAACGTCTGACGCAGCCGCTTATCGAGCGCCGGATCGTTCGTCTTCCAGATCCGGTCGCCGACATGCAGCCGGCGCAGATCGACATCACTGCGGCCGGGCACAATGTCGACGATCCAGCCTTCGCCAGCCTCGCCTTCCAGCTTCACGCCTTTGCGGCGGACATCATAGACACGGCCGCCCTCTTCCTTGCGCGTCGGATCTCCGGCATCAAACACAATGCCGTCCCCGCGCTTGAGCGGAGCCTCCAGGCGGCAGACTACGCCGTCCCGCAAAATCTGCTCTACCTTGCCCAGGTATACCCCGCGGCTCTTCGGAAACGTGCCATCGACCAGCTGCTTATTGTTCGTTCCGCTAAGGAAGCCGTGGGTAAAGCCGCGCGAGAAGCTCTGCTGCAGCTCGCGGATGTCTTCCTTGCTCGGCTTGGCGTTCTCCCCGTCAAAATATTGGTCAATCGCCTTGCGGTACTTGCTGACCACATTGGCTACATATTCCGGCGTCTTCAGGCGTCCTTCAATCTTGAAGGAAGTCACACCGGCCTCAATCAGCTCTGGCATCAGATCAATGGCCGCCAGATCCTTCGGTGACAGCAAATACGTCACATCGCCCATCGGCTGCTGCACACCATCAACCATCAAATCGTACGGCAGGCGGCAGGCCTGCGCGCATTCGCCGCGGTTCGCCGAGCGGCCGCCCCACATCTCCGAGGTCAGGCACTGACCGGAGTAGGACACGCACAGCGCTCCGTGCACGAACACTTCCATCGGCAGGCGGGCCTGTTCTCCAATTTTTTGAATCTGCTTCAGGTTGTTCTCGCGGCCCAGGACGACCCGCTCCATGCCCCAAGGCTTCGTAAACTCCACCGCTTCCGGGGATGTGATCGTCATCTGAGTAGAGCCGTGAATTGGAAAATCCGGCGAAATCTCGCGGATCAGCTTCACCAGTCCCAGGTCCTGCACGATGACGGCATCGACGCCGGCATCCACACAGGCGTCAATGAGCTCCTTCGCTTCCTCCAGCTCATTCTCAAACACGAGAATGTTAAACGTGAGGAAGCCCTTTACGCCATAGCTGTGCAAAAAAGACATAATTTCCGGCAGCTCATTCATCCGGAAATTGTTCGCCCGTGCCCGGGCATTAAACTTTTCGACTCCAAAAAATATCGCGTCTGCGCCGTTTGCCACCGCAGCCCGCATGCAGTCCCAATCGCCTGCAGGCGCAAGAAGCTCAACATCCTCCCTGCGCAACATCGGTGTATCCATGTATATCCTCCCAAACCGGGATTTCCATCGCCGGTACCTATATATTTCCAAGATGTCCAAAACGCCGTCCCGACATTCCATCAGCCATGCATGCTATAACTTATTAATTGTAGCAAAAACCGCTCCAGATAAAAAGACTTTCTACAAATAGGCATCCCTTCGGCGCGGCGCATCCCGCGTGCGCGGGCTGTGCGCTGGAGTGCTTGCTAGCGGGTTCGGTTTTTCGCATTCGTTTGGGGCGGGGGCGGGCTGCCGACGTAACGAGTTCGGTTTTTCACATTCGTTTGCTCCAGATGCGCCATACCGACGTAACGAGTTCAGTTTTTCGCATTCGTTTACTCCAGATGCGCGATACCGACACAACGAGTTCGGTTTTTCGCATTCGTTTGCTCCAGATGCGCCATACCGACGTAACGAGTTCGGTTTTTCGCACTCGTTTGGCACGGGGGCGGGCTGCCGCTGTAACGAGTTCGGTTTTTCGCACTCGTTCGGCTTGAATGCGGCCCGGACGCGGCCCGCCGAGCCCTGTTTATCCCCGCCACGCTGAAAAAGGCCGCCGGCAGCAGCTCTGTCCCGGCGACCTTTACCACGAAGTCTATCGTTACTTCTACCACACACATCCCCAGCGTCCGGCGGGGGTGGAACGGATGACCTACCGCAAGCTTTGCAGCACTCGCTCAAGGGTTTGCAGCTGCGTAGCTGTAGCGTTGGCATCCTCCAGCCGGATGGATACGGTGTGCACAATGCCATCCCGCTCAAACACCAGATAACGCTCGGTGTGCCCGAATGTTTTACCCGGGAAGTGCAGCTCGAACGACACGGCCGGCACGCCGGCAAGCGTGATATTGCGGACGCCGAGGCCTTTGGCCTCCGACTCGCCGAAGCTGGATGACGTTTTGTCGTTATAGTAGGCCTGGAGACGTTTGAGGACCGTGCTCCGGGCTGTATTTTTTACAGAATCGATCTCGAACGTGCCGCCCGGCAGCTCATATTCCACATTCCCCGATTCAAACCAGTCCCTGGACGAGCTCCAATTCTCTGGCAGGCTCACGGTGTAAGCATAGGCCTTGGAGGATCGCTTGACCATCGCGCTGGAATTCTGCAGATACGCAGGCGTTCCCAGATTACCAAACTCACCGGGCACGACATCATAGTCGATAGCGATCGACGCCAGCACAGCCTCCCACATATCTGCCGCGAGAGTGCTTTCATCATCTACCCGGTATGTCAGCTCATAGCGGTACCCCTTATGCTGTATCAAAAAGCTATACTCGGTATACCACCGCCCCCGATCCACATAGCGCACCTTCACCATCTGGCCTTCTTGACCGGAAATGCTGATCGGAACGGCCTTGTCCAGCTCGTAGGCATCCGGTACAAAGGTGTCGGCATAATAGCTCTCCAGCTGCTGCACCCACTGCTTCAGATTTCCCTGCTGTCCCTCGGGAGCAGAATGGACATCCATGAGGAAGCCGCCTTCTCCCTCTTTGCCATAGTAATACTCATCGTAATACATCCAGTCTGCCGGAATCCCCACGGTAATCCCGTAATCCGGCTCGTTCAGCATGCGCAGCCCCTCTTCGACAGAGGATAAATCCTTCACCTTGGCCTTGGCGCTCCCTTCCGGAAATACCGGCTGAAAAGAATTCAGCAGCCCGCCAAAAGCACTCATATCTCTATAATGCACCGCGTCACGATCGGCAAAATAAAGCTCATACACCCGGCCGTTATCATAGTACATACGGGTTTCCCAAATGAATTCATCACTGTCCCGCGAAAAAATTCTCGCGTACGGGTAGCTCCCCCGGTTCACGATTTCCCGGTGCACCACCAGATCTCCGGCATCCTCCGCATTGCGAAGAAGCTGAGCCAGCAGGGCCTTGGGCTCCTGCTCCTCTGGCGCATCGCTGACATACAGCTCCATATAATAGCGGCCGGTGGCGTCCACAAATTCTACGGAGCTCTCATCCCCGGCATAGCTGTTGACCATCATGCCCGACGGATAATCGATGCTCCAGCCGTAATAGCTGTTACCGATCCGGGTCGGCTGATTGACGGATTCTCCGCTAAGGCCGCCCTCTTCCTCCGAAGGCTGCTTATCCTGCACCTTCATGGTGATGCTCACCCTGCCCTTGGAGTCTACGCCGACCTTGGCTCCCAGGCCTTGCGCCACCGCGCGAAGCGGAACCATCAAGGTATCTGAGATCATTTGCGGCTCAACCGGCAAGACGATCTTCCGTCCGTCGATCCAGGCTGTACTGCTGCCGATGGTCATGACCAGCCGGTGCGGTCCCTGCAGCAGCGTCACGCGCGTCGTGCCCTCCAGCGTTACCTGACTGCCGAACGCTTTTGAAAATACGCCAAGCGGCACCATGAGATGGCCCTGCTTGATGACCGGCTTCACAATGGGAGCGGCAGCCCCGTTAATGTCCGCGCTCGGGCTTCCCTGCTTCAGGGACAGCACGACGTTCTGATTCTCTGCGCCCCAGGCGGCAGAATCTGCCAGCGTGCTGCCCAGCAGAGACGCCGCCAGCAGCAGACTCATAGCACGCTGACGATGTGATTTTGAAATGAAACGCTGAGAGCTTGTCATACCTCCACCTCTTCTTCCCACTCGGCATCCTCCACAGGCTCGCTGATGCCACTGCTTAACACAAGCGGTACGCTGACAATATCCCCGTCTCTTTGCATCAGCAGCTTCACCTTCGTACCAGGCGCATACAGCTTGAGCATCTCGTTAATATCAACAATGGAGTATACTCTCTTACCATTAATAGCGTATAGCACGTCCCCCTTGGAGATCCCCGCCTTAATGGCTTCGAGAGACGTTACGTCGGTCACCTGAAGCGGATCCTCGCTCGGGAAGCCGACAATTGCCGAAAAGCTTTCCTCCAGCGAAAGGCCCAGCCCTGCCCGCTTCACTTCACCGTATTGAATCAGCTGCTTGACGACATAGCCCACGGTCTCGGAAGGGATGGAGAAGCCCATATTTTCCACGCCGATCGCCGAAAATTTCATACTGTTAATGCCAATCACTTCGCCCTTCATATTCACGAGCGGCCCGCCGCTGTTGCCCGGATTAATCGCCGTATCCGTCTGGATCAGGCGATAGGAGCTGTCGATGCTGCGGTTCAAACCGCTGACCACCCCAACCGTGGCCGAGTTGCGCAAGGAGAAGGAGATCGGAGTACCGATCGCAGCCACCTTTTCGCCAACCTGAGCGTTCTGGCTTGTTACGGCAAACACGGCCGGCTTCAGTCCTTTGGCATTGATTTTGACGACAGCAATATCGCTAACATCGTCACTGAACACGCTGCGGGCCTGATAGGTCTTGCCGTCCGAGGTGACGACCTGAATTTTGCTTAGCCGGTCCACTACATGCGCATTCGTCACAATCCAGCCATCTTTGCTCAAAATAACTCCACTTCCGTGAGACAGATTATATCGATCCTCGGTATACATGCCGCCCGTCAGCTTGCCTGCAATGCCCACCACCGACGGTGACATCCCCTGAATAACCTGCGGCACAGGATCCTGCGGATATGTATAAGCGCTGTTGTTCTTGGTAGCCGCTGCAGCCATGCCCGGATGGAGCACTGAACTAAGCAGCATGATGCCCGCAGCAACAAGGGCTGCCGTGGTCTTTTTCCATAAGTGCATTTATTGAATTCATCCTCTCCGCGCCTAATCCAGCCGCTTCCTCAATTTACCATGAATCTTTGGATTCTACTACCTGCGAAATTCATACCAGACCATCTATATTTCCTTTAGCTAGAAACAACAAAAAAACGCCCGCTCCGCACGCTGCGAAAGGACGCTTTCTTATGTAGCCTTATTTGCTTAGTTGCCGCCGTTAATCCAGTTCAGCACCATAGCATAGTCCGAATACAGGAACACGCCCAGGCTGACGAGTCCGAATGCGATGGCAAATTTATTCTTCTGGCGGGCCATCAACAAGCGAACCACGCCGATCGCAATTACAATCGTAAACAGGATCATAAAAACATCAAAATGCTTAAAAACGGCCGTGCTGTCCGCAGCTGTAGCAATGAACATGAAACGTACCCCCTTGAATTCTCGGACATGATTACATATCTTCTTCTATGTTATCCGCGCCCGGGTTCTGATGCAAGCCCTCTCATTGAAAAAATAACGAAATTCTCGTGAATTTTGTGATTTTTCACCCCGGCGGCTTCCATATTTTCGTTTACGGTTACAAGAATTTATGGTAATATCAACACAATATCATACTATTCTAATCGGAATTATGGCGTGTAATCATCAATTCTAACCAATGCAGGAGGCGTTAAATTCATATGGCTTATGAACCAATCTGGATGGCCGATCCCGACAAGCTGAACAAATTCGAATTTGTAAAAATGGAAAAAGACGGACTTGATGTCATTCGTACTATTATAGAAGAGTATTCTGTACAAGGCTTTGATTCTATCACTGCAGATGATATGGACCGCTTCAAATGGGCGGGTGTGTATCAGCAGAAGCCGAAGGACGGACACTTCATGATGCGTGTGCGCATCAACACCGGCATCATGACGACGGCCCAGGCCCGTGCGCTGGCCGAAATCGCCAGATTGTACGGACGTGACCTGGTAGACGTGACGACGCGTCAGGCTATTCAGTTCCACTGGCTGACTGTAGAGAGCCTTCCGGATATTTTCAAGCGCCTGGAGGATGTAGGCCTGTACTCCTTCGAGGCTTGCGGAGACTGCCCGCGTACGATTGTCGGTAACCCGCTGGCGGGCATTGATCCGCATGAGCTTATGGATACGACAGACCTGGTGGAGGAGATCAATGACTTTTTCCTGATGAACCGGGATTTCTCCAACCTGCCGCGGAAATATAAAATTTCCATCTCTGCGAACCCGTATAACAATGCCAATGCCGAGATTAACGACCTGGCTTTGACACCGGCCGTCAAGGTGATTGACGGTCAGGAAGTGATCGGCTTCCATGTCATGGTGGGTGGTGGCCTGTCGGCGAAGCCGCATCTGGCGCAGCCCCTGGATATTTTTGTCCGCCCTGAGGATGCCCTGCGTGTCGCTGTCGGCGTAACCACCATCTTCCGGGATTACGGCTACCGTCAGAAGCGTCATCATGCGCGCCTGAAGTTCCTGGTCGCGGACTGGGGACCGGAGAAGTTCAAGGAGAAGCTGGTCGAGCTGGTCGGCGACTTGCCTTCGCGCGGCGAGGACAAGACACTGGGCTGGGAGGCTGCTTATTTCGATGGCGTTCATCCGCAGCGCGGCCAAGGACTGAACTATGTCGGCCTGAACGTTCCGGTCGGACGTCTGGATGCCGATGAGCTGATTCAGCTTGCCGATGTGGCGGACATCTACGGCGATGGCAAGATTCGCACAACGATGTCCCAGAACATCATTCTCAGCGGCGTGCCGGACGAGAAGGTAGAAGAGCTGCTGGACGCCCCGGTGCTGCAGCGCCTGACACCGAACCCGCGTCACTTCATGAGCCGGACGGTTTCCTGCACAGGCAATGAGTTCTGTAACCTCGCGATTGTCGAGACGAAGAATCGTGCCAAGCTGGTCGCCGAGTACCTCGATGAGAATGTAGCCCTGAATGAGAAGGTCCGCATCCACTTTATCGGCTGCCCGAATTCCTGCGGTCAGAAGCATATTGCAGACATCGGCCTGCAGGGCTCTCTGATCAAGACGCCGGACGGCATGGTCGATGCGTTCGACATCGCCGTTGGCGGATCCCTGGGACCAGGCGCTCAGCTGAACAAGGCACTGAAAGGCCGCGTAAAAGGAGATCACGTCGGTCCGGTGCTGGCACAGCTGCTGCTGTTCTATAAGGAGAATCGATTGTCTCCAGAGGAAAGTTTTTTTGAATATACTCAGCGTGTCGGCATCCCGGCCTTCCAGGAGAAGCTGACCGAGATTCTGGCCTCCGAGACGGCAGCCTCTTAAGCCAGATCCATGATGAATAGCCCTGCAGGTTCCCGGCCGGGAGCCTGCAGGGCTATTTGTGTTGTCAGGCGCGCTGTCCTGCGGCGCCTAGCCGGGGCTTGGCGACCGCAAGTGCAGTCGGCGCTGTGTACAAGCCGCAGGCGTCACGCCTTGCGGCTCATACTAAAGCGCTTGAGCCAGGGGCGCGCTGGAACCGGCTGCTACTTCACGACCGGCTCCTCTGCCTCCGCTTTCGCGGCGGCTTCCTGTGCCTTGCGGTTCATGGCCTCCGTGCGCTCTGTGTCCCGCTCCAGGATCGGCTTCAGATATTTGCCGGTATAAGACTCCGGCACCTTCACCAGCTGCTCCGGAGTGCCGACAGCAAGGACGGTACCCCCGCCGCTGCCGCCTTCAGGCCCCAAATCAATCAAATAATCCGCCGTCTTAATGACGTCGAGATTGTGCTCGATGACGAGCACAGACTCACCGGAGTCAACCAATCGGTGCAGCACAATGAGCAGGCGGTCAATATCATCAACATGCAGCCCTGTCGTCGGCTCATCCAGAATGTACATCGTTTTGCCCGTACTGCGCCGGTACAACTCGGATGCCAGCTTCACGCGCTGGGCCTCGCCGCCCGACAGCGTGGTGGCTGGCTGTCCCAGCTTGATATATCCGAGACCCACATCCATCAGCGTCTGCATCTTGCGGTGCACCTTCGGAATGTTCTGGAAGAACTCGGTGGCATCCTCCACGGTCATTTCCAGTACGTCGGAAATGTTCTTGCCTTTATACTTGACCTCCAGCGTCTCACGGTTATAGCGCTTGCCCTTGCACACCTCGCACGGCACATAAATATCGGGCAGAAAGTGCATTTCAATCTTGATAATTCCGTCACCCCGGCAGGCTTCACAGCGTCCGCCTTTGACGTTGAAGCTGAAGCGGCCTTTCTTATACCCGCGCAGCTTCGCTTCATTCGTCAGGGCAAAAATATCCCGGATATCATCAAACACTCCCGTATACGTTGCCGGGTTGGAGCGCGGCGTCCGGCCAATGGGCGACTGGTCGATGTCGATTACCTTCTCGATATGCTCCAGACCCTTCATTTCCCGATATTGCCCTGGACGAACCCGGGCTTTGTTCAAGTCGCGGGCGAGCGTTTTGTACAGGATCTCATTCACCAGCGTCGATTTCCCGGAGCCGGACACACCCGTGACCGCCGTAAACACACCGATTGGAATTTTGACGTTAATGTTCTTGAGGTTGTTCTCCTTCGCACCCTTGATCTCCAGCCAGCGCTGATCCGGCTTGCGGCGTTTGCTATGAACCGGAATGAACTTGCGGCCGCTCAGGTACTGCCCGGTCAGTGAGTTCTCATCCTCCATAACCTCTTTCGGTGTTCCTTGAGAAATCACGTTTCCGCCGTGAATGCCGGCGCCAGGACCGATATCAATAATATAGTCCGCCGCCAGCATGGTGTCCTCATCATGCTCCACCACGATCAGCGTGTTGCCGAGGTCACGCATATGCTCAAGCGTTGAGATCAGGCGGTCGTTATCCCGCTGATGCAGCCCGATGCTGGGCTCATCCAGAATGTAGAGCACGCCCATCAGGCTCGAGCCAATCTGGGTAGCCAGGCGAATCCGCTGCGCTTCACCGCCGGATAGTGTCCCTGCAGAGCGGCTGAGCGTGAGATAATCCAGTCCGACGTTTACAAGAAAGCCGAGACGGCTGTTAATCTCCTTCAGGATCAGGTTTGCAATCTGCTGCTCCTTCTCTGACAGCTCCAGGCCGTCAAAGAAGCGGGAGGCATCCCCAACGGACAGGCTCGTCACATACGCCATGTTCTGGTCGTTAATCGTGACGGCCAGGCTCTCTTTTTTCAGGCGATGGCCCTTACACACATCACACGGCTTCGAGCTCATATAGCCTTCAATGTATTCGCGAATCCCTTCGGAGTTCGTATCACGGTAACGGCGCTCCAGATTCGGAATAATCCCTTCAAAGGTGACATGCGCTTCCTTCCGCTGCCCGAAATCATTCTCATATTTAAAATGTATCTTCTGACTGCCTGTGCCGTACAGCAAAATCTTCATCTGCTCCGGGCTGAGCGAGCTTACGGGCACATCCATCGGGATTTTAAAATGGCGGCAGACCGAGCTCAAAAATTGCGGATAATACGTTGAGGTACCGCCAGACCAGGCCTGGAACGCTCCATCCTCAATGCTCTTGCTCTGATCCGGCACCAGCAGCTCCGGATCGACAATCATCTCTACCCCCAGGCCGTCACATTCCGGACAGGCACCAAATGGCGTGTTGAAGGAGAACATCCGCGGGGACAGCTCCTCCATACTGAAGCCGCACACCGGGCAGGCGAAGTTGGAGCTGAAGCGCAGCTCCTCCTGGCCGATAATATCGACCAGCAGCTGGCCGCCGGACAGCTTCAGCGCCGTCTCAATGGAATCGGCCAGCCGGGCCTCAACGTCCGGCTTTACGACGATCCGGTCGATCACAACGTCAATCGTATGCTTTTTGTTCTTCTCCAGCTCAATGCTTTCGGACAGGTCACGAAGCTCGCCATTGACCCGTACGCGGACAAAGCCCTGCCGGGAAATATCTGCAAACAGGCTCTTGTGCTCACCCTTGCGGCCGGCAATAACTGGAGCCAAAATCTGCAGCCGGGTCTTCTCCGGATATTGCATAATCCGGTCCACCATCTGCTCGACCGTCTGTGAAGTAATCTCAATGCCGTGATCCGGGCAATGCGGATGGCCCACGCGGGCAAAAAGCAGCCGCAAATAGTCGTAAATCTCCGTTACGGTTCCGACCGTAGAGCGCGGGTTCCGGCTGGTCGTCTTCTGGTCGATCGAGATGGCCGGGGATAAGCCGTCGATGGAATCCACATCCGGCTTCTCCATCTGCCCCAGGAACTGGCGGGCATACGCCGACAGGGATTCTACATACCGGCGCTGTCCTTCCGCGTAAATCGTGTCAAAGGCCAGCGAGGATTTGCCGGAGCCGCTAAGGCCGGTCAGTACGACGAATTTATCCCGCGGTATGGTCACATCAATATTTTTCAGGTTGTGGGCACGTGCGCCCTTGATTACTATATTTTCGCTCGCCAAACCTTTCATCTCCTCACTGTTACTCCGCCTTCAGCTCAAGCAGCGCATCGCGCAGCTCCGCCGCCCGTTCGAACTGCAAGTTCTTGGCCGCTTCCTTCATCTCGACCTCCAGACGCTCGATGACCGACTGACGGTCCTTCTTCGACATCTTGGCCGCCGGGCCGGTCAAATAATCCGCCTTGCTCTCCGCCGCCTTGGTGGCCTCGATGACATCGCGCACCTTTTTGCGGATCGTCTGCGGCGTAATGCCGTGTCTCTCATTGTACTCTTCCTGTACAGCGCGCCGCCGCTCGGTTTCCTTGATGGCACGGTCCATGGAATCCGTTATTTTATCCCCGTACATAATGACGCGTCCCTCCGAGTTCCGCGCCGCCCGTCCAATCGTCTGGATCAGGGATCGGTCCGAGCGCAGGAAGCCCTCTTTATCGGCATCCAAAATCGCAACGAGGGACACCTCCGGCAGGTCCAGCCCCTCCCTTAACAGGTTAATACCCACGAGCACGTGGAATGTACCGAGCCGCAGATCGCGCAAAATCTGCATCCGCTCAAACGTCTTGATCTCCGAGTGCATGTAGCGGACCTTGATGCCGATCTCCTTCAGGTAGTCGGTGAGGTCTTCGGCCATTTTCTTGGTCAGTGTTGTAATCAAGACCCGCTCGTCCTTAGCCGTGCGATCATGAATTTCGCCGATGAGGTCGTCAATCTGCCCTTCCGTCGGGCGGACCTCAATGAGCGGATCCAGCAAGCCGGTCGGCCGGATGATCTGCTCCACCATCGTATCGCAATGCTCCAGCTCGTAAGGCCCCGGCGTGGCGGACACGTAAATAATCTGGCTCACCTTCTCCTCAAATTCCTCGAATTTGAGCGGGCGGTTGTCCAGTGCTGACGGGAGGCGGAAGCCGTGGTCAACGAGGATGGTTTTGCGGGCCTTATCCCCGTTGTACATCGCCCGAATCTGCGGCAGCGTCACATGGGATTCATCAATGACGATGAGCATATCATCCGGAAAATAATCCATCAGCGTGTACGGCGTCGCTCCCGGCTCCCGGAAGGTCAGCGGTCCGGAATAGTTCTCGATCCCGGAGCAGAAGCCGACCTCCTTCATCATCTCGATGTCATAGTTCGTGCGCTGCTCCAGACGCTGGGCCTCGAGCAGCTTGCCCTCACTCTTCAGCACCTCCAGGCGCTCCTGCAGCTCCCGCTCAATATTCACGAGCGCGGCGCGCATCGTCTCCTCCCGGGTAACGAAGTGAGACGCCGGAAAAATAGCTACGTGATCCCGCTCGCCCACCAGCTCACCGGTGAGAACATCAATTTCAGTAATGCGCTCAATCTCATCGCCGAACAGCTCCACACGGACCGCATGCTCACCCTTTGATGCCGGAAAAATCTCGATGACATCTCCGCGCACCCGAAACGTGCCCCGGACAAAGTTAATATCATTGCGCTGGTACTGGATGTCCACCAGTCGGGACAGGATCTGGTTGCGCGGCTTCTCCATGCCTACTCGCAGCGAGAGCAGCATCTCGCCATACTCCATCGGAGACCCCAGGCCGTAAATGCAGGACACGCTGGCTACGATAATGACATCCCGGCGTTCGAACAGGGAGCTTGTGGCGGAGTGGCGGAGCTTGTCAATCTCTTCGTTCACGCTGGAATCCTTCTCAATATAAGTATCCGAGGACGGAATGTACGCCTCCGGCTGATAGTAATCGTAATAGCTGACGAAATAATCGACCGAGTTATTGGGGAAAAATTCCTTGAACTCACTCGCCAGCTGTGCCGCCAGCGTCTTGTTATGCGCGATCACGAGCGTCGGTCGATTCAGCTTCGCAATCGTCTGGGCAATCGTAAACGTCTTGCCGGTTCCCGTCGCACCGAGCAGCGTCTGATGACGCTTGCCCTCTCGCACGCCCTGCACCAGCTGCTCAATCGCTCCCGGCTGGTCGCCCTGCGGATCAAACTCCGATTGGAGCTCAAAGGATTTCGTACTGACCACGAGATCACTCATGTGTTCAATCACACCCTTATCGTCTAAAATATTGTATATTAACGTTTCTATCGTAACTTCCCGATGTAAAAAGAAAGAGATCTGCATTTCTGTTTAGACCTCTTCGTTTTGTGTTTAATAAGAATATTTGTTCCCCTGCAATTATACTCTTTTCGTTTTTTTGTTGCAAACCTTATATAATAGTTCTCTACATAAAAGGAGATGATTGCTCATCATGGATATTACCATTATTCTCGGGCTTTTGGCAGGGCTTGCTGCACTGATCGGCGGCTTCTTGTGGGAAGGCGGCCAGCTTGGCGGACTGCTCCAGGGCAACGCCGCCCTGATCGTCTTCGGGGGTACGGCCGCAGCCGTCATGATCAGCTTTCCGGCCTCCCGGCTGCGGAGGATTCCTGCCGCGCTCCGCTTCGCTTTCGGGCGGCGGAGCCGCTCGCCGCTGCAGCTTATTGAGGACGTGGTCGACATGGCCACGTTAGCCCGCCGCACCGGCGTGCTTGCACTGGAGGAGGCGGCCGCTGAGCATCCCGATCCTTTTTTGCGTGAAGGCATGGGGATGGTTGTCGACGGAACGGACGGGGACGCGGTGCGCCAGATTCTGGAGCTGGAGATGGATGCCACCGAGCAGAAGCATGAAGGCTATGCCAAAATCTTCGAGGCCGCGGGGGGCTATGCGCCGACCATGGGGATCATCGGTACCGTAATGGGCCTCGTTCACGTTCTGGGCGGGCTTCAGGATCCGACCCGGCTCGGTCCGTCGATCGCGGTTGCTTTTACCGCCACCCTGTACGGGGTTGCCAGTGCCAATATTATCTTTCTTCCCATCGCTTCCAAGATTAAAGCACGCAGCGAGGAAGAAATTCAAAATATGGAGCTGCTGCTAGAGGGCATTCTCGCCGTTCAGCAGGGACAGCATCCACTTCTCGTCCGCAAAAAGCTGAACACCTACACGCTCGAAAGCAGCTTCTCCGCTGCCACGCCGACAACAAGGGGGACGGCCCATGAGACGGCCGATTAAATCCACCCGTCGGGAACGCCGCCGCCAGGGCGCCGGAGATCAAAGAGACCGCTGGATGATTACTTACGCCGATCTGATCACGCTGCTGCTCATTTTCTTTGTGGTCCTGTTCGCGATGAGCCGGCTGGATACCGAGAAATATGACCGTGTTACGCAGTCGCTGCAGGCCACCTTCCAGAGCGGAGATTCCCTGTTGGAACATGGCTCCGGCTTGATTCAGGGCGGCAGCGCGGGAGACGTCGGATCTTCTGCGGCAGATGGCGACGGGGCTGCGGGAGACATCAGATCGCCTGATGGAAACGGCAATGATGGAGCTGTGCCTGACGCAGTTGGCGAATCTGACACAGACCCAGGTACCTCTGGTCCCATGACTCAGCGCGAGCTTGCCTTCCGAGAGCAGGAGCAGGAGCTGGCAGACTTTATGGAAGTCATTAAACAATATGTGGCGCAAAACCAACTGGAAGGAGATATTTTTATCGCGGATGAGCCGCAGGGCATTGCCATTACACTGAGCGACCGCTTTCTGTTCGACCCGGGACAAGCCCAGCTCAAGGACGGGGCAGCACCGGTGCTTGGCAAGCTGGCGAGCCTTTTTCAAGACCTCAGCGCCGTCGTCAGCATAGAAGGACATACGGACAATGTGCCGGTCGGGCTCCAGTCTCCGTATGCAGATAACTGGGAGCTGTCCGGTGCCCGGGCGATGTCCGTGCTCCGCTTCTTCCTGGACCGTCAGGGCCTGAGCCCGGACAGTTTCCAGTATGCGGGCTACGCCGACACCCGGCCGGCCGGCGATAACAGCACGGCCGCCGGCCGGCAGAAGAACCGCCGCGTCGAAATCACCGTCCTCCGCCAGCTTCGGGCGGAGTAGGCGCGGCGGCGGGCGGCACGCGATGGGCGGGCGGCGGAACGACGGCCACGCCCGTCAACGACCGCGCCGCATCGAGTTCGGTTTTTCGCATTCGTTTGGCGCGGGGGCGGTATGCGGACCCATCGAGTTCGGTTTTTCGCATTCATTTACTCCAGAACCGCCACAGCGTCGCATCGAGTTCACTTTTTCGCACTTATTTACTCCAGATCCACCATCGCGCCGCATCGAGTTCGGTTTTTCGCATTCGTTTGGCGCGGGGGCGGTATGCGGACCCATCGAGTTCGGTTTTTCGCATTCATTTACTCCAGATCATCCGCCACAGCACCCAGCCCCCCCAACACAAAACAACCCCTGCAAGGAGTCCACCTACCCTTGCAGGGGTCATTTATAGCCTAGCCTCGCACGGCCGTCTCGCTGGGACGCAGGATGATCGAGCCCAGCGCGAGTAGGATGAGCGCCATCAGGCCGAGGATGAGCAGCGGCATTGCGATATCGGATAGTGTGCCCCCGGAAGCCATCGTCTCTACCGCCTCGATAGCCCATTTTTGCGGTACAAAATTCGCGATGCGCTGCAGGAAGTCAGGCATGATGGCAAGCGGCCAGAAGCAGCCTCCCAGCATGCAGGTCGGTGAAATGATCAGCGAATTGAGCATGCCTGCATTTTTCGGATTGCGGACCAATCCGGCAATCGCGCTGGCCAGGCCCATCGCAACGAGCATGAAGGCGGCCAGAATAACAAAATGAATCCAGAACGGCACTCCGTCATCGTAACGCAGCACATATTTACTGACGGTAAGCACGATCAGGATTTGTAACGAGCCCAGCAGAAAGCTGCCGAGGAAATTACCCAGCACAATCTGATACGCCCGCACCGGTGCCGTATAGATCCGGGACATCGTGCGCAGCTTGCGGTCCTCGACCATCAGCATGACTGTGCTTCCCACCAGGCTCATCAGAAACAGCAGCGTAAAGCCGGTAACATTCGTCAAGCCGGGTCTTGCGTAGAGCTCCATGTCCGTTGACACCGCCCGCACCCGATGCTTGCCCATCTGATCCAGAACCTGTTGCAGAGTAAAAAACTGCTCCTCATCCGCTGCCCCTTGCCGGGAAACAGCAGCGGCCGCCGCTCCAAGCTGTCCCGTTACACTTTCCAGCTGCATGCTCACAGTAAATGCCGCTTCACTGACCGCCATCTGGTACATCTCCACCTTGGGCGTACCGCCCTCCAGCAGCGAAGCGCTGAAATCGGCAGGGATGGTGAACCCGATCATGCCGTTTTTTGCAATGACATTCTCCTTCATCGCAGCAAGCGATGACGCAGGCTTCAGCGCATACACATCTGTACGCCGCAGCTCCTGCAGCAGATGCTCTCCCGCCGGTCCCTCGTCTTCATTAATATATTCAATCGGAAGAATTGCCGTCGTCGTCCCTCCTAGCAGGGCTACACACACGGTCACAATGACACAGGGGAGAATGAGATAGGCGATCCACCCTTTGGTATGGCCCAGCGTCCGTTTAATCATCTGCCAGGCAATCGTTAAACTATGCATGATAGCTGTACCCCACCTTTCGATACACGGCGATGGCCGCCGCACTTAACATCAGCGCAATAACCCCGAGAATCCCGATGCATGTCAGAATCTCGCCCTGGCCCTCCCCCAGCATCATCCGCAAAATCCCCTGTAAAGCCCAGTGGTTCACCGTAAATTCTCCTATACTCCGGATCACCTCGGATGGCAGCGGCGAGAAGCCCCCGCTCAGAAACGTCATTGCAATGACCAGGGCCTGAATGATCCCCGAGGCTGTAGAGAAGGAGGAGGTCAGCAGCGAGACGACAGACGCAAGTGTCATCGACGCCACAGAGACCAGCATGCAGACCACCAGCAGCAGTCCCAGCCGATTCCCCCAGTTTACGCCGTACAGAACATGTGACCCTGTAATGATAATCGCCGCCTGAATGAAGGTGATGAAGCTGCAGCCCAGTATTTTTCCGCCAAAAATATCCCGCCCTGAAAGCGGCAGCGATTGAAGCCGGTACAGCGTATGGTCCTTTTTTTCATCAAAAAGGCTGCCGGCAACCATCATCCCTGAATTTAATAGAAACATAATCATCATCGATGCCGCATAGTACTGGACCGCAGAATACGGCTCGCCCTGGGTGCTGAGGCGCCCTTGAATGACATAGAAGGCTCGCTCTCCCGGCGCAATCCCTGCTTGCGGCAAAACATCGCTTCCTAGAAGCATTGCCTGAGCCTGGATGCCGTTCATCTCATCCATATAGGAGCGGAACAGGGACTCTCCGATCAGGTTCTGTGTGTAATTTTTCCCGAGCAGGAGCTCCAGCTCCGCTTCCTTTCCGGAGTAGATATCCTGTTCCAGGTTCCCCGGCACGATGACGGCAACATCCAATTCTCCGCTGCGCAGGCGGCTTAATGCATCCTCACGCGTTGAAGCCTCTATAGTCTCCAGCCATTCGGTCATCTCCGGACTCTGAATAAAGGCTCTGAAGCTGTCCGGAAGCGTTGAACCTTCCTCTATCACGACCCCTGTACGCAGCGCCTCCAGCTCGAGATCTTCCTCCCCTCCGAAAAAGCCGCTCAGTGCCGTTCCCAAAATGAAAATAAGCAGCATCGGCAGTAAAAACAGGTTAAACAACACCGTCCGGTGCCGAGATAATCGTTTGAGCTCATACCACGCAATGGTTCGCAGATTCATGGCCCTTCCTCCTATTCATCCCGCAAGGTGCGGCCGGTCAGATTCAGAAACAGCGTTTCGAGATCCGGCTCCTCACATTTGAGACTCTGGATCACGACCTCATGCTTGCTGCAAATATACAGCACATCCTGAAGGCTGCTCTGGGCCGAAGGCAAATATATTTCCAGTACCGCGCCCTCCTGAAGGACTCGGGTAATGCCGGGATGCAGCGTGAGCTCCTTGACGACATCCGGCGTTACAGCGTCAGCGGTCAGCATAATTTTCTCCTCCTGGGCCACCCGCTCCTTGAGCTCCTGCTGTGTTCCGCAAGCAATAACATGACCTTGATCCATAATAGCGACCCGACTGCTAATAGCCGCTACTTCTTCCATGTAATGGCTGGTATAGATGACGGTCGAGCCCATCCCATTCAGCTTGCGGACTGAGTCCAGAATATGATTGCGGGACTGCGGGTCAATGCCTACGGTCGGCTCATCCATAATGATCAGCTTCGGATGGTGCGTAATCGCACAGGCAATGTTCAGGCGGCGCTTCATGCCGCCCGAGAAGGTGGAAGGGCGGTCTTTGGCCCGGTCCAGCAATCCGACAAACGCAAGCGCTTCCTGCACCCGTTCCTTCAGCAGTTTACCCCGGAGACCGTACAGCTTGGCAAAAAAGGTAACGTTATCTTCTGCCGTCAAGCTCTCATACAGGGCAAGGTCCTGCGGAACCAGCCCAATCCGCCGCTTCACCTCCAGAGGCTGAGCCTGAATGGACAGGCCATCCACCTCAATGCTGCCCTGATCCATCGGGAGGAGTCCGCAGATCATGTTGATGGTTGTGCTTTTTCCAGCTCCATTGGGCCCGAGCAGCCCGAAAATTTCTCCCTCCTGAATGGCCAGATTCAAGTGGTCCACCGAAAGCATGCTGCCATAGCGCTTAACCACATCCCGTGCTTGTAAAAATGCCACTTCACTTCACTCCTTTTCCGAAGTCACGTTCTTGGTTTCTTGTCTCTATTGTATCCTCGCCGCAGCCGTTGATCAGGTAGATAAAGTCATGGCTTGAAAATGACTAAAGTCACCTCCTGCCATGCTCGGAGACTATGATATAATGGCAGACAGATTATCCCTGATATAGATCCTGCCTGCGAGGACCGCTCTCTTAAGCAACCCTCCAGTAACCTGAGAAAAGGATGTTATGCTCATGCCCCGATCCTCCGTGCTGCTCCGCTACGGACTGATCCTTCTCCCTGCGATGGCCGGGCTGTACGCCCAGCCTATTGCCAGCTTCAGCATGTATACCTTGCTAGTGCTGCTTTTTCTGTCCATCGCCGTTCTGAGCCGCCATGTGAAGACGTCAGCGCTTAAAGCGCTTTTTACACTTGTGGAAATTGCAGTATCCGGATGGCTGTGTTATCAATACGGTCTGCTGATGACCTTGATTTCCCTCTCGAGCGTCTGCATGTATTTCACATTATCTGCGTCGATCTGGAGGTACGCGTTGCTGCTGATTCATGCTGCTGTATTGAACGCCGCCTTTTGGAAGCAGGAGCTGCTATGGCTGGTAATGGCCCATCTGCTGCTAATGATGATGGCGGTCTTCATGAGCAGCCTGGTAGCTGCAGCCGGCAGGAAGGAGAACGCGGTGAAGCTGTACGATGAGCTGCGAAGCAAGCACTATCAGCTGGAGGAGGCCCGCAGCCGGCTGCAGCAATTTACACAACAGGTCGAGCATGCCGCACAAGCAGAGGAACGGACCCGCATCTCGCGCCAGCTGCATGACGACATTGGCCACCGGCTCATCCGCATCAAGATGATGATGGAAGCCGCACTCTACACCGTGCCTGCTGATCAGGCACGCGGCATGGAGCTGTTGGGACAGATTCGGGATCAGCTGGGAGACAGCATGGAGGAAATGCGCCTCGCTGTGAAACGCGTCCATCCCGGTAAGCCGTTATCGGGTGACTACTCCATCGACCGACTGCTGACCCAGGTGCAAGACGAGACCGGAATCCAAACATCCATTCAGGTAAAGGGCCTCCCGTATCCGCTGTATCCGAGCCAGCAGCTCGTCTTGTATAAGAATGCGCGGGAAGCGCTCAGTAATGCCATTCGGCACGGGAAGGCGACTGAGATTCAGGTTCGGCTCATTTATGAGGAGCACGAGGTAGTGATGGCAGTGTCCAACAATGGAGCTGTGGAGCCGGGAGAAGGCGGGGGCGGGTTAGGCATCAGCGGAATGAAGGAACGGACCTCCCTGATCGGCGGCAGGCTGGAGGTCAGCCGGCAAACGCCCTTTACCGTCATCACGAGACTGCCAGTGTACAGCAAATCGGAGATTATGTAGGGAAAATGATAAAAGTGCTGCAGCACAGAGGCCGCAGCACTTGAGAAGAAATGGGAGTGACTATGTATGATAGCTGTACTGCTCGTAGATGATGATCCATTTATCCGTGAAAGCCTGAAGCTGCTGATTGGCATGGATGCTGAGATTGAGGTCACCGGCACGGCCGCAAACGGCGCAGAAGCGATGGAGCTGCTGGCGGCCGGCACAGCGGCCGATGTGGTCCTCATGGATATCCGGATGCCGGAATGTGACGGTGTGGAGGGGACACGGCGTATCCGGCAGGCCTATCCGGATCTCATGGTGTTGATGCTGACTACGTTTGACGATGATGACTACATTGTAGAGGCACTTCAGAACGGTGCCAGCGGCTACCTGCTCAAAAACATCCCGCCGGACCGCATTATCCAGGGCATCAAGACCGTCCATGACGGCAACATGCTCATCCATCCCGACATTGCCCGGAAGCTGACCGGCATGCTACGTCCTTCTCCCCCGCCCCCGCTGTCCAGACCGGATGTACTTGACACCTACGGACTGACACCCGCGGAGAAAAATATCGTTGTTCGAATTGCAGACGGCCTGTCGAACAAGGAGATTGCCGGGCAGCTGTTCCTGAGCGAAGGCACCGTCAAGAACTATGTCACGGAGATTCTGGGCAAGCTGCATCTGCGGGATCGTACTCAGATTGCTATTTTTTATCTCAAGAACGCATGAGTCACAAAAATATAGGCTCTTGCCACCTCGTTACATCTCCAGGCTGTCCTTCTCCAGGCCAGCCCCGGCGGGTGAACCCTTCCCTGCTGGTGTTCGGGTCTCCGCGCCTTCCTCTTCAGCCGCCATCTTATTCTTCAAGCTCCACTTCATGCCCAGCAGACCAGCGATACTGAGCGGCTTCAGCCGCACTGCAAGCCCGGCATCCGGGTCCGGTGACAGAATGACGCCCAACTGGTGATGCTCTCCGGCATAGATAGCCCGCTGCATGAACTTGCTCTCGCCCTCATAGTTCTGAACCTCCAGCTTGCAAAAGGCCGCATTCTGCCTCAGCGCCGCATGCAGCTGCTCCTTACTGCGAACAAGAGTCCCATTGACCTTAAGAATGGTCTCACCCGCCAGAATTCCCAGCTCCTCCGCCGGGCTGCCCGGAAGAACCGCCAGCACCTTCAAGCCCTTCGGAGGATGTACGAACAGCGGACTGCGCTGCTGCTCCTCGTAGCGGCTGTACCAGGCGAGCCCTTCGTGCAGCAATGGCGCTGCTAACGCAGCCGCAAGCATAAGCGGCGGCCACCAATCCGCCAGCAGGCTCAGCATCAGCACGATCGAGCTGTAGATGACGAGCCGCTTTCCGCTGATTACCGCCTTCTGCTTCGGCAGCATGCTCTGCGTCATTTCTCCAAAGCCGATCAGCACCGGCAAGGCCGCGATGCCCGCACCGCTCATCCAGGCGTCTCCTCCAAAGAAGGGGGTCCATGGCAGCATCGGACCGCCGGCTGACGGAACGAGCAGAAACAACGGTAAGGGCCAGAAGCTCTGCATCTGATAGCCCCCCACCAGCTTGCCTCGTTTGCCTTCCAGAAACAGCGGAGAGGCAAACCGTCCACCCTGCAGCATAACAAGTCCCGCTTCGGCCAGATGCAGCACAGCGGCCAGGGCCAGCAGGGAAGGCACGTTCAGATTCAGCAGCGCGGTATGTACACTTCCTAGCCAGCCTTCCGGCTGCCAGCCGGGAAACCAGCCTAGCACCGACTGCACAATGCCCAGCAGCCCGGCGGCATAAGCGAAGCACAGAAACCGCACCCGGAACAGCATGAGCAGCAGACTCGCTGCCCATAGGCACAGCACCGCTGACATCGTGAGCGTAATGCCAAGAAAGGCCATCATGACCGAGACGCCAAGCCCCGCCACGAGTCCGCCCAGTATCGTCCGCAGCGTCTGGGACTGCCAGCCGTTCACCCGAACGTGAAACAGCTTGCGCTCCAGCAGCACCTGTCTGCGGTACAAGATCCCGATCAGAATGACAGAAATATAATAAAAGGGTTGTGCCAGCATCATCAGACCAGCATCCAGCACCATCCAGACCCACTCCATCGCTATATCCAAAATCCGGTCACTCTCCTTTGTCATTTCTATACCTGCATCTCCAAGAAAAAAAGAAGGCTGAATTCAGCCTTCTTACTTGTTCGACGCCTGGCTTTTTATTTCCTTCACAACCTCTGCAATTCCGCGGTTCAGCTGCGTGTCATTGCCAGGATCCTGCATTTCCTTGATTAAGGCCGCTTCCAGTGCCTTCGCGGTTTGTTCATCTACAATCCCGCTGGCTTTCAGCTTGCTCGCACTCTGGAAGCTCTTGACGGCCTTCTCGGTCGCCCGGTCATAATAACCGTCCTTGCGGCCCGGTTCATATCCGACTGCCTCCAGCATAATCTGAACATTCGTTACATCTTCGCTGTTCATATCGAATTTCAGGGTCTGTTTCTTATCAAGAGGAGCTACTGCGAAATAATCCGGCTGGGATACCTGGAGATCCGGCTCAATGCCCTTCTCATGAATCCAGGAACCGTTCGGCGTCAGCCACTTGGCAATGGTTACCTTCAACAGACTGCCATCGTCAAACTGCTTGTCGAAGCTGGTCTGCACGGTTCCTTTTCCGAATGAATGCTCTCCAATCAAGACCGCTCCTGCAGACTGCTGCAAAGCCCCGGCCAGGATTTCGGATGCGCTTGCGCTGCCTTTGTTCATCAGCAGTGCTACCGGATACGGCTTCGAGCTTCCTTTGGAGTGATACTCTTCGCGCTTGCCAGCCTTGTTCTCGACCTGGACGATTAGCTCGCCCTTCGGTACGAACTGTCCCGCAATGTCGATAACGACCGAGAGTACACCCCCCGGATTGTTGCGCACATCAATGAGCAGGCCCTTCATGCCCTGACTCTCCAGCGACTTCAGCTCTTCCGCGAAACGCTCTCCCGTATTGAGGGAGAATTGGCTGATCTCAATGACGCCGACACCGTTAGCCTCCATACGCGAGGTTACCGTTTCCAGATCCACATCATCACGGGTAATCTGGAACTCAATGCTGCTCTCGGAGCCGGGACGCTTCACCGTCAGCACCGCTTTGGAGCCTTTAGGGCCCCGAATCTTGGCTACCGCTGCATTGAGGTCTAGTCCCTGGAGCGATTCGCCGTTCACCGACAGGATCACATCCTTGGCCCGAAGCCCCGCCTTCTCAGCCGGAGAGCCCTTGATTGGGGAGACCACCTCAACATAGCCGTCCACCGAGGTGACCTCTGCGCCAATGCCGCTAAAGGAGCCTTCAATGCTCTCCGAGAACTGCTCGGCCGTGACCTTCCCCATATAGTTGGAATAAGGGTCACCCAGCGCCTCCATCATGCCATTAATGGCACCGTCCAGAAGCTTGTCCCGGTCTACATCTTTATAATAGTTGCTCTCGATAATCTCTAATGCCGTGCCCAGCTTCTCGGCTTCATCCTGCTCCAGGCCATCGCTTTTCTTGCCGATACTGGCCAGCAGCCCGGTGCCGCCGCCGTCTGGCCCTGCCGCGTCCGGAAGCTGATTGAACACCATCGTCAGCACCATACCGCAGAGCATCGAGACTACGACCAACAATAACACCGATCTTTTTTTCATGTCTGTCTCACCGCCCTTGTACATTTGAGCATACCACTTTGCAGCGTCCCGGTCATCCTAGTATATGTTTGACTACACGGGAATATTTATACAATGGCTAATCTGTAACAACAATGTCAATCTTGCAGCTTAGAGATAAGGGGCTGGATTTACAGGCGAACCGTTCACTCTCACTTCAAAATGAAGATGCGGTCCCGTACTGCGGCCGGTCGAGCCGACCTCGGCAATCTTCTGGCCCCGGCTTACCTGCTGGCCCTCAGACACCTTGATGCCGCCCTGGCGAATATGGGCGTAGAGCGTCCAGACACCGCCGCCATGATCGACAATAACACAGTTTCCGTACGTGCTCCACCACTCCGCCAGGATGACGGTCCCACTCTCTACCGCCCGGATGTCCGTGCCTTCTGCAGCGGCAAAATCCTGGCCTGTATGCATGGAGCCCTGCTCTCCGGTCACCGGATGTGTCCGGGAACCGTAGGCTGACGAAACGTAAGCTCCGGATACCGGCATCGCGAACGGTCCACCGTTCCCGCTAGCCGCAGCCCGGCTGCTGCCCAGCGAGGTAGCCGCAGCTGATTTCTTCGCGGCTGCAGCCTTAGCAGCCGCCTGCTCCTTAGCCCGCGCCTCGGCGGCGGCGATCTCCCGCGCCCGTTTCTCGGCTGCAGCCTTGGCGGCTGCAGCACGGCGGGCCGCTTCCTCCGCCGCCAGCTTGTTGCGCTCCTGCTGAAGCTGAGAGCGCTTGGTGGCGAGCTGTACCAGCAGCATATCCTGCTCTTCCGAGATTTCTTCGGAAAGCTCGATTTCCTGGTCATACTTGGCAATCAGGACAAGCTTCTCTTTCTCTTTGACCGCCAGCTCACTCTTGCGGTCCTCCATTTGTGCATACAGATCCTTCGCCTTGGCGTACTGACCTTCCAATTCCTTCTTCTTGTCCAGCACGTAGAGCTTGTCCTGCTTGTGCTGAACCAGGAGATCCTGATCCTGATCGACAATCGTCTTCAGGGAATCGGCACGATTCAGAAAATCAGTAAAGCTGGTCGAAGACAGCAACACGTCCAAATAGGACACCTCGCCGTCCATATAAATCAGACGAATGCGCTGCTCCAGCAGCTTCTCGCGCGCCGCGATCCGGTCCTGAGCAGCCTGAAGCTCCTCCGCCGTGATCCGCAGGCTGGTTTCGGTCTCGTCAATTTGTACGGATATCTTCGTCAGCTGGCTGCTGACCTGCTCAATCTGGTCCATAACATATTGCAGATTCAGGGTAGTCTTGTCTTTATAATGCTGGGCTTCCTCCTTCTCGGCGGCTGCCTTGCTCTTCTGATTCCGGGCGTCCTGAACCTCCTTCTGGAGACTCTTCAGCTCGCGGTCTACATCGGCAGAGGTCTTACTTTCGGCTAATCCGGCAGAGGGCTGGAATACGACAGCAGCAAGCAGTAAAGCGGCTAATCCGGCAGCAATCTTTTTCAACGTGCACTCCCCATCCTTTTCGAAAATTGAGATTTGTATGAGTTCTGCGATTATTGGTGCGTCTACATGTTCAGCAGTTCAGCATTATAGCTTCTGGTGCGTTAGTTATGAGATGTATACATACTGAAGAAGGCGCTGCCTTCCTTCAGGTGACAAGCTTATACCTTCAGTGACTTTCGGATGGACATCGTGCTGCCAAAAATACCAATCAGCATACCGAGAAGCACGAGCGCACCTCCCAGCAGATACCCGATTTCCTCCAGAGGAATCAGACTCCGTGACAACGTAATGTCACCCATCATCGCGGAACGCAGCTGGCTGTACCCCAGGTACAGCAGGCCGACGGTGATTAGTGAGCCGATCATGCCAATCAGCGCACCTTCCACAAAAAACGGCCAGCGGATAAACGTATTCGTCGCTCCTACGAGCTTCATAATGCCAATCTCCCGGCGCCTGGCGAGAATCGTGACCCGAATCGTGTTGGAGATCAGGAAGATAGACATCAAGGCCAGCCCCGCCACAAAAATAAACCCGATATTGCGAACGTATTTCGTAATTTCAAACAGCTTCTCCACCATGCCCTCACCGTATTTGACGCGCATGATCGGCTTCTCCGCGTAGGTTTCATTCAAGGCCAGAATCTTGTCCGCCAGCAGCGGCACAGTAGTAGGCTCTACAACATCAATGACAAAGGAGTCGGGCAGCGGGTTGTTATCCCCATCCGTAAAGCCTTCCAGCAGGTCCATGCCTTCTTCTCCAAAGCCCTCGACGAGCTCCTGCATGCCTTCTTCCTTCGAAACGAAGCGAAGCTCCTTCACCTCGGGCATGATCTGGATTTCCTTCTGCAGCCGCTCCCGCTGCTCTTGACTCACATTCAAATTCAGATAGGCACTGACCTGTACATTGCTGTCAGCCTCGTCGGCCAGCGCGTTGACATTCAGCACCAGCAGGATAAATACACCCAGGATAAACAGGGACACGATGATCGAAACAATGGAAGCTACCGACATCCAGCCGTTCCGGAATACACTCTTGGCCCCTTCCCGCAAATGCCGGAGAAAGGTTCTAAAAGTCATATCCATACTCCCCTCGGAGCTGATCCCTTACAATCTGTCCCCGTTCAATGGCGATCACGCGCTTGCGCATCTTGTTCACGATATCCTTGTTGTGCGTTGCCATCACGATCGTCGTTCCCCGAAAATTAATCTCGTCCAGCAGCTGCATAATGCCCCAGGACGTTTCCGGGTCGAGGTTGCCTGTAGGCTCATCCGCCACAATGACCGCGGGGTTGTTCACGATGGCTCTTGCGATCGCAATGCGCTGCTGCTCGCCCCCGGACAAATGCGCCGGCTGCCGGTTCGCCTTCTCCTTCAAACCGACGAGGTCCAGCACCTCCATCACCCGCTTCTTCATCTGCTTGGTCGGCGTTTCAATAACCTCCATGGCAAAAGCCACATTCTCATAGGCGGTCAGCTGCGGCAGCAGCCTGAAGTCCTGGAACACGACGCCGATGTTACGGCGCACATAGGGAATCTTGCGCTGCTTCAGCTTGCCAATGTTAAAGCCGTTTACGGAAATTTGCCCTTTCGTGGGCACTTCTTCTCTATAAATCAATTTCATGAATGTCGATTTACCTGCGCCGGACGGTCCGACGATGTACACAAACTCATTGCGGTCAATCTTTACCGAGACACCTTGCAGCGCATGGGCTCCGCTCGGGTAGGTCTTCCACACATCCTGCATTTCAATCAATTCATCACTTCCTAATTCCAATATCAGCCTTTATCATTTCGACATCGTCCTCGGAATTCCTCTAAAATGCATGAAAATTCCTCAATGCCCAAAACCATTGTAACAAATTTGTTACCTTTTGAGTACCCGAAAGTTTGGGGGCTTTGTGACATATACATGAAGACATGCCTAAGCTTTTTTGTTACACGAAGGGAAAGGGAGTTTTTGGGGATGAAAAAAATACACGTCATGATCATCGCGTCTCTCAGCCTCCTGCTGGCCGGCTGTTTGATATACGGAGCTCTCTCCATCTACGTGAACACTCCCCGGCTGCCTGCCGGCACGACGCTTTCCGGCTGGAGCGTTGGCGGCCAGCCGGACGGGGATGTGCTGAATGAGCTGGAGCGGCGCCTTGCGGCGCTGGAGCAATTGCCGTTGTCCTTGACGGGATGGCCCCGGTCCGGCGAGGAAAAGCTGACGCTTGGAGAAGCCGGCGTAACATACCGGGCCGAGGCTTTTAAAGCTGCAGTGTCGCAGCTGCAGGAGGGCACGCTGTGGGAGCGGGCCTTTAGCCGCTATACTTTTGCGCAGGCCTACCGTCTGGAGGTGCATCAGGATCTGGAGCTGCTGAAGCAGCGGCTGAACGAGGCGTGGGAGCAGGAGCAGTTCGGAAAGCCTGTTAATGCTGTCCGAACGATTACCGGCGACGAGGTACGTTACATTCCGGAGCAGTCCGTGCTCCGGATTCAATGGCCGCTGCTGGAGGCCTCTTTTGCTGCGGCGCTGCCTCGTGACTTCGCAATGCTCGATGTCGGTGGGCCGCTCTCGATAGAGCTGCCTCTGCAGCTGCAAAGCCCTGAGGTAACGGTGGCTTCGCTGCGGGCGGAGGGCATCCAGCGCAAAATCATCCAGTTCTCCACCTCCCTCGGTGCCAGCGGACCAGGCCGGGTGCATAATATTACAGCAGCGGCGGCGGCCGTGGACGGGATGATCCTGAAGCCGGGTGAAGTGTTTGACTATGCGAAGGTGGTAGCTCAGGCCCGCAAGCAGCACGGCTTTCGGGAAGCACCGGTTATCATCAGTGGCAAGCTGGTGCCGGGCGTCGGCGGCGGGATCTGTCAGGTGTCCAGCACCATCTACAATGCCGTGCTCTTAACGGGCCTCGAAGTGGTGGAACGGCGCAACCACTCGCTGCCGGTCAACTATCTTCCCAAAGGCCTCGACGCGACCTACGCCGAAGGCTATATTAACTTCCGGTTCCGCAATAGCACCGGCAAGCACCTTCTGCTTCAGGCCCAGGTTGTGGACAAGGTGCTGACCGTGAAATTGTTCGGGACATTTCCGGACAATATTGTATACTCGCTGGACACAAAGCTAGTGGAGCAGATTCCGGCCCCGCGCTCCTATGTTCGGGATTCCTCCCTGCCTCCCGGACAGCAAAAGCTTCTCCAGCCGGGAAAGCCTGGCTATGTAATAGAAACCTATCGCAGCAAGCAGGTCAACGGAAAAATAGTAGAACGCGAGCGTCTCTCCCGGGACGTCTACAAAGGCCAAAGCAGCCTCATCGGCATGAACCCGTCCCACGGCGAAATTCCGGGAACGCAGGGACAGCTGAAGGCTCCCGTGGTGGAGGATGGTGTGAGCAGTCCGTAGTTTGTGGTTTGTGGTTCGAGCGGCTCGCTGCCAGCCATTTAACCTAAACAAGAGCGTTTCCCGCGGGAAACGCTCTTGTTTTTCGCACTCGTTTGCTCTGGACCCGCCACGGCGGCGCATCGAGTTCGGTTTTTCGCATTCGTTTGCTCTGGACCCGCCACGGCGGCGCATTGAATTCGCTTTTTCGTATTCGTTTGCTCTGGATACGCCACGGCGGCGCATCGAGTTCGGTTTTTCGCATTCGTTCCTGGTTAAGGAGTCACAGTCGCTGCCCGTTGGCTGGATTCATAATACGCTGTGAAGACAACATTGGCGGTCAGGAGGGCATTCTCCGGAAGCTCGGACGGGCCGCTGCGGCGCTGCAGGCTGAAGGAGTCCACTTTGATAATTCTTGGCATCTTCTCCAGCTGGTCCATCCAGGCGATAATCTGAGCACGCGTGCCCTCTACCTCAGCATTCATGCTGACTTCTTTAATGAAGGGATAGGCCCCTTCATTCCCTCCCAGCACGAGCTGGAGCCCGTTGGTGCCGGTAAGATTAAATTCGATGCTTTTGAGGCGGGCGCTGGAACGGATGCCGGCGGTTCTTAGCTGCAATACCAGCTGATCTGCTTCGTCCCCTTCCGGCAAAGCATCATAGGAGCTTAACAGCTCCTGATCCTGACTGTCGGCAGCGCCCTTCAGCTCGTCTACTTTCCGCTGGAGGAGCGCTTTTTCATCAGATACCCGGGCAATTTCAGCTTCCTGCTCCTCCATCGTGTCAATCGTCGGCTGTAAGCCCAGCAAATAGAAGCCCAGCAGCACGACAAAAAGCAGCAGCACTCCCATCACAACCGGTGAGCGGTATTTATTCAGCAGTTCCACCTGCATCACTCCCTTCTGCCGGGGTTAGCGTGTTAACCGTGCCCGGCGCCAGCTGGATGCGGTATCCGGCTGTATAGTAGGTTTGTCCACCGACTACAACGGAGCTGTCCGCAATGCCTTCAGAAAGCCTTGTAATCATAGCACTCTCTGTAAACGGCAGGCGCCGCAGATTTAACAGATAGGCTGAGGCATCCTCCATTTTGGTCAGGTACACCGTCATATCCATCTCCGAACGGTAGGTATATCCGGTACTTTTGAGAATGGCACCTTCCGGCAGCACCCGAATCAGCTCCGTAAGGATTACGACCGGACTTTCCCGATGCTCCGCAATGCCCTCCAGCACCTCCAGGCGTCCGTTCTGGCTCAGGCCGCTTTGCTGCAGGGCAAGCAGCTCCTGCTCTGCTGCCGCTCTCTGGTCTCTTAAGGCTTCCAGCCGGTTCTCTTGATCCCGGATTTCCCCTTGATTCAGCACAAAAAACGTAACCGTAGCCGCCAGCCCCAGCACCCACAATCCCATGAGGGAAATGGCCAGGAACGGAAACAGCATGGCTTCCCGGTCCTCCCGGGGAAGCAGATCCATCTGACCGCCGTCTGCACGGCGAAGCGCAGTGCCCACCGCAATCCGGAAAGCATTATGCTCCTTGCTGCCGGTGACAGGCTGCTGGACTGCCGAGAAATCAAGCTCCCGGATCTGCAGCTCCGGCAAAGACCGGGCAAGCTCTGTATTCAGCTGCATTCTGGTTCGGTCAGGGCCTGTAATCAAAATCTCCTGAACTCTCGCTGATCCATCATGAAGGCTGTACTGATAGAAATTCAGCATTCTGGAGATTTCTGCCGTGATTTCAGAAAGCTGCAATGGAGACAGCGATGGCTGCCCCGGTGCCTGACTCGCCGAGGCGGCGGCACTTTCGAGCCAAGCCTCGTCCGATGAGAGATCCTGCAGATTCAGGGCTCTCATAAACACCGGATTTCCACGATGGTACATATACACGTCAAGCTGACCTTTTTCCAAATGAACAAGCATCGTTTCCTGAAATTCCTCACCGAAGCCGGCAGTGACGGCTCTTGCCAGGGCGACACCCGACATTTCAAGTCCCGATACACGCAGACCTGCCTCCTCCACCACTTGAACAAAATCGCTCATCGTCTGGCGTGGGGCAGCAAAAACGAGGATATGGGACTGGTTCTCATCCTTGGCCGTCTCGATGTAATCGTACACCGGGGTTTCAAAAGGCAGATGCAGCCCGGTTTCCACTTCCAGCTTTACCAGCTGCTCGACCTGACGCGGATTCGTGCTTGGGATGGACATTTTGCGGATAATGAGCTGAGAAGGCGGTACGGAAAGCGAAACCTCGCTTCCTTTGAGCCGTTCCTGCTTGACGAGCCCTTTTAGCTGGTTTAGCAGCGCCGAGCGGTCTGTAATCTGATTTTCTGCAATCACACCCGAAGGCAGCGGCAGAAAAAATGTTTTGTCCATTTCCCAGGTCTTCGTCTTCAGCCGGACATAACGAATGCCGGATTGTTCGATGGACAGTCCGGCCGCTTTTTGAGAAATACCGAGCATGCGTTTGTTCCTCCTAACCGATGAGCGAGAGATACCCGCTAATGATCTGTGAGCCGTAGCCCCATGTCAGCAGTGTTCCTGCTGCAAGACAAGGTGCGAAGGGGATGGGCTGCCTGCGCCCGATGCTGCCGGCCAGCCGCAATCCACCTCCGATGAGCGTCCCCAGCAGGCATGCTGCCAAAAAAGCCAATATCACACCGGGAAATCCGATCACTCCGCCAAACAATGCGAACAGCTTGGCGTCGCCCATCCCCATGCCGCCCAGCAGTACCAGCACCAGAAGAATACCGCCGCCGGCCACCGCCCCCAGAACGTGGCTCCACCATGGCTGATCCGTTACGCTGAAGGTCATCGCCGCGAGCAGCGGCAGGAATGCTAATAGCACCTTGTTCGGTACCAGCATGCTGTGCAAATCCGAGATCGTCACGATAACCGCAAGGCTTGCCAGCAGCAGTCCCAGCATCCCTTCACCACTTAAGCCAAACCGCAGGTATGTCCACACAAACAACAGTCCTGTCGCGGCTTCTCCCAACGGGTATAGCCAGGATACCGGTACTCCGCAGTGTCGGCAGCGCCCTTTGGCCAGCAGCCAGCTGAACACGGGAATCAGGTCCCGTGTACGCAGCCTTGTTCCGCAGCTCCCGCACCGCGAAGGGGGATGAATGACAGATTGCCCGGCAGGAACCCGCAGGGCAACGACATTGTAGAACGAACCCAGGGCCAGGCCCAGCAGGAACAGGTATGTAATGATCAGGGTGGGCATGGGTTGGGATGCTCCTTGGTTTGGTATGGTGTGGGCGGTTGCTTTGGTTTTGGCGCTGGTGATATTGGTGCTGTTGTTGAGGCGCTGGTGGCCTGCGGCGCAGGGTTGCTTGGCGCTGAGGGCCTTCGGCCGCTGGTGGCCGCTTCGTGTGCCGATGGCCTCCGGCCGCTGGTGGCCGCTTCGTGTGCCGATGGCCTTCGGCCGCTGGTGGCCGCTTCGTGTGCCGATGGCCTTTGGTGGCCGCTTCGTGTGCGGATCGCTCTTCCGACCGCTGTTATCTTTGGATTTCCTGATAGAACTTGTAGATGGTGAAATCCAAAGATAAAGGCGGACACTTCGTTTCTCCAGTGCGATTCCGCCCCCTCCGCTGGGTATGCCCAGCAAGCCGCCCACCCCATTAGGTTGGGGGTGGGGGGAGGACTGCCTTCGCTTGGATTAGCTTCGGCAGACAGGGACAAGTCAAGCATCTAGTACGTCTGCCTACATTTATCGGACTCTGACTACTTCTAACGGTTGCTAGAGTGCCTAATTGTGCCAAATGACAGGTAAGATAATTCTAACGGTTGTGACAACACTTATATTGTGAATTAGCGCCGATTATTGCTGAAATGTCTAAAATAACTCTTGTGGCAACCGTTAGAATAGATGCCAGCTAAATATGAAAGGTTTAGCGCTTGTGGCAACCGTTAGCGCGCAAGCGGCGGCTGATCTGTGCTGAGGATCTGCGCATTGGCAATCTGACATGCACATGTGTGCTCAGGGCATGCCGTGCAAACTTACGCTAGAGTGCTAGTCGTTGATGATTGCTGTCGCTGGAGCCTGCGGCGCTGGTGATTGCCTCGCGCCGATGGTCTTTGCTCGTTGGTGGCCACTTCGTGTGCCGATGGCCTCCGGCCACTAGTGGCCGCTCCGTGTGCGGATCGCCTTCGGCCATTGGTGACCGCTTCGTGTGCGGATCGCTCTTCCGACCGCTGTTATCTTTGGATTTCCTGATAGAACTTGTAGATGGTGAAATCCAAAGATAAAGGCGGACACTTTGTTTCTCCAGTACGATTCCGCCCCCTCCGCTGGGTATGCCCAGCAAGCCGCCCACCCCATTAGGTTGGGGGTGGGGGTAGGGCCGCCTTCGCTTGGATCAACTTCGGCGGACTTGGTTGCTGAATTCTTAAAATTACTGATTATCATTATCTGAATTTGGAGTTGTAGTATCTACTTGAAGCACTTCATCAGCAGTATATGCTCCATCAGTGCTTCCTTTTGGTGCAGGCGCGATGGTTACACTTTCTAAAGATCCATTAGCATCAAATGCAACGGTTGCAGAAGTTAAAACTTTTTTAGAGCTCGGCAGAGCGATATTGTCTTCAACATATTTTTTATCTTTTAGTTCTGCAAGAGTCACATCAGCATTAGCGAACACACCATTTTCCTCACCAATCACATACAACCGTGCTGCGTCATACAGCTGGCGCGCGGTGGCTACGTCGGAGTCTTCCTTGGAGTTGTCGATGATGTTGCCGATGAGCGGAATGGCGATAACGGCGATGATGCCCAGGATGACGATAACGGCGAGGAGCTCGATCAGGGTGAAGCCTTTTTCGCCTTGCAGGCGAGCTTGTCTTGCTTTGAGTGCTTTGGTTAACATGTTACATTCCTCCTAAGAATGGTTCGTTTTATATCATGAAAATTAATCTGATATACGTGGTTAGTGAAACGCTAGTGAACGAAAACAAGGGTAACGCTGGAATCCGTATTGTGCTTTAATGCTTCACACGAGCGCGAGGCCGAGCAGGCAGATCTATTATAGATAGATGCGCACTGCTGTGTACGAGATGCCTTACATGTGAGTCTAGTAGCTGCTTCTCATAAGAACTCAACACAGCCCGCCTTCACAACCGCTTACCGGTTACACAGCTTCAGAGAAGCCACACCTGTTTCGCTACAAATTACCGTACATGCTGAACATCGGGAGCATGATGGCTGCTACGATGAGGCCGACGATCCCGGCCAGAAAAGCGATGAGCAGCGGCTCCAGCAGGGATTTCAGGCGGTCGACGGTGTTCTCGACGTCCATTTCGTAGAAATCGGCGATTTTGGAGAGCATCTGGTCGAGGGCTCCGGTTTCTTCGCCGATCGCGATCATTTGGGTGACGAGCGGCGGGAATACCCAGGCCTTTTTGAGCGGCTCGGAGAGCGGCTTGCCCTGGCGCAGGGAGTCTCCCGCGCTGCGGATCGCTGCGCCGATGACGCGGTTTCCGGCAACCTCCTCAACGATGGAGAGAGACTGCAGAACCGGCACCGAGCTGGCATAAAGCGACGCAAAGGTCCGGGTAAACTGCGCGATGGAGCCTTTTTGGTTCAGCTTGCCGAAGATCGGCATTTTGAGCTTGGCGTAATCAAGCAGGTACGCCCCGCGCTCAGTCCGCTTAAACACCTGGTACAGCACGATGAGCAGCAATAGCCCCAGCATCCAGTAATACCAGCGGTTCTGAATGCTTTCGCTCAGCGCCAGCACGACCTTGGTTACGGCCGGCAGCTCCGCATTCATCGACTCGAACATGGTCACAAACTGCGGCACGATGGCCCACAGGAGATACACCACGGCGGCAATCGCCATGAGACCTACCGTAATGGGATACGTCAGCGCCGACTTGATCTTCTCTGTAGTGGCATGCTGCTTCTCGTAATACAGTGCCAGCCGGTCTAGCGTTCCCTCCAGATCACCGGATTCCTCTCCCGCCCGGATCATGCTGATAAACAGCCCCGGAAATACCTTCCGGTGCTCCTGCACCGCCTGGGAGAAGGCCACGCCGCGAAGCAGGCTGGTGCCGACATCCATCAGCGCTTTTCGCAGCGGCTTGCTGTCCGTCTGCTCCGCCAGAATCCGGGTAGCATCCACAATGGATACACCGGCCCGGATCAGGGTAGCAAACTGACGGCAATAAATAATAAAATGAACGGTTTTGACGGGGTTGCCGATGTAAATCTCCATGGAGAGAATGCTTTGCCGGGTCTCCACCAGGGAAAACACCGTCAGCCCCCGTCTTCTCAGCTCCTCCATGGCAGACGGCTTGTCCGCTGCGCTCAGCTTGCCCTTCAGCATCCGTCCGTTACCTGTCTTGACCTGATACTCAAATTGCTGCATCAGCTGGTCACCTCCGTGAGATAAGCTTTTGCAGCGGCAGGATGAATCTGCCCGCTTCTTAAGTAATCTTGAATCGACATGTCCAGGGTGTGCATGCCCAGAGCCCTTCCGGTCTGCATCGTGTTCCGAATCTGGTGGCATTTATCACTGCGAATCAGGTTGGCCACCGCCGGCGTATTGATCAGAATCTCTGTTGCACACACTCTTCCCCGGCCCTCGGCTTTCGGAAACAGCCGCTGACTGATGACTCCCGCCAGCACCGAGGCCAGCTGGGAGCGAATCTGGTTCTGCTGCTCCGCCGGAAACACATCAATAATCCGCTCGATCGTACCCGGCGCATCGCTCGTATGCAGCGTTGACAGCACAAGATGTCCGGTTTCAGCCGCCGTGACGGCCGCGGCAATGGTTTCGGGATCGCGCATTTCACCGACCAGAATCACATCGGGGTCCTGCCGCAGCGCGGCCCGAAGACCTGTCGCGAAGCTGCGCGTGTCACTTCCGATCTCCCGCTGATCAATCAGGCAGCTGCCATGTCCGTGAAGATATTCAATGGGATCCTCCAGCGTAACGATATGCTTGCGTTCACTCTGGTTCAGCTGCTGGATCATCGCTGCCAGGGTGGACGACTTCCCGCTCCCCGTTGGACCTGTTACCAGGACCAGACCCTGCGGGCGGCCGGCGAGCGTTGACAGCAAGGACGGCAAGCCCAGCTGTCCGAGCGTCGGAACCTCTACCGGAATTGCGCGGGCAGCAATGCTGACCCTTCCCCGCTGGCGGTAAATATTGACCCGGAAGCGAACCTCTGGATTCAGCGCATACGCGAAATCATAATCGCCTCTGTCATCAAACTCGGCATAGCGGCCGCTTCCTAACAGCTCCTGCGCCATATCCTCGGCTTCCTGAATGCCGACCGGCGGTCCGCCAATCGGCCGCAGCGCGCCGTCCACTCTCAGCATGGGCGGAGACTGCACAGACACATGAAGGTCCGAGGCTCCCGCCTGGAACGTATGCTCCAGCAGCAGGCGTATGTTCCGGAATGTGGATGTTATTTCTTCCATAAGCGCCTCCCCAGCTAGTGTGAAACGGATTCCCGCATGACCTCCTGCATCGTGGTGATTCCATCCGCCACCTTCATGATGCCATCCTTCATTAAGTGAATCAGTCCGTTGGCGCGGGCCGCCTGACGCATCTCCTCAATCGTAGCGGAGCTGGCGATCAGCTCGGCAAGCCGGTCATCGACAGACATAATCTCATGAATCGCAATCCGGCCCCGGTAGCCGGTATTGTTGCAATAGCCGCAGCCGTTTCCTCTATATAATGTATCGACATGAACACCATATCGTTTTAAAAGGATCAGCTCCTGCTCCGGCGGGGAGTAGCTGGTCTTGCACTCGGTACAAATTTTGCGGACGAGACGCTGGGCCACAACTCCTAGCAGGGAGGAAGCGATCAGAAAAGGCTCAATTCCCATATCCCGCAGCCGCACAACGGTGCTGATCGCATCATTCGTATGTAGTGTCGATAGCACAAGGTGGCCAGTCAATGAAGCACGTACGGCCATTTCCGCGGTTTCGCTGTCCCGAATCTCCCCTACCATGACAATATTGGGATCCTGCCGGAGAATCGAGCGCAGGCCGGCCGCAAAGGTCAGCCCGATGCCAGGACTCACATGGACCTGATTGATGCCTTCCAGCTGATATTCCACCGGATCCTCTACCGTAATAATATTCACATCTTCGTCATTCAGATGGTGCAAGGCTGAATACAGCGTTGTCGTCTTGCCGCTTCCCGTCGGTCCTGTAATGAGCAAAATACCATATGGCCGCTCGATCATACTGCGGAACGCCTTCAGATTGTGCTCACTAAAGCCCAGACGCTCCAGCGGCTGTACGCCGGTCGTCAGATCCAGCAGCCGGAGTACGATTTTCTCCCCGTGCATGGTCGGCAGGGTGGACACGCGGATATCAATCATGCGGTAATCGAACTGCATTTTGATCCGTCCATCCTGCGGAAGCCGCCGCTCGGCAATGTTCAGTCGCGCCATAATCTTCAGTCTGGCCGTGATAAAGCCCTGCATCTGCTTCGGAATCATCCGCTCCGTCTTCAGCGTGCCGTCAATACGATAGCGGATGGAAAGATTGTTCTCGCCGGGATCAACATGAATATCGGAAGCGCGAAGCTGCACAGCCTGCTGAATCATCTGATTGACCAGCCGGACGATCGGGGAGGTCTCATCCGTAATCTCGGTCTCCTCAAACTCATCCTCACTTGGCATCTCAACCATCATCTGGCTCATGGAATCTCTCAGGCCGTAATGTCTTGCAATCGCGCGCTGCAGCTCATCCCGGGAAGAAATTGCAGGCTCGATCCGGAAGCCGGTCGTCATCCGCAAATCCTCAATGGCAAAATAATCAAGCGGGTCTGCCATCGCCACCATTAGCTTGCCGCCTTCTTTTGCAAAAGGAAGCACCTGATGGCGCTTAGCCAGACTCTCGGGAATAATTTGCGTAATATGCGAGTCAATATTGAATTTAAAAAGGTTCACGTGGGGAATGCCCAGCTGGAATTCCAGCACCTCAATCAGCTGCTGCTCTGTGATGTATCCTTGAGTGATTAGCAGGTCACCGAGCCGCTTCTTGCTCTGGCGTTGCTCCAGAAGCGCTTCCTGCAGCTGTTCCTCGGAAATGACGCCGTTCTCCACCAGCAGGTCACCGAGCCGTTTTTTTACAATGGCCATCTTATCACTCCATCCCAGGTTTGATCCGGAATTTCTGTCTTTGGAATCTACGTTTGATCGACAAAATGCTCTTGCTTCGCCAGCCCTAAACCAAGTTTCACATTATTTAGAAAATCTAATGATTCTAGTTATTAAGACTGGCAAATATTTCACGTTTTCGTATTGAATACATATGTGTTTTGACCTAGAATGATATATATCACACCTTGGTATATTTTACAATGATATGTTAGTGCATCCATGTAAGATTTTTCATATTTTCATAGTCTGACATACCTATTTATTTTATTTATTTAAGGGGCGATCCAGAGCATGAGACTCACCGTCAAACAAGGATTTTACGCAGCCGGTCTGTTCATTCTCGCATTGCTGGTCATGGTGCTGATTCGGGACTTCACCAGCAAAGCCAATGCCAACAGTGACGGCTACACGATTTCTCTGCTGGAAATCACAGATACTGGGACCTCAGACCTAAAACTGAACAAGAACGGAAGTATCCAGGTCGATACGATGAGCATGAAGCGATTCGTGTCTCTCCGCGAGGATCTCGATGGCAAGTACGATGCTATTTACATCGGTAAAGGCCTCTACAGCACCCTCCCGGTCAACGGTAGGAACCACAACACGACGACGGTGATGAATGACATCACGCCACTGAAGGCGCAGCAGATCGTAGACTTGTACATCCAGAAGGGACTGTATGTCTTCTTCTCTACCGATCCGTTCGACAGACAAAAGGTGAATGAGCGCGGAAACCTGTATCAGTATTTCAATACCTACCGCAGCGAGAGCCCAAAGCCGAATGTCGTGTTTCTGAACAGCACGCAACTCACCGACTTTGCTGCCGGACTGCAGACCGGCAACTCCCCCTATATTGCGGGGATGAAGCAGCGCCCACAGCTGGCATTAGCCAACAAGGGCAGTCTGATCGATTACGAAGTCAATCCAGCCCATGTGTACAACACCGGCGATGAGCTGGTATTTCAGATCCAGGCCCCGAACATCAGCGATTTCAAAACCAGACCGGTTACGGCTAATCTCTACATGACGGTGGATAAATCGACCAAGATGGACAAGGATCAGATTGTCGCTACCACGAACCTAACCCAGGGCACGGGAGGCGAAATCCGGTACAAGCTGCCGAAGACCTACTCCGGACTGCTGTATTGGAAGCTGGAAATCGTCGATCGGCTCAATCCGAATCAGCTGAAGGATTATGAGACCGGCACGATCCGGTATCGCGGCAAAAAGACGGTCGTTAGCATTTTGCAGGTCATGCCGAATACCGACAAAAGCAGCCTCAAGAAATCAACCGTGATGAAGCAAAGCTACCTGTCCGGCACAGACTATGAGCTGAACGTTGAGGTTAAGACGATCAACCAGTTCAACGATTATGTGAAGAACAAGCGCAAGGAGAACGGTAGCTATGGCCTGAACGGAACATATGACATGCTGATCTTCGGCTTTGCCGATGTGTATAACACGGTCGCCCCGATCAGCGCCGAAGCGGCTCAGGGCGTTGAGGAGTTTATTACGAAGACGAAGCAGAGTGCGATGTTTACGCATGATACGATCTACCGCAGCAAGACGCAAAGTGAGTGGACGAACCGTTTTCAAGCGATCACCGGGCAGATCGAGCCCGAAACGAATCTCGGTCTTAGCGCACCCAACACGTCCAAAGTCGTTGTGCCGGTCAACGAAGGACTGCTGACGCAGTATCCTTTTGACCTGAGTGATTCCTCCGGCGGCAAAAAGGTGCTGGAAATTGCTACGACGCACAACCAGTACTTTACTCTGGACCTGAATGATGAGAGCGTCATTCCGTGGTATAACATTTCAGGCAGCCAGCGGGACGTGAACGACAGCTGGAACCATTACTACACCTATTCCAAGGGCAATGTCACTTACTCCGGTACCGGTCACGTGCAGACCTTCCCGGACTGGGAGCAGCGGCTGTTCGTCAATACGATGTACCGGGCCTTTACCGGTTCCAACCATGCCCCTGAGATTACAGTACTGACGCCGGAGCACCAGAGCACCAAGCCGTCATACTTGCAGGATCTTGTCATTAGCTACACCGTGGATGACTGGGATTGGAAGGACAAGGACCTGACTACAGCTATTACTTTTAAAGGCAATGGCCAGCCGCTGGACTCGCTGAAGGTAGATAATCAGCAAATTCAGTCAGGCAAGACCTTCACCCACAGCATCAAGAATCCACTGCCAGAGGGCGGCAAGCTGGAGATTGAAATCTCCGCGTGGGACAAGCAGGGCGCCATGACGACCAAGACCATTGAGGTGCAGATCGAGAAGGTCAGCATCAATCTGGAAACGTCACGCACCCTCTCCTCCAATGTGATCAACAATGAGGTCCGCCGGGGTGAAGAAGTCGGCATCACATATACCATTACGCCTAAGCCGATTCCTTACATGGACATTGAGCTTAGCGAGCAGGGCAAGCAGCAGCTCATCATCTCTGACATCCGATACGAAGAGCAGTTCCCGCCGGGTCTGGACATCATTCAGCTTCCGGCAGGTGCAGAGTCCAGCGGAAGCCTGTCTGCCGGATACACGGTGAAGTATGCGCTCGGTGACATTGTATATGAGCTGAAGGAAAGCAATGGAGTGAAATCGTATGAGCCTCTGGAACGGCAGCAGATTGTGTTTGACCTGAGCATGCGCCCGACCGTCAAAGGCATTTATCTGCTCAACAATTCGCGGATTGATTACGAGGACATTCATCTTCCGGATTCTCTGAAGGAGCAGCCGGAAGAGGCTCCTCAGCCCTTTGAGGAGGACCCCGCTCCGCGATCAGCGCTAGGCATTGGTAAGGATTATACCGTGTTCGCGCTGGAGAATGTATGGATTACAAGCTCCGGATTTTCGAATGAAGGCCGGATTGCCGCTGGCGGCGATATGAACCTGAACAATTTCTCCGTAGGGGATCAGCTGGATTATAATTCTGCCAATCGTTATACCCTCATTGCCGGCGGGAATATGACGCTGAACGGGGGCACGATTCATAATGGTAAAGGAGCTTATGGCGGTACCGCCACGGTTCCGGAGTATTTAAAGCCGAAGCTGGTTCAGGACCAGCCTGTGGATTTTGAAGCAGCCACACAAGCTGTACAGCGTATATCGCAAGCAGCAGCGGCTCTAACACCTACGGCAGCGCCGGTCATTCAATGCTGGAACAACCCGACCTGTAGTATCAACCTTACAGGAACCCGGAGTGATTTGAATGTTTTCACCCTGACGGCACAGGAGCTGGAACGCTCCCATAAGCTGGTGATCGACGCGCCTGCCGACTCTACGGTCTTAATCAATGTCACGGGCACCTCTGCGAAGATGAGCGGGGGCCTGGAGCTTAAAGGCGTGGACGAAGGACATGTTCTGTTCCATTTCCCGGACGCCGTATCGCTGAATACTTCTTCAATCAGTGTCAAAGGCTCGATTCTGGCTCCGCTTGCAGATTACAAGCTGCATGGGAAAGTATTTGGCACGGTCGTTGTCCGGTCTATGACCGACGGAAGCGGACACCATATTCATCTTCGGCCGTTTGAAGGCGTACTGTCCGTCCCTGGCGCCAGCCCGTCGAATCCTCCGAAGGAGGACCCGGCTGCTCCGCGGCCAAGAGTATCCACGGTGTTCCCGGAGCTGATCTTCCGGGCTGTCGTGAAGGTGACCGCGATTCAGATGGAGGGTACAACTATCCTGAGCGGTACAGAGCATAAGCTGACGCCGGTAGTACTGCCGGAGGATGCCGATCAGAAGCAGCTGACCTGGTCCTCCAACCGCACGGATATTGTTACTGTGAACAGCGAGGGTCTGGTGACCGGCCTGAAGGCAGGCACCGCAAAAGTTACAGCGGCAGCCACTGACGGAAGCGGCATCCGGAAGGCGGTAGAGATTCGCGTAATTAACCGCGATCTCAGCATTTCCGGCCCAGACACGGCATTTACCCGGGAGACCTTCTCGCTGGAAGCAACCTATGTTACCGCCAATGAGACGGTAACCGGCTATGTCTGGAGTGTAAAGCCGGTGAACGGGCAGAACCTGTCTGATATGGTCCGGCTGGTCACGAACCCGCAGGATCCAAGCCTGGTTGAGGTAGTCCCTCTCCGAAAGGGCGAGGTCACGATCATGGTTACAGTGCTGACGAACCGGTTCCCGCAGGGAGCGGCGACGGCCGAGCATACGGTTACCATTCAACAGCGCCTGGATGCCATTTATATTAACGGTCCAGCCAGTATTCCGGTAGGTGCTGAGGCTACCCTCGTCCTGCTGACAGAGCCTTACGACGCCGATGAGACCGGCTTCCAGTGGACATTGGAAGGTGACGGCGGCAGCTACGCCAGACTGACGCCTTCCGCAGATGGCTCAACAGTCACCGTCACAGGCCTGAGACCGAATGAAGCCATTACCATTCGGGCTTCCACCGGCTGGGATCAGGATAATCTGACCGCACTTCATCAGCTGAAGATCGTGCCGGTGCTGGAAGGTCTGTATTTGACGGATGCTGTCCTGAATCAAGGCGGGACGCTGAATATGTATGACAGCAACCTACGTACTCGTCCGGCGGACTTCCCGAGAACGCTCCTGCAGGGCTATCTACGCTGGGAAAGTGACAATCCGGATGTGGCCACCGTTGATGCTTCTAACGGTATGGTCTCCGGCAAGAAGAAGGGCGTCGCCAAAATTACAGTAACCTACTCTTTTGAAGGCAGAACGCTCACCGCAACGGGAACCGTAAAGGTTAACGAAACCGTCAGCGGCGATCGTTACTAGGCAGTAACTAGCGCTGATCGCAGCGTGTCATACTGCATAAGCCAAAGGGCCTTGCCCAGGATTCTTAATGAACCCTGGGCAAGGCCCTTTTCATGCTTGGGACAGGCTCCAAGCATTACGCTGCGAATGCCTGAGCTTGTGATGACCATGAGAAGCTGCCGGGAACCTGACAGAAAAAAAAGCGATGTCCCAGCATCCCGGGGCATCGCTTTCTGTTATCTCATTCCTGATTGCATAGCTGGACCTATTCTTTACTTCAGTCTCAAGTTACCTGCCTTTACACTAATCTGGTTGACTCGCGGCAGTCCATCGGCTTGCTTCAGATAAACCTCACTGTCATACTCGGCCTGGAAGCGGATCAGTTCGCTGGATAGATCCACGTCAATATCTCCGCTGCCCGCCGTAGCACGTCCCCGGATCGCGTTTACCGTGAGGTCGCCCTTCGCGAAAAACCCGCCCTTGAGCGAAAAGATCGAGCCCACTCCGTACAGCTCCGCCGAAGCATCTGTATAGAAGAACGCGTTCAACGGACGAACTGTATCCTGAAACGCGTCATGACGGTTCACAAGGATCGGTCCCTCGGACATAATGACACCCAGCCCGCTGATGGACGCGTCTTCCACCAAGGTGGAGGTTCCGTTCTGCGCCGCTCCCAGTACAAAAATGGTAGAATCCAGCTCCACATTGCCGCGTATTTCTAACCTGCCTGTAATGAGCATGTTGGCAGCAATCCGCAGCGGCTGATCGCTGAAGTTATCGATCTTGACATTGCCCTCCACGACATACCAGGCATTTGCACCTCCGGCTTCAATGCCCGTGAGCTCGACACCGTCGAAGACTACATCGCCCTCATACGCCAGTGAACGCGCCGGTCGGGTAAAGCGCTGGATGCCCTCCCGGTACGTACTCCATTGCTCTATACTCTCTCTCATGCGCAGAGCCTCTTCCTCACTCAGTCCTTCAGCGTTCGGGTCTGACCCTTCCGGATACTCCGGCACTTCCGGCTTAAGCGGAAGCTGCTCCGGGACATCATAAAATGCCGGATGCTGCTCAAGCAGCTCTGTCAGGCCGCCGTTCAGGCGACCACTGACATTTTGCCAGAGACTATCGCCGCCGGCTGGAGCCCCGATCGACTCCACCACTTTATCAGTAAAGGATTCCCGTACATTGATTTGGACGAACTTGCGCTGATTCTTGATCAGAATCTGATCCAGAGGAATGACACCAGTCCAGGAAACCCCTTCCCGGTCCAGCTCCGCCGCTGTCCATGTCCGGCCGTTGCGGGTATATTCCATCCCATCCAGAGATTGAACATGGGCCTCCCCCTGCAGCTCAAAGGGAGAAGACGGCATTCTCTTTAACTCCGACGACTGATACAGGTACTCCGCCAGATCATTAATGTACAGGCCTTTACCTGCATAAATATTGCCCCGGATCTGCGGTGAGCCATTCAGAATAACATTGCCTTCCGAGCCCAGCGTATATTTCAGGAAATCCGGATAAGTATCGAACGTGATCTCCTGCACCAGCTCCCGCTTGACGCCGTTCACCATCGCCTCTGCCGTCAGATTTACGATATAGCTGGACGGCTGACCTGCCGCAGAGACCCGCTCATAGGAAATATCCAGAATCCGCCCGTCGGCACGAGTGAGCTCCGTGCTGACCGAAAGCTGCTCTGTGCCCTGCCGCAGGGTTTGGAGATAGGTATCAATATCCTGCTCCAGAACTCCCTGAGCTTCATGCCTACTATCCTTGACGATGCCCTCCAGCTCTGCCGTCATGTAAGCAATCGTTTCCTCTAAGGTTTTCTCTGCCAGATGGAGGCTCTGAACCTCATTCTTGCGCGTCTCGGTCCGCTGGGCACCCCCAACGGTCGCACTGAGCACCGTGACGCCCAGAAGCGTGAACAGCAGTGCAATGAACATGACCAGCACCAGAGCCGAGCCGCGCTCATCAGCGAGCTTGATCTCCCTGTGCAGGCTGCAGAAATCACCCTGCTGCGGTATCTTTGTCCGGCTCATGTCTGCGTTTCGGAGCCGCGGCTTCTTCTTGGGATCCGACATATGTCCAAAGCCTCCTAAAATCCAAATTTACTTTCCAGCTCTAATCCGCCTTCATCACCCTTCACCGTACGGCTCAGATTCAAGCGGATGTTAATCAGCCCGCTGGCACAGGTAGCCTCGGTTCCACAGATCCGCCCGTCAGCAGACGTGGCCTCAATGACGGAGCCGCTTAAGTCCGCCTGGATGTCGTAAGGATTAGCAGCGTCACTTACCGACAGGGGATCAACCTGTCCTATACTCAAGCTCCCGCCTGCGATCTCAATCCGGCGCTGCTGTAAAGTGCTGCCCTCGCCTTTTTGAAGAAGAATACCGCTGCGGTCCTGAATATCTACAATCGTGTCCGGCGCAAAGGTGTACAGCTCCGTCATGACAGCCGACATAATGATGTCGCCTTCTTCGCGCAGCGAGTTCTCAAGGGAGATCCGGTTGTACTGGTTGAAGCCCATGATCGTGACGGTTGAAATGAGCCCCGCTACGAGGGAAAATACAGCAATGGCAGCAATGAGCTCAATGACGGTGAAGCCATGCTGGCGCCGCCACAGGTCAACGAATTTTCTCATCCGATATGTATCCCTCCACAATGGTTTCTACCATACTGCCCTTCGGTCCACCCGGCCCTGTCACCTTCACCTGCAGCGGCAGCAAATACTTAGCCATCTGGACCTTCCGTTCCTCTGTACTTTCCTCGGTACCTGGCACCTTGCCCTGCTTCATCTCTTCATGCAGCTCTTCCTGATACATAATTTCCAGCTCATACTGGATATTGTTGACGACCGGATTCAGCACCTCTGGCAGCACCTCGGGGTTCAGGAACACACCGGTGTAGGCGCATTGCTGCGTACTGCTACAGCGGCTTCCCTGGATGGAAGGCGACAAGCCGCTCTGCTGCTCCTGCAGGAGCAAGTCCTTAATACTTGCAAAATTCTGCTTCTCCATATAAAAAAGCGCGTTCCTCGCCAAATTGACCATCACGGTCCGGTTCTGGTTGGACTTCGAGTAGGATAACGCATTCGTAAAATATGACGTTAGTACCAGAGAGATGATCGACAAGATGACGATCGCAGCCAGTACCTCAAGCAGGCTAAAGCCCTGCTCCTTCTGAAACGCCTTCTTCATCAAGCCTCCGCTCCCTTCACCGCGCTTTCATATTTGCACCGTTCATGATCTATTATTCCTACCTATTATATTCCTTGATTTGGCAGGCGGCAAGAAGAAACCTGTCTGATATCAGGAGATTTATAGACCAGATGCCTCCTTCGATACGCATATGCTATGATCATAGCAGGATCACTTAACACAGCACATAAAGGAGTGTTTATATGGCACTGATGCAATGTCATTTTTTCTCTGAAACGCTGGGACTAAGCACCTCCATGCATGCCATTATTCCTCAAAATACGACCAACGGACAGATCGGCATGGAGAGCCGGGCTGCTTCCCGGCGCCATCCTGTGCTTTTTCTGCTGCATGGACTATCCGATGACGACTCCATCTGGCTTCGCCGCACCTCCATCGAGCGCTACGCCGCTTCCTTGGGTCTTGCTGTGATCATGCCGCAGGTGCACCGCAGCTTCTATACGGATATGGAGTATGGCGGCAAGTACTGGACGTTTATCAGTGAGGAGCTGCCGGCACTTGCCCGCTCCTTCTTTCCGCTGTCGGAACGCCGCGAGGACACCTTCGTCGCCGGCCTGTCGATGGGCGGCTACGGTGCCTTCAAGCTGGGTCTGCGCAGACCGGATCTGTTCGCGGCCGCCGCCAGCCTCTCTGGCGCGCTCGATATTTCCGGGCACTTTGTGAGTGAGGGCATTGAGGAGGATCGGAGGCTCATCTGGGGTGAGCGCCCCGTAGCCGGCAGTGACGATGATCTGCTGGCGCTGCTTCAATCGTTAGAGTCCACCGAGGGGCCTAAACCGAAGCTGTATCAATACTGCGGCACCGAGGATTTCCTCTACCAGGATAACCTTACGTTTCTGGCAGCCTGCCGCCAAACCTCGCTGGAGCTGACCTATGAGGAAGGGCCCGGCGGACACGATTGGGGGCTCTGGGATCAGTACATCCAGAACGTGCTGAACTGGCTGCCCCTATCTCAGCCAACCTGAGCATGATTTGCGCGCGCGGCGGGGCAGAACAGAACGGTGTCACGACCTTTTGAACCGCCAAAAGGCCGCTTCCCAGGATCACTAGATCCGAAGGAAACGGCCTTTTATCGTTATCCGAACTATCAGGAATGCTGCTCAATCCACTCGGCAGCTTTTGCAAGAGTCGCCTCGGCTCGGCCGATCGCGGCCTCAACCTGTACCGATGCGGTCCCTCCGTACACGTTCCGCGCATCCACCACCGTCTCCGGCTGAAGCACCTCGTAAATGCTGTCATCAAACAGCGGCGAGAACTGCTGGAACTCTTCCAGCTTCAGGTCCAGCAGGAACTTGTCGTTCTGAATGCAGTACAGCACCGTTTTGCCGATAACCTCATGCGCCTGGCGGAAAGGCAGACCTTTGCCAACCAGGAAGTCAGCAATGTCGGTCGCGTTGGAGAAGTCGGTGTTGACGGCTTCGCGCATGCGGCCCTTGTTCACCTTCATGGTCGCAATCATCGGAGCGAACAGCTGCAGCGCTCCCTCCAGCGTAGCCACGGTATCAAACATGCCTTCTTTGTCCTCCTGCATATCCTTGTTGTACGCAAGAGGCAGGGATTTCAGCACCGTAAGCAGCCCCATCAGGTTGCCGTAGACCCGGCCGGTCTTGCCCCGCACCAATTCAGGCACGTCCGGGTTCTTCTTCTGCGGCATGATGCTGCTGCCGGTACAAAACGCATCATCCAGCTCCACGAAGTTAAACTCCGTGCTGCTCCACAGCACCAGCTCCTCGCTGAGACGGGATAAATGCATCATAATCATGGAGGCGCCGGACAGGAATTCCAGAATGAAATCCCGGTCACTAACGGCATCCAGGCTGTTCTCATACACCCCGTCAAACCCGAGCTGCTCGGCTACAAAGTGGCGGTCAATCGGGAACGTCGTGCCTGCCAGCGCTCCTGCGCCCAGCGGAAGAATATTAATCCGCTTGTAGCTGTCGATCAGGCGGTCGATATCACGCTGGAACATGGATACGTAAGCCATCAGATGATGGGCGAACAAGATGGGCTGCGCCCGCTGAAGATGAGTATAGCCTGGAATGATCGTATCGAGATTGCTCTTGGCCTGTCCAATCAGCGCCGTTTGCAGCTCGTACAGCATCCCTGTCAAAGCAACGACCCGGTTGCGCAAGTACAAATGCATGTCGGTCGCCACCTGGTCATTCCGGCTGCGTCCCGTATGCAGCTTCCCGCCGACGGCTCCTACCTCCTGGATCAGGTTCTTCTCAATATTCATGTGAATGTCCTCATCCGACACCGAGAACTCCACTTCACCCTTGCGGATCTTCTCCAGCACCTTGTTCAGGCCTGCCTTAATACTTTCTACATCCTCTTGCGGCACAATCCCGCATCGGCCGAGCATGGTGACATGAGCCAGACTGCCCTGAATGTCCTCCTCCGCCAGCTGCTGATCAAACCCGATGGATGCGGTATACTGCTCCACCAGGGCATTCGTCTGCTTCGTAAAACGGCCTCCCCATAACTTGCTCACACTGCTGCCCCTCTCTCGTTAAGGCAGAGGGCCGTCTCCAGCGCCCGCCTTCTCCTCTCAGGCCAGCCTGAGAAAAGAAGAGGTTCTTGCTTGAAACGGCCTTCGCCTGGTTTTGGTTATATTGCTGCTGCCGGTCACGCCGGATGGCAGGCTTTAGTTGTTCTGGCTAACGCCGGATGCGACCTTCAAGCGCAGTGCGTTCAAGCGGATAAAGCCAGTCGCATCGCCTTGGTCATAGGCCTGTGTCGGATCGGCTTCCATGGTAGCGATATCCGGGTTGTACAGGCTTACCGGGCTCTTGACGCCCGCAGAAATCACATTGCCTTTATACAGCTTCACGCGCACGGTGCCGCTGACATTCTTCTGACTCTCCGTCACCAGCGCCTGCAGTGCTTCACGCTCCGGTGCGAACCAGAAGCCATTGTACACCAGGGTGCTGTAGCGGGTAATCAGGCTGTCGCGCAGGTTCATGACCTCACGGTCCATCGTGATAGACTCGATCTTGCGGTGAGCCGTGAACAGAATGCTGCCGCCCGGAGTCTCGTAGACGCCGCGGCTCTTCATGCCTACAAAGCGGTTCTCTACCATGTCTACGCGGCCAATGCCATGCTTGCCGCCGAGCTCGTTCAGCTTCTCCATCACCTGCAGCGGGTTCATGGATTCTCCGTTGAGCGCTACGCAGTTACCTTTTTCAAACTCCAGCTCCAGATATTCCGCTTGATCCGGCGCATCCTCCGGCGACACGCTGAGCAGGTACATATCCTTGCTCTCGTCCGCGCTGGCGTCGAACCAAGGATCCTCCAGCACGCCACTTTCGTAGCTGATATGCAGCAGATTGCGGTCCATCGAATACGATTTCGCTGCGGATGCCGTTACCGGAATGCCATGCTCCTCCGCATAAGCGATCATCTCGGCGCGGCCCGGGAACTGATTGCGGAACTCCTCCAGACGCCAAGGTGCAATCACCTCGATATCCGGTGCCAGTCCGGCCACACCCAGCTCAAAGCGCACCTGGTCATTGCCTTTGCCGGTAGCGCCATGGGCAATAGCAGTTGCGCCTTCAGCGCGCGCAATATCCACCATCCGCTTCGCGATCAGCGGACGGGCAATGCTTGTGCCCAGCAGGTATTGTCCTTCATAGAGAGCCCCGGACTGAAACATCGGATAGATGAAATCCTGAGCAAATTCTTCGCGCAGATCGTCGATGTACACTTTAGAAGCTCCCGTAGCGAGCGCTTTTTCCTCCAGGCCGTCGAGCTCTTCCTTTTGCCCGATGTCTGCCGTAAAGGCGATAATTTCTGCATCATAGGTTTCTTTCAGCCATTTCAAAATAATGGAGGTATCCAGCCCGCCGGAGTAGGCGAGCACAATTTTAGGTTTTGCCATGAATTTAACGTCCTCTCTTGCCGGGCGCAGATGTTATGCCTGTCATACCCGGATTTCTATAGGTTGGTTTCGCGGGAATCAATCCGCCATCAGCGCGGCCATCAATGCTTTTTGTGCATGCAGACGGTTCTCCGCCTGGTCAAAAATCACCGAGTTGCCGCCGTCAATTACGCCCTCGCTGACCTCTTCGCCGCGGTGCGCCGGCAGGCAGTGCAGGAACAGATAGTCCGGCTTCGCCGCCTTGACCAGCTCCTCATTCACCTGATAGTCGGCAAAAGCCGCCTCACGCTGCTTCTGCTCCTCTTCAAAGCCCATGCTGGCCCAAACATCCGTATAGATGACATCCGCATCCTGCGCCGCTTCCAGGGGATGATGAGTGATCGTAATTTGTCCTCCGGTTTCCTGCGCGATGCTCTTGCTCAGTTCCACAATACGCTCATCCGGCGCATACCCTTCAGGGCTCGCCACAGCGACATGCATGCCCATCTTGGCACCGCCGATCAGCAGCGAGTGGGCCATGTTGTTGCCATCGCCGATATACGTCATTTTGAGACCGGCGAGCTTGCCCTTGTGCTCCAGAATCGTCTGCAGATCTGCCAGCACCTGACAAGGGTGAGCGGCATCGCTCAAGCCGTTGATGACCGGAATGGAGGCGTAGCGCGCCAGATTGACCACATTGTCATGACCGAAGGTCCGGATCATGATGCCGTCCAGATAACGGGACATCACCTGCGCCGTATCGCTGATCGGCTCACCGCGTCCCAGCTGGATGTCATTCTTGCTGAGGAACAAAGCGTGTCCGCCCAGCTGGAACATGCCGGCTTCAAACGAAACCCGTGTCCGTGTGGACGATTTCTCAAAAATCAATCCGATCGTCTTTCCCTTCAGCGGCTCAAACACTTCACCGTTCTTCTGCTTGCGCTTCAGCTCGATGGCGAAATCCAGTAAATACTGAATTTCCTCCGGGGTATAGTCGTCGAGCTCGATCATATCGCGCCCTTTTAACGTCATGGGCTGTACCTGTCCGTTCACGCTCATGCAGCTGCCTCCTTCTCTGCTTCCTTTAGCTTTATAGTCTATTGTAACATGACATGCCCCAGGCTGCCCCTGTTACAAGGATTTTACCGCGGTGTGCTCTTGAATCAGCTCTGCTAAGAGGCTGACCGCCTGATCGATCTCTTCCTTGCTTACAAGCAGATTAGGCAGCAGGCGGATCACATTCGGTCCTGCCGTTACGAACAGCAGGCCCCGGCGCTGACCTTCCAGCACAATCTCTCCTACTGCGTCCGCACATTCAATCCCGATCAGCAGCCCCTTGCCGCGAATATCTTTAACAAAAGAGTGTCCGCCCAGCTCCTCATGAAGCCGCGCTACGAGATATTGTCCGCTTTCAGCTGCGCGCTGCGGCACGTTCTCCTCCACCATCGTCTCGAGGGTAGCCTGCACCACCGCCATGGACATCGGCGTTCCGCCGAAGGTTGAGCCGTGGCTGCCGGCAGCAAAAGCTTCACGCAAATATCCTTTGCCCAGCATGGCACCGACCGGGAAGCCCGAGCCCAGGCCCTTGGCCGAGGTAAAAATATCAGGCTGCAGCCCGTAATGCTCATGCGCGAACAGCTTGCCCGTACGCCCCATGCCCGTCTGCACCTCATCGACGATGAGCAGCAGGCCGTGCTTCTGGCAAAGCTCCTGAATGGCTTTAACGAAAGCCGGATCAACCGGATACACGCCGCCCTCCGCCTGAACCATCTCGATCATGATGGCGGCAGTGGAGGAGGTGATGGCGCTCTCGAGCGCTTTTACATCATGCAAAGGAACCGTCTTGAAGCCGGCTGGCAGCGGAAGGAAGCCTTCCTTCACCTTGTCCTGTCCGGTTGCGGTCAGGGTGGCGAGGGTTCTGCCATGGAAGGACTGGGTAAAGGTGATGATCTCGAAACGCCCGTTGCCCAGCACCTTTTGATGATACCGGCGTGCCAGCTTGATGGCCGCTTCGTTCGCCTCAGCTCCGCTGTTGCAGAAGAACACCGCGTCTGCACAGGTATGCTGCGTCAGCAGCGCTGCCGCCTTCTCCTGTCCCGGAATGTGGAACAGGTTCGACACATGCCACAGCTCATCGAGCTGAGCCTTCAGCTTCTCCTTCACCTGCTTCGGAGCATGGCCGAGGTTCGTGACCGCCAGGCCGCACATAAAGTCGAGATATTTATTCCCTTGATCATCCCACAGCCAGCTTCCTTCACCCTTGACCAGGCTGATCGGGTATCTTGCATACGTCGGAAAAAGCGGGCTTAATCCCGCCTCTCCTTGCTGTGCTGCTTGTGGCTGCTGTTCCTTGGCCATGCTTGTCACGCTCCTTATCCCATCTTGGTTTTATTTAGGCTGAACGATACGCGTACCGATCTCTTCGCCGGACAATACCCGGCTCAAAATTCCCGGCACACTGCCGTCCACAATGACGACCTCTTGAACCTGACCGTGAATGCAGCTGACCGCTGCCTTCACCTTCGGAATCATGCCGCCGTATATTTCGCCAGATGCAATCATCTCATCAATCTCCTGAACCGTAACCGCCGGGAGTACGGCCTTGCCGCTGCCGCTGTCCTTCATGATTCCTGGGACATCCGTCACGACAATCATTCGGGCTGCTCCGAGAAAAGAGGCGACGGCCCCTGCGGCTGTGTCGGCGTTAATGTTATACCGCTGTCCGGACTCATCCACCCCGATCGGGGCAATGACCGGCATATAGCCCAGGTCCAGAATGCCGGAGATGATGTTGGACCGGACCTCGGTAACCTCACCGACAAATCCGACCTCCGCGCTGTTGTCTACCGGCCTTGCCTGAATGAGGCCGCCGTCCGAGCCTGACAGTCCCAGCGCCCTGCCGCCTGCCGCCTGTATGCGCCGCACAATCTGCTTGTTAATGCTGCCGGCCAGCACCATTTCAACCACGTCCAGAACGTCCTCCGTCGTTCTGCGCAGTCCGTTGACGAACTCTGTCTCAATGCCGAGCCGCTCCAGGTTCCCCGAGATGGCAGGACCCCCGCCATGCACGATGACCGGCTGGTTCCCCTGCTCCTGCAGCAACCTTAAGTCCTCAAAAAAATTGTCCGGAAGCGCAGCCAGCGTACTGCCGCCGCACTTCATGACAAAGCTTGCCGGCTGGCGCTGCGGGGCCCCGCTTCCTGTAATGCTATCCATGTGCTGTCCTCCCTTGCCTGTGATGCAGGTGAATGGTCATAAATTCTGATGTTTATGGTGGATTAGGTGCGGTAAGCCGCGTTAATTCGTACATAATCATAAGTCAAATCGCAGCCCCAGGCGACGGCTGAGCCACTGCCGGTATGCAGATGGACATCAATGTGAATGGTATCGCCCTGCAAATAAGCAAGGGCGGCCTCTTCGTCAAAAGGAAGCGGCCTGGACTGCTCCAGCACGGCAATCGGGCCGATGGCAATGTCCACCGTCTCCGGATTGACCGGACGTCCGGCCCGGCCGACTGCCGCAATAATGCGTCCCCAGTTGGCATCGGCGCCGAACATGGCGGATTTCACCAGACTGGAGCCGATGATCGTCTTCGCAATGGCCTGGGCGTCGCTGTCGCATTCCGCGCCGGCAACACGCACCTCGATCAGGCGGTTTGCTCCTTCACCGTCTCGGGCGATGGCTTTCGCCAGCACCTGACAGACGTAGCCGAAGCCCGCCGCGAAAGCTTCCCAATCCGGGTGCTCCGGCGTCAACGTGTCGTTGTCCGCAAGGCCGCTCGCCATGGCAACCAGCATGTCGTTCGTGCTTGTATCTCCATCGACGGTAATCATATTAAAGGTCAGATCCGTGGTGCTTCGCAGCAGCTGCTGCAGCGCATCGGGCGAAATTGTGGCATCGGTCGTCATGAAGCCCAGCATGGTGGCCATGTTGGGATGAATCATACCCGATCCCTTCGCGGCACCGGCAATCGTTACGGTCTTTCCGCCGACCTGAACAGCGACGCAGGCTTCTTTTTTGACCAGATCCGTTGTCAGAATCGCCTGGCTGAACGCCTCTGCGCCCTCGGCCGCAGGATGGATCTGTTCCGGCAGGGCTGCGATGCCGCTCTCGACACGATCCATTTTGAGCAGCTCTCCGATGACTCCGGTCGAGGCTACAGCGACATCCTCCTCCGCCAGATCAAACCGGGCTGCCGTCAAAGCGCGCATGCGGTATGCATCCTCTTCCCCCTGCTTGCCTGTGCAGGCGTTGGCATTCCCGCTGTTTACAATTACTGCGCGCAGACTTCCATTCACAAGGCTTTCCCGCGTTACCTTCAGCGGTGCCGCCTGAAAGGCATTCGTCGTATACACTGCCGCCGATACGGCCGGCACATCGCAGAGCACCAGCCCCAGATCGTTGCGCTCGGTTTTTTTCAATCCGCAATGCAGGCCGCCAGCCCGAAACCCTTGTGGCGTAACTATGCTTCCGTCCTCAACTACCGTGTACAGCTTCTCTCCCATATGCGCGCCTCTGCCTTACGGATACACCGGTGTAAACGCAAGACCGAGGCTTTCCTCCCATCCCATCATCAGATTCAGGTTCTGGATCGCCTGGCCTGCCGCGCCCTTCACCACATTATCAATTACCGATATGACTGTGACTCTTCCGGTTCTTTCATCCACTGCAAAGCCGATATCGCAAAAATTGGAGCCGCTCACTTCCTTCGTCGAAGGCCAAATGCCCTGACTGCGAACACGGACGAACGGGCGGTCCTTGTAGTACTCCCGGTACAGCTGTATAAAATCCTCTTCCGAGTAATGACCCAGCAGCGGTGCGTACATCGTGCTCATGATGCCCCTCGTCATCGGGACCAGATGGGTGGTGAACGTCACCGTTACCTCCTGTCCGGATTCCTGGGAGAGTACCTGCTCGATCTCCGGAATATGCTGATGCTTATTCACCTTATACGCCTTGAAGTTCTCGTTGATTTCCGCATAATGGGTCGTCAGGCTCGTGCCGCGGCCCGCACCCGACACTCCCGACTTGGCATCAATAATGATGCCGGAGTGATCAATCCAGCCTGCCTTCAGCGCCGGGATCAGGCCCAGCAGCGTGGCGGTAGGGTAGCAGCCGGGGTTTGAGATGAAATCCACCTCCCGCACCTGCTCGCCATAAATTTCGCAAAGACCGTAGACCGCTGATGCAAGCACGTCAGCATCGGGAGCGTCATGCTTATACCACTTTTCGTATGCTGCGCCGTCTTTGAGCCGGAAGTCGCCGGACAGGTCGACCACCTTAAGGCCCGCCTCCAGCAGCTGAGGCACCAGCTTTGCGCTGACCCCTGACGGCGTAGCTGTAAACACCAGGTCCGCCCTCTCTGCAATCTCTGCCGGGTCTACACCGTCCAGGTTGCGCTTGATTATATTCGTCAAATGCGGAAAGCCGTCCGAGATCGGCACCCCGGAACTGGACGAGGAGATCACCGAGGTGATCTCCACGTTCGGATGGTGCTGAAGAAGCCGGATCAGCTCCACGCCCCCGTATCCGGTTGAACCGACAATTGCGACTCTGATATGCTGCTCTGCCATCTTGAATTCATCCTCTCCCGTTGACACCTGTATCGTACAGCGGCTTGCTGACACGAAGGTGCCTATACTTTATCCGTCTCATAAATATGTATTATTATACGACTGTATTCATATTAATACAACCGGGAAGTTGCTGGCATGATGCTCCACCTGCGTACATCTCTGCCTCGCATTCGTGAATGAATCCCCCAGCCATTATGTTCCATTATAGACCCTATTCGCCCTGAGATTAAAGAGGTTCTCTAAAATTCGCTCTCCCGGCAGCAGAATTTCTGCCTCACCTTGGACTCCATAAAAAAAGCAGCGCAGAGGGCCTCCCTCCACGCTGCTTCGGCGATGCTTACTTGATCATTTCTTGAGCCTGCTGTGCGGCCTGGCTCATGCCTTCTGCGATCGTCTCGCTGTCCTGGGTGAGCGTCTCGATCGAGGCACTCATCTGCTCCAGGCTGGCTGAGGTCTCTTCAATAATGGAGGCCAGCTCTCCGGTCGCAGATTCAATCTCGGCCGACTGCCCCATCACTTGCCGGGATAACTCGGTGAAATGAACCAGATTCTCGTCCAGATGAGCCAGCGTCCGGGACGCTTTATCGAGATAGGCAGACACCTCCTGAGAGGCCTCCAGATTCCGGGCAATATTCCGGCCGCTGTCGTTCATTCGCTCCATCGTATTAGCACTGCCTTGATTGAGCCTCATCAGGTTGACGGTAATTTGCTCCGTCGTCCGGGAGGTCAGCTCTGACAGCTTGCGGATTTCTCCCGCCACCACAGCGAAGCCGCTTCCTGCATCCCCTGCTCTCGCGGCCTCGATAGAAGCGTTCAAGGCCAGCAGCTGGGTCTGCTGGGTAATGTTACGGATGGAGTCGGTTAATTCATTCGTTTCATCCAGTACATTCGCCACATCCTCAAACGAGGTGTTCATCTCTTGGATGTTAAGGTTCAGGCGGCTCAGGTCTGAGGCCAGCTGGTCCATTTTGCTTCGGCCTTCCTTCGCTTCTTCATTAATCTCAGCCGACTCGCTTTTCAGCTGAATCGAGGTATCCCATAGACTCTGCATTCCCTGCTTCGTTTCAGCCGCGTGCTGGGCAATATCGGAAATTTGCTGCGACTGACTCTGGCCGCCCCGGGACATTTCATCGACCGCAGACGCCATCTCGCGCTGGGCTGTCTTGTGCTGCTGAATCCGCTCATTCATTCCCTGAATGCTCACCGTAATCTTCGTTACGGCATTCTCCAGCTCACTCTTCTCCCTTGAACGCGCTGCCGCCTCTTCAGACGTACGGGCAAGCAGCTCTGATATTTGCTTGAACTGGCCGTCCGAGATACGAATGATGACGATCATCATCATGCCCATCAGGAGATACAACAAGATCGCGAAGGTGTACAGCTGCACGATGCCTTCCTCTGACGATAAGACAGAATTCATAACCATATTGATCAAGCCCGCTATAAATCCGGTCAGAAACCATTTCAGCCGAAGCTGCATCGCCGAGAATACCAATAAGAAATAAATGATCAGAATGACGGCGATTGAGGAGCCATCCATCCAGTTTCCGATTGCCGTGAAGATGTACGCCAGAATAATAGCGGTGAGCGGAAAGGCGTACGGTTTCTTCAGCGCATAACTGCATATCAAATAAGACAGCACGATGCAAGCTAGTGCAACACCATAGACAACGGCCAAGCGTCTGCCTCCAGACAGCAGGTACAAGGAGGTTACCGCAATCAGTGTGATCCCCATGGCAATCACCATCATTCTGTTCTTACTAGATGTATCCTTTAGCTTCATTTGCTCTATGACATCCATCTTGACTGACTCCCTCTTTCTCTTTTGTAAACTTAAATGTGTATTAACTTTATATATCGACAGTGCTTGCAGAAATGAATAGGGGAATCTACAAAAATATTCCGCCTCTTCCGCACCCTATCTCCTTTTGAAGATGAAGTTATGTAAGCGCTTATACTTATGGAATGCTAAAAAAGCTTTCCCCCTCGCCCAGCGGCACCACGTCCGCAGGCAGGGAGAAAGCGGTGAAATGCCGGGCTGGGCCTTGGCGCCAGCCTCTATGCATTCCCGAAATTTACTTCATCTTGAATCCTTCGCCCAGCACCTCATGCGCGTTGCTGATAATGACAAACGCTTGCGGATCAACCGCTTGAACGACGGTCTTCAGCCTTGGAATTTCATTCTGTCCTACAACGACCATCAGCACCGTGCGATGCTCTCCTGTATATCCGCCCTCGGCGGTCAGCTTGGTCAAGCCGCGGTCCAGATCCTCCAGAATGGCTCGTGTGATGGAGTCGGTGTGGTCGGAGATGATATAAGCCACTTTGGTGAAGTTAAAGCCCATCTCCACCGTGTCGATGACCTTTCCGGTCACATAAAGTCCGATCAGGGCATACAGCGCCTGCTCCAGAGACAGCACCCAGGCCGCGGATAGAATGACGATGCCGTCCAGCAGCACGACACTGAAGGAGAAGCTAAGCCCCGTATACTTCTGCACGAGCTGAGCAAGAATTGTCAGTCCGCCGGTGGAGCCCCGGCCCCGATAGACGAGTCCCAGGCCGATTCCGACCCCGATCCCGCCGTAGATCGCTGCCAGCAGCGGATTTCCCGTAGGCGCCGCCCAGTCCTGCGTCAGGTAGACGAACAGAGGCAGAATGATGCTGCCCAGCAGGGAACGCAGGCCATACTCCCGACCCAGCAGCAAAAAGCCGAGCAGGAACAGCGGAATATTCATGCCCCACTGCGTATACGCCGGCTGTATCCCCAGCCATTCCTGCGCCAGGATAGACAGCCCTGCTACCCCACCCGATGCAATGCCGTTCGGCAGGAAAAACAAATTGAACGACAGGGCCATCATCAATGACCCTGCCGTCATAAAAATCAGGTCCGCCGCCCGGCGAACCGGTCCGTTCACCGGAATCCACGGCTCTCGCCGGCGGCGGCGGTGAGAAGATGACATCAGAGATTGTTCGCTCCTTTACTTCACGTCCTGCTTGATCTGACTGCGTAGATACCCGTCAATAAACAGATTCAGATCGCCGTCCATGACCGCGCCTACATTGCCCGTCTCTACCTGGGTGCGATGATCCTTAACCATGCTGTACGGATGGAAGACATAAGAACGGATCTGGCTGCCCCACGCAATATCCGACTGCTCGCCGCGGATCTCAGCCAGATGCTGCTGCTGCTCTTCAATCTTGCGCTCATACAGCTTGGAGCGAAGCATCGTCATCGCCCGCTCGCGGTTCTTGATCTGGGAGCGCTCGTTCTGACAGGTGACGACTACACCCGTCGGAAGGTGCGTAATCCTTACGGCCGAGTCTGTCGTGTTAATATGCTGTCCACCAGCGCCGCTCGCGCGGTACGTATCAATCTTGAGATCCTCGGTGCGAATCTCCACTTCCACATCGTCCGTAATCTCCGGAACCACGTCACAGGAGACAAAGGATGTATGGCGACGGCCCGAGGAGTCGAACGGCGAGATTCGGACGAGACGGTGCACGCCTTTTTCCGCCTTCAAGTAGCCGTAAGCATTGAAGCCCTTGATCAGCAGCGTCACACTCTTGATGCCCGCTTCATCCCCAGGCAGATAGTCCAGCGTCTCCACCTTAAAGCCGCTCTTCTCCGCCCAGCGGGTGTACATGCGAAGCAGCATCTGGCCCCAGTCCTGTGACTCTGTACCGCCGGCGCCGGGATGCAGCTCCAGAATCGCGTTCATTTTGTCATAAGGCTGGTTCAACAGCAGCTGCAGCTCGAACTCTTCCAGGCGCTTGACAAGCTCCTCTACGGACTGCCCCAGCTCGCCGACAAGCTCATCGTCGCCCTCTTCGTCAGCCAGCTCGATCATGACGACCATGTCGTCGTAATCCTGCTGCAGCTTCTCGTATTTATCGACCGAGGATTTCACCGCATTCATCTCCGCGATAATTCCCTGCGCCTTCTCATTATCGTCCCAGAAATCGGGCGCGGCCATTTTCTCTTCAAAGTTCTCAATCAATTCCTGCTTGAGATCTAAGTCAAAGAGACCCCCTAAGGTTGGTAAGTTTCTTGCTGATTTCGCGAAGGTCTTGCTTGATGCTTGGATCGATCATCATATCTCGTCCTTTCTTGGTTAGCACTTCTCTCTATTATACCCTGACCGCCAGGAAAAACGTTCCTCAGACGCTATACATCACGGTGCACATAAACTCCCTCAAGCAGCGGGCAGGAACAGCACCGGACCTAACGGTCAGAGTGATGCTCCATAGCTCGTACTCAAGGGAGTTCGGGAAAAGGACTGCACTCACGGCAGCCCGATATTTATACAATTATGCGTTCAGCCCATGGCAGTTCTTATACTTCTTGCCGCTGCCGCATGGACAAGGCTCATTCCGCCCTGCTTCGTCCTTAACTTGTACCGGACGCTTCTGGGCAGTCTCGCCGTTCGTGGACACCTGGCTCTCCTCCACAACCGCTTGACGCTCCTGATTGGACTGGATCTGTGCCTTCATAATGTAGGTAGAAACCTCTTCCTGGATCGTAGCAATCATGGTGTTGAACATTTCAAAACCTTCGAACTGGTATTCGCGAAGCGGATCTGTACCGCCATAGGCGCGAAGATGAATACCTTGACGCAACTGGTCCATTGCATCAATATGGTCCATCCACTTGCTGTCCACTGCCCGCAGCACGATGACCTTCTCGAACTCACGGACAAGCTCGGTACCGATGGATTCCTCACGCTCGGCATATTTCTTCATCACACGCTCGAAGAGATATTCGGAAATCTCGTTCATTTCCTTGCCCCACAGCTCGTCCCGGGTTACGGCGCCTTCTTCCAGCAGCTTGCTGTTAACGTATTCCGCAACCTCCTCCAGCTCCCAGTTCTCTGGAATGTCATCCGCACAGTGTGCCTCAACGACCCGGTCGATCACCGGCTTGATCATGTCCAGCACGATCTGCTTAATGTCTCCGGACTCCAGAATTTCACGGCGCTGCTTGTAGATAATCTCGCGCTGCTGGTTCATCACATCATCATACTGCAGAACGACCTTCCGCAGGTCAAAGTTATTGCCCTCAACGCGCTTCTGCGCGGACTCGACCGCCCGGGTAATCATGCGGCTCTCAATCGGCTGATCTTCCTCAAAACCGAGACGCTCCATCATATTCAGCACGTTATCCGTACCGAAGCGCTTCATAAGCTCGTCGCCCAGCGACAGGTAGAACTGGGTGGAGCCGGGATCGCCTTGACGTCCGGCACGACCGCGAAGCTGATTATCAATCCGGCGGGATTCATGGCGCTCGGTGCCGATAATGTGCAGACCGCCAATATCCTGTACGCCTTCACCCAGCAGGATGTCCGTACCGCGGCCCGCCATGTTGGTGGCAATCGTCACCGCTCCCGGCTGTCCCGCACGGGAGATAATCTCTGCTTCCTCCGCATGGTATTTCGCGTTCAGCACCTTATGCTTGACACCTTTGCGCTTCAGCATGTCTGACAGGCGCTCGGAGTTCTCGATGGATACCGTGCCGACAAGGATCGGCTGATTGTTCTTGTGGCGCTCCACAATCTCTTCCACAACCGCCTTGAACTTGCCGTCTACACTCTTGTAGACCACATCCGGCTTGTCCACGCGCTGGTTCGGACGATTCGTCGGCACCTGCAGCACTTCCAGGCCATAGATTTTCTTGAATTCCTCTTCCTCTGTCTTCGCCGTACCGGTCATGCCGGCCAGCTTGCGGTACATCCGGAAGTAGTTCTGGAACGTAATCGTAGCGAGCGTCATGCTTTCGTTCTGGACCTCGATGCCTTCCTTCGCCTCGATCGCCTGGTGCAGCCCGTCGCTGTAGCGGCGGCCGGCCATCAGGCGGCCTGTGAACTCATCGACGATCACGACTTCATCTTCTGTCACGACATAATCTACATCGCGGCGCATAATGACGTTAGCTTTCAGCGCTTGTACAATATGATGATTCAACGTCACATGGTTGTGATCGTACAGGTTATCAATGCCGAAGGCGCGCTCCGCCTTGGCGACCCCTTTTTCGGTGAGGGATACAGCCTTGACCTTGATATCGACCGTGAAGTCCTCTTCTGCCTCCAGGCGTTTAACGAAACGGTCTGCGGCATAATAGAGCTCTGTCGATTTCTGGGCCTGTCCAGAGATGATGAGCGGCGTCCGGGCTTCATCGACGAGAATGGAGTCCACCTCATCAATGATGCAGAAATGAAGAGGACGCTGGACCATCTGTTCCTTATACAGGACCATGTTGTCGCGCAGGTAATCGAAGCCGAACTCATTGTTCGTGCCGTACGTAATGTCGCAGGCATACGCCTCCTGCTTCTGGGTATGCTCCATCCCGCTCAAGTTGACTCCAACCGTCATGCCCAGGTAGTTGTAAATCTGCGCCATCTCTTCGCTGTCCCGTGTTGCCAGATAATCGTTGACGGTAACCACGTGAACACCTTTGCCACTCAGCGCGTTCAAATAGACCGGAAGGGTGCCGACCAGCGTCTTGCCCTCACCCGTCTTCATCTCGGCAATGCGGCCTTCGTGAAGAGCCATGCCTCCGAGAAGCTGAACATTATAATGGCGTTTGCCCAGGGTTCGTCTGGACGCTTCGCGCACGGTCGCAAAGGCTTCCGGCAGCAGCTCGTCCAGTGCAGCTCCCTTCTCCAGGCGCTCGCGAAACTCTACCGTCTTGGCCTGCAGCTGCTCGTCCGAGAGTGCCTGAAACTCAGGCTCCATATTATTAATCACATCGACTGTTTTCATCAGACGCTTGACATCACGCTCGTTGGTGTCGCCGAAGATCTTCTTGACAAGTCCTAGCATGGTTTACCCCTTTCGTGCAAAACGAATATAATCAAACCGATTTCATACTCACGATCAAAGGGCTGTCTGGATGAAATCGATCAGTTGAAGCTCAATATCCTCAATAAATAGTGATAATCCTGCCATTCAGGGACCAGCCCTCTTCCGCAGGATAAACGTTATATGAATTGTAACAGTTTGTAAGAGATGCCGCAACACAAAGAGAGACTTCCGGGCTCACATTAAAGAGCCCTGCCGCGATCCAGCGGCAGGGCTCCCCTTACATTTACGTTGCATGTTTCATCATTGTCCTGTACCGAGCAGCGCACCATCCTGGATGGTTTAACCGGTCGTCACGAAAATGAGCCTTTTCAGGTAAGATCAAGGTCATTCAGCGCAAGATTCGGTCCTGCGTTACACCTGCCAGAGGATCTCATCATAAGAATCCCGCTTCCTGCAAGCGCTGACCGCTAGTCCCGCTCAATGAGGCCGTACTTACCGTCATCCCGCTTGTACACGACATTCACTTGCTGTGAATCAATATTAGTAAAGACAAAGAAATCATGGCCAATCATGTTCATCTGCAAGATCGCTTCCTCCACGTCCATCGGCTTCATCGTAAACCGCTTGGTACGCACCACTTCCAGATCATCATCATCGGTTTCTTCCGGCTGATCCAGCGCAACCACACCGGCCGCCGAGCCATTCTCCACGAAGAGCGTCTTCAGACTGCCCTCTTGGCGGAACTTGCGGTTCAGCTTGGTCTTGTGCTTGCGGATCTGACGTTCCAGCTTGTCCACAACCGCGTCAATGGAAGCATACATATCGTCGCTTCGGTCCTCTGCACGGAGCATTACGCCCGGCAAGGGAATGGTCACCTCCACGGTGTGCAATCCCCGGATCACGTTCAACGTGACATAACCTTCCGAGGTGGGGGGTGCATCGAAATACTTTTCGAGTCTGCTGAGCTTCTTGTCAACATAGTCCTTCAAGGCGTCGGTCACTTCAATTTGTTGTCCTCGAATACTGAATTGCATAGGGCACTCCTCCTTTGCTCCTTCATTATAGCACTTTGTTATGGGGATGTAAAAAGAAGCTTTTTGTCACCTTCATAGTCACCATAAGTCCATAAAAAAGACCCCGGATCCTCCAGGGTCTTCTCGCTACGAATCTTTAATTGTTAACCATCGAACCATTATATGTAGGTCGGCCAAGCCGGGATGATTATAATTTGATTACGTTAGCTGCTTGCGGTCCACGCGCGCCTTCAACGATTTCAAACTCCACGTCTTGTCCTTCTTCGAGGGTCTTGAAACCTTCGGTTTGGATTGCGGAGAAATGTACGAATACGTCGCCGCCTTCTTCTGTCTCAATGAAGCCATAACCCTTCTCAGCGTTGAACCATTTAACTTTACCTTGCATGCACTAACATTCCCTTCATCATCAAATAAAGTGTGGCACCCTGTCCACATTTTCGACTATACCACCGGGTCACTTGCGTTGTCAACGCAGCGGCAATTCGGGCAGGAATCGAAAATGAAAAGGCTGTCATGGAGTTTTTACCCGTGGCGTGTTGTTTTGAAACAATAAATTAAAACATCATTAAGGTTTACATTACAAAATGCTGATTCAACTCCATATAAGGGTTTGCTGCACTATCTTTCAACTCCCTAATGGTATCACCTACAATAATTTTAACTTCTTCTGAAGAAATGGAACTATATATCTGCTTCAGGAAAGCATAAGTGTCTGTTAAACCGAGATTAGCAACAATAAAGGTGATAACTTCCGCTTTCTCTACTGAATGTGGATCCCATATCTGAATGAGCCACTCATCAATAGACTGGCGAATCTGCTCATCCAATAGCTCGAACGTATACCACTGCCTGCAAGTCAGTTCTTTCAAATGATACAAAGCACGTTCAATAGACATCGAGCCCTCATTTAAATAATTTAAAAATTGAACAAAATATAATCTCAACACTTTATTTTCCATGCGTTCAGGTAAGTCTGTATATTCCACTATGATCCCTCCATAGCTCATAAAACCTGGTTCCAGCTTGACATTTACCGCAGCTTTCTACATATTCGATACACATTACCTAATGATAGACGGCCTGTAGGGCTGCGATTAGGAATTTCAATCGAATTCAGAAACAATGGCGAGTCGGTAGCTTGAATGGTAACATCTCGATGGCGCTCATGTTCTAAGTAGTCCGCTAACGCATAAGCAAGCTCTCGAGGCATTTTTCGAGTGCCATACGAAATCCCCTTTATCCACAAAGTGGTCACAGAAGATTCTCTAAGCAAATTGGGATCTGCAGGATTAACATCTTCAATATTTAAAGAGATCAACTGCGGAACCTTTATTTCCATAGTATGAATCATTATAAGAATCGTTTTATCCCTCAGTGGACGAATGCCCCTATTCCCCATGAATTTTCTCGATTCAGTCCACACCTGGGTCTCCGATAATATTGATTCAGGGTGCTGCTCTACATTCTTTCGCTCCAGAGTCCATAAATAAAACTTCATAACTGCCGCCCGGTACTCCTCTAGTTGCCGGTACTGAAGGTTCCCTTTGCGGAGGATCCTTCGACTCATATAATCAATCCAGCGTTCAATGACAATGGGATCTATCACCGTACACCAAGTGCTCAACATAAAATCAAGAAAGCGCTGAATTCTCATTCTTTCCAGCTGCTTGGACTTTCCCCACAGCTTAGAAGGAAGCACTTCAGCTATATATTCATCCAATAGAAGAGTCAAATTCTCTTGCTGCTGAATCATCATAATTTTCCTCATTTATTTCATATAGTAATACTTGTTGATTGATTGTGTAGCTGCAATTCTACTTCTGTCTTGTAGAACAAGTCACGTTAGTGATCATAGACTATATAATAGTTATGGGCCTGAGATTTGTATCACTTTATTCATTAATTCTGATTTTTTAGAGGAAATAGCCTCCTTGTACTTATTCTCCGCTGTTGCTGCAAGGCTGATATCTAAACCGTTTGCCTGTAAATCCTGTTTCATGAGATTCAATTGACTGTAGAAGGCTCCGTCCACCTTATCCTGCAGCTTATTGGCCGCACTCGTATACGTAGAAGAGATATCTGCCAAGGAACGCCCAGACTTGTAGTCTTTAATAGCATTTGCTGCCAACGTGTCGAGTCTCGACAGTGCGATATCTTCAAGTTTATTAAAAACGGCTGTATACTTGTTCTCGATCTTCTCCTTAGGGTCTAATACCGGTTCAGGCATTGTGTTCTCGGTCTGTCCTGTTTGACCCGGTTGATCTTTGGAGTCAGGCTGCTCATTAACTGGCGAAGATGAATTTCCTCCCTCCAGAGGTGATGCTTCGCTGCTAGCCGGTGATTCCTCTTCTGTAGCTGGATCGTCGTCCTGCTCAGGACTAACGGCCCCTTGTCCGCCCCCTTTAGCACTTTCAGGCTGATGATCTGCTTCTAACCCGGGATCCATCTCCAGATCAAATTCAGAGAAATCGAAGAAATCTTGCTCGACTCCGATATCCTCCGCCTGAACGTCACGATGGGTAATATGATGGACAGCAGCCCATCCACCACCACCTACAACAAGAAGGACAATGAGAGTTATCCATAAGGCTTTTCTAGATTTCTTTTTTCTACGTCTACGCTTTCTTATTTGCACTTCATTCATCGCAGTACCTCTCAGATCTTTGTATTCAGACTCTACGTCTATGAAAAATCACTTCACCTTATAATAATCGACATACCAGTTGGAAAACTTTAGCAACCCTTCTTCAATTGAAGTCTTTGGCTTGAAATCTATCGCTTTTTGCAGTAAATCCGTTGAGGCATAAGTAGCGGGTACATCACCGGGCTGAATAGGCCTGAATTGTTTTTCGAACTGCACTTCTCTGCCCAATGCATGACTTAGCGCTTTCTCTAGCGTGACTATGAATACCATTAACTTCTCCGGATTATTGTTGCCGATGTTGTATACCTTGTGCTGAATGTCTCCATCAGGCGGGTTACTCAATAATCTATCAATTCCTTCAATGATATCATCTATATAAGTAAAGTCCCGATAAAGGTCCTGCTCAAAGTCACCGTTATTAAAAATCTGGATAGGTTCTCCGGCAAAATATTTGTTGACAAAGCCGAAGTACGCCATGTCAGGCCTTCCCATGGGACCATATACAGTAAAGAATCGAAGTCCTGTTGCAGGAATATTATACAGATGACTGTAGGTATGAGCCATTAGTTCATTCGACTTCTTAGTAGAAGCATACAGAGAAACCGGATGATCAACAGAATCTGATTCTTCAAAAGGAACTTTCTTATTTGCTCCATATACAGAACTCGATGAGGCATATACCAAATGATCAACCGGGTAATGTCTACAAGCCTCTAAAATGTTATAGAAGCCAATGATATTACTTTGGATATAAACATCTGGGTTTTCGATAGAATATCTCACACCCGCTTGAGCAGCAAGATTGATAACAATATGCGGTTTATGCACTTCAAAGGTTTTCGTGATCAGCTCTTTATCAGCGATATCCCCCTTGATGAAACTAAAATCCTCATGTTTCTCCAGTTGATTCAGTCGATGATGTTTCAGGTTAACATCGTAATAGTCGTTAATATTATCAATACCTATAACTCGGCATCCTTGCTGTAATAAGGTTTTACTGAGATGATACCCGATAAAACCAACTGATCCCGTGACGAGATAAGTTTTGCGAGGATCAAGACTTTTCAAGTTCAATTTTTCTCGCCTCCCTTACGTCTGTTCGGGATGCGGGCTTTCTCCCAATAGAATGATACTCAATTCCTGCAGCCTGCATCGCTTCAACAGGATAGATATTTCTACCATCGTACAATAGTGGTGTTCTCATTAGCTTCTTGTAGGCCTCAGGAGATACAGCTTTCACCTCTGCCCATTCAGTAAAGATAAAGCAGACGTTGGCATCATCTAATGCCTGTTCAACCTCGTGGACATAAGTGATGCTTCCTTTTCCAATCTTCCCCTCAGGATATATGGTTTTAAAATTTTCCGCCCCGACAGGATCATAGGCGTAGATATCTGCGCCCTGCTCCAGCAATAGAGGGATATTCTTCAGCGATGCGGCTTCTCTTAAATCATCGGTTCCAGGTTTAAATGTTAGGCCGAGTACAGCTACCTTGAGACCATTAAATGTAATGAGTCTTTTGCTAGCCTTCTTGTATAGCAAGGTCTTCTGTTCTGCATTTACGTCGATAGCAGCCTTTACCGTTTTAAGTTCATATCCGTGCTGTTTAGCCATATAATCCAATGCCTTCGTATCCTTAGGGAAACAGGAACCTCCAAATCCAACACCGGCATTAAGGAACTTGTTACCGATCCGCTCGTCAAAGCTCATTCCCTTGGCTACATCTTGGATATCAGCTCCGACTAACTCACACAGATTTGCAATATCGTTCATATATGAAATTTTCAAAGCAAGAAAATCATTAGAGGCGTATTTAATCATCTCGGCTGATCTTCGATTAACAGATACGATCGGAATATGAAAGGGTTCATAGATCTGTGTTAGCAGATTTTCAGCCCATTGACTTTCCGTTCCGATAATAATGCGATCTGCATATAACGTATCGCGAACTGCGGATCCTTGAGATAAAAATTCAGGATTAGAGGCTACTTCCACATTCAGATCATTAACCAAGAAATCTTGAATGAACTGCTCCACTTTATCATTAGTTCCCACCGGAACCGTCGATTTGACCACAACCAAGCAATCTTGTTCGACTGATTCAGCAATTTGTCTTGCGACTGTCGCTATATAGGATAAATTAGCGGACCCATCAGGCTGCTCTGGAGTACCCACACCGATGAAGATGGCATCTGCATTCTTATATGCGGTTTGATAGTCGGTAGTATAGTTAATTCTTCCCGCAGCATAGTTTTTCTGCATTAATTCTTCCAGACCGGTTTCAAAGATCGGAGATATGCCTTGTTTCATTTTCTCAACTTTATGTTCGTCGATATCCACGCAAGTGACTTGATGGCCTACTTCGGCAAAGCATACGCCTGCTACCAAGCCGACGTAGCCTGTTCCTGCTACTGCTATATTGTGCATATTTTCGCCTACCTTTTACTTTTTGTTGATACTCACTTAATTTTTTTGATTTAATGTGTCTTCAAACAACACACCCTACTAACCACTGGAGTACCAATATATTTTACAGTAACCAGGCAACATTCGGTTCTAATGTAGTAATTCATAGATGTTGACTTAAAAATGTTGAAGCCCAGCCCATGTTATAAAGTATCAATAATGCCTAATGACAGTAATATACTTCTTCCCAATGCATATGCTAGGAGTATTAACACAAATTGCATTGTTAGTGGCTTCAAATACTTATGTATTTTCACATTAGTTATTCTAAAGATAAAACAAAAATACACAACTTGAACTATACTAAAACAGATACCTAAGCTTAATACACTGATATAGATATTGTTAAATACCTCTACCCCAAGCCACATACCAAGATAAATTCCAACCAACTGAAAAATACCAGAAATCATAAGATAGTTTTGTTTATCTATAACAATAGCTATACCATTAACGGACATTGATAAAAACAAGAAAAAGCCATAGAGTGTCATTACTCTTAACAAATTTGCGGAAACAATAAAATCATCTCCAAACAGTAAGATCATTCCTATATCCCCAACGCATAGCATCGATATTATAGGTATGAGAGATAATTTCATGGATTTTTTTAAACATCGCAAAGTGAATTCTCCTACTTGATCACCTTTTCTTTTGATCTCGGATGCTTTCTGGAAAAACACCTTTCCTAATGAATTTGCTAGAAATGTAATTGGCATACCTAAAACCCTCATTGCAATGGTATAGTACCCTAGAATTGTAGCATTAAAAAAAATATTGATTAGTAATGTTGGAAATTGACCTTTCAACTGCAATAGTATATTAGAGGGCATTTGATAGATAATAAATCGATTATGTCTTTTAAAAACTTCTTGATATATATTAAATCTAATACTAATATCTTCTTTCGGTAAATATCTCCTCATATGCATCAAAGTTATTATTTGTCCCATTACCATTGCTAGATAGTAGCCATATTCATAAAAACCTAGTATCCCTAAAGTTAATGCAATTATTGTTACCGCTAAATTATTAATTATCGGGTTTTTCATTAACAAATCGTATTGCTTTCTTCTATTCAACCATGTATAACAAATCTGAATCTGCTGTGTCGTAAAAATAAGTAAAGTAAGCATAATAGCTGCAAATAATGAATTTAAGCCGAAATCCCAAGATAACATTTCAGTGTATACGCTTAATCCAATAATTATGCTCAGTATTAAGCTAATTGTAGTTACAACTTTATATATCTTTTCAGCTGCTTCTTCGCTATCCTCCATCATAATTGCGTTAGTTAAACCCAAATCCGAAATAGATCTTACTATAATTGCTATTGACATAAATAACGCCCAGTTACCAATAACAACTGGGCCATACATTCTTGTGAAGAGTGGTAAAGTAATAATAGAGATAATCTGCCCCAAAACAGTTCCAGTAGATATTTTCCCTACATTTTTAATACTCTCTGATAGGGAAGACAATTTAAGCTTCACTTAAAGCGCACCTCATCACTTATGTTCTCCGTGTTATTATCTATGCTTATTTTACAGAGACAAGCAAGGATAGATAGTATAGTCATGTAAGGTAGACTTAAATAACTGACGACAGCAAAATCATTAGCCAGCAAGGATATAATCAATGCAATCCCAAAGGCAAACATTACATTTCCTAGTTTTTTAAAGCGAATATATAATTTTTTAAAAATTAATATAACTATGCCATAGTATATAATAAATCCGATGATACCTGAAGATGCCAGCAACTCCAAATAATTGTTATGCGCGTATAGTCGAATATTAATCATATTATCAGCATAATCTCGGAATGCTCCAAATCCGTACCCAAAAATAGGGTACGTCATAAAGGATTCTATTGCACTTTTTATCAATAACATTCTTATATTGAATGAATTATCACTTTCTCCTGTTCCTAGTACACCAGCAATAAACCCTTCCATGCGTCTTCCTACAGTAGATGCGAAATATTCATTGTACATAAGTAACGAATAACCAATTAAAATTAAAGCAATTGATAATATTACCTTTAAAATACCGCCAATTAATCTCCTTCTATTTATTGAAATTATGAATACATAAGCAAACCAAAAGATTATTGGAATAAAAATTGCCTTACGGATCGCTGTTGTAATGCATATTAAAAACAAAAATGTAATAATAAATCCATAAATGATTCTGTTTTTTTTATTGATCTGTTTGTAATATAACCAGGTTGCTATAGAAATACTAATCATTAGATAATAAGTAAACATAGTGTGCTTACTCCCAAACAACTCCATCCCTACCCTGGTATATTTGTTAAACCCATTTAAGTCACCTACGAGTGTATACAATGAAAGTGTTAACGTGCTAGCCAAGAATAATTTCAGAATTCTAACTGTTCTGTCATAAGATTGAAACGGGTTATCTAGTATATGCCATGACAATACAAAACAAAATAAATAATATGGAACAATCTCAATTAATATAGTATAGGTAGAAGTGAGATCTCTTGTAATAAATGTACTAAATAAACCATAAAATATTAGTAATATATAACCGTTATTAAAGTAAGTAATAGCCAAAGTTATTTTGTTTCTTATAAGCGGTATCAATCCGAAGAATGAAATGCCTAAAATTAAAATTTGAAAGAAAAATTTATCAATTAAGGCATATTGAAACGGTATAATAAGTACACCTAAATAGATAATGCTAAAATTAGATATTATATCCTTTACAGTTCGCATAATATTTTCCTTATTCATCAAAATTAATTTTATCTAGAATTGGGATCATATATAAAGAATCAGAATCAGAGTATTCGACAGACCGTTCATCCATAAATGATAATCCATTAGAATTATCCAAGTGATTGATGTAATCTTTATATTGTATACTACCGTTAAAATAATTGCCTTCGGTTGCAATATTTCTATATTTTTTAAAGTCACTGGGTAAAAACTTGTAGTGTAGAATTGCTGAATAGCATTTTGTATTTTTATTCTTTTTATAAGGAAATAGGTAGTGTGACTTTCCTTGAATATCACCTTCTACAAAGTAACATAAGGGATACTTGGTCAACCACGGCCTCTGATTAAATATTCGACTTCTAGGTCCACCTGTAATCAAGTCTATAATATCTCTATTTTCATGTTTATAACTATTTAAATCAAAGTACTTACATTTTTCCAAATAGTCACCTTCTTGATTTTCAGAGTAAAATGAATCACTACCATACATATCTATCATTACTGCTCTCATTCTATCAATAGAATGTTTCTCGCAATAATTTATAAGATATTCTATATTTTTCGATTCCATTTTGTGAAAAGCAAAAAGCTCATCCGAATCTAATATTAGATACCATCTTTTAAATCCGTAGTAAGCAATAATTTTATTTACCCATGCTTCTCTTCGATTAGTAGTGTATTTGTCTTGTACCAAAAACAAATCTACATCATTCTGATCTTTTAACCATTCTACTGTCCCATCACTAGAACCGTTGTCTAATATTGCAAAATGCTTGACTCCTATTCTTCTATGATGTTTAACTAAGTTTTTTATCTTTAGCAGATCATTTTTCACGACACATACTAGTATAACTTTCACATTTTCTTTTTCTAAATTTGATAATTTTAATACACTGATACTATCTTTGAAAAATTCAAACGCAACTTCACTTTCTTCCGGTTGAGCTTTAATAAATTTCTTAAATGATTTATACCATGTTTCCGATCCATCCTTTATTTTTAAACCAACGTTTTGTTCTTCAAAAATCGAAAATTCATTTCTTAGATTAACTTTAAGCAAATTTAGCTTTATAGGATTCTTCAAGCCTAATTGTTCTCTTATAAATAATCTTATTCCCAGTGGAAATTTATTTATAATGTTTTTTAATGTTTTCATCATACAACTCCTGCAGCGTTAGAAGAATATGTAACTGTATTTTATAACAAAGTATCAACTAATTAAAAAGACGAATTATACCAATACTCAATTTGACCCCGAAAATCTTGGAAACAATATAAAACATTTTATGTTTAACCTGCGATGTGTATTTGAATATAGCAATATTTAAGTCCAAATTTTCAACTATTATCTTTTTATCGATTTCATCAAATAAGTGATACATGCTGATTGAAGAATAAAGCGAGTTTACAAGCCTTCTAAACATAATGACTTTCGAATTGCTGTTAAGACTGTTGAAATTTTGGTCACTTATATTGTCCTTAACTATATCGATTACATCTAATACTCGTTTAACGTTAGGCTTTGAAGTAATAGAACCAGAACGATCAATTCTATGCGCATACCAATAGTGCTCAACACAAAAAAATTGCTCAGCATACAAAAACAATTTCATTGTCCAATCTACATCTTCGTGAAGATATCCTTTTTTAAATTCCAGATCATACTCTTCTACAAAACTTTTATTTACTATGTACCTTTGTGCAGGCCATGTATTTCTCGAATGTTTAAATATATAATCTACAATAACATTCTTAGAACAGTTGTTGATTTCTTGCATAGATATATTTTCATCCATGTATTTTACTGAACCATCATAATAGACTTGAATAAAACGTGTTATAAGAATATCTGTTACAAGTTTGGCTTCTTTTCGTATAGTTAATTCCTTATAGAATAATTTCAATGAACTATTTGTGATATAATCGTCGCTATCAACGAAAATTAGATATTCTCCTGTTGCTTTTTTCATACCGGCATTTCTAGCATCTGAAAGTCCACCATTTTCTTTATCAATTAATCTAACCCTTTCAGGATAGCACTGAGCATATTCAATGCAAATTGCTTTTGATCCATCTGTTGATCCATCATTAACCAAGATTATTTCAAAATCGCTAAAGTCTTGTATCAAGATGCTCTCAATGCACTCTCTTAGATATCCTTCAACATTATAAACGGGAATAATAATACTGAAAAATGCCATCTTCAACCCTCTCTATCTTCTATCATTAAATAGTGACTTCTTCATATAAATTTAAATATCGTTCCGAAACACCTAGCCAGTTAAACTTCTCACACAATCTAATGCAATTAGAAGATATATTATAACAGGCTTGTTGATTAACCAATATATGTAATTAACTCAGCCTGAAAAAACACGACATTAAACGTTGTATTCGAATCAGCCACTCTGCGGACAAGTCGTTCAAGAGCAGCAAGCGAGCGAACCGAACGA
>NZ_JBISEO010000047.1:0-738 GCF_044383795.1 Paenibacillus sp. JSM ZJ436
GGTGAAGAACCAACTCACTCGTTGGTCAGTTTTGAGAGTTCAACTCTCACCTATATGCGTTTGGTAATGATGGCGGAAGGGTTCCACGCGTACCCATCCCGAACACGACCGTTAAGCCTTCCAGCGCCGATGGTACTTGGACCGCAGGGTCCCGGGAGAGTAGGACGTTGCCAAGCGCATCATATGGGCCCTTAGCTCAGCTGGTTAGAGCGCACCCCTGATAAGGGTGAGGTCGGTGGTTCGAGTCCACTAGGGCCCACCATTTACAACTTGATATCCCTTTGGGGCCATAGCTCAGCTGGGAGAGCGCCTGCCTTGCAAGCAGGAGGTCAGCGGTTCGATCCCGCTTGGCTCCACCATAAGATTACTATGATCGGTTTTACCAGAATATGCAGGTTGACCTGATGACGCTGGTAGGATACGATAATAGTCCTGTCGCAAGACAGTGACCTTGATCCTTGAAAACTAGATAACGAAACGAATTTGCGTTTTAGAAAGATCCTTCTCAAACGACTTGTGTCAATGTATTGACCAAGAAGTATAAGAGAGTAGCAGCGAAGGTTTGAGGGAATGAGATCCTTTGTAAGCCTGTTTCCACCTTGGTTTATTTAAATCAAGAAACAGGCGAACAAGAGAGCACATTACCGCAAACCAGAGCGATCAGGTTAAGCTACTAAGAGCACACGGAGGATGCCTAGGCGCTAGGAGCCGATGAAGGACGTGGCGAACGACGAAATG